>JARGOZ010000105.1:0-5090 GCA_029213025.1 Verrucomicrobiales bacterium
GGCGCGGTTCGGAATTTCGTCAGAATAACTCATAGATTAGCAGGTCGGTATTTGTGGGGTTCTCACCGGGATTAGCGCCCGATATTTTTCAATTTCTGGTCTATACCCAGGTCCTGGGTGAATTTTTTGCTGTTGCCAATCGGCACAACGATAACGGTGCGTCCGATTGCTTTGGGGCTGTGAACCCGGTATTTGCCGTCTCCTCCAAGGATGATTTTCGAATCTTCTGAGTCGGTGTTCACATACTGGTCCCCGTTCTGAAGATACGGTGGACCACCGGAGAGGGTTGTCGTGTTGGTTGCGGCGACATGTTCCGCTTTTTTCGCTTTGGCGACCTGAAGTTTGCCGCCCTCGCCGATTTTTTTGATCTCGACCATTCCGCCGGTGGCAACGATTCGTTCCATTTCGTTGGCATCGTTCAGGTGCACTTTCAGGGTGTCGCATTTCAGCTCCATTCCGTCCATTTCGACAAGCACATCGCCGGTGAATGTGAGAAGATGGTTTTTGTTATCCATCTCCGATTCGCTCGAGGTGATAACCATAGTGTCGGTTTTCGGTTTGGGCCTTGAATCGTTGGAATCTTTTGCCGCAACAGTGGGCTGAAATTTCTTCGGTTTCGGATAACGGCGTTCGAGAGGTTGCGGCGTCGGCGCGGCGGCGAAAAGTTCGGGCGAATCAGGAATCTGTGGCGTTGTGGGTGCCATATTTCTGACCGGAGTGGCCGGAGCTCTTCGCGAGGTGAAATTAAGCGGGGTTCCCCGGTTGGCCGGCTGAGTCGGCGGGGCTGTCGCAACCGGATCTTCCAGTTCCGGGAGAGACGGCACTTCGGTGATCTGCGGCTTGGCGGGAGGATTTTTAGGAATAATCGGAGCTTCTTCCGGGATGACTTTGGATAGCTGGGGAACTTTCTCAGCAACAACCGATTTCAGTTTGTTGAACTGTTCCGAGTCCATTTTCAGATTTTTGATGTCTCCGATCGGAACCGGGAGAGCCTGGGGGCCGGAAACGGGTTTCGCCAGGATATTGTTGATGTTGTTGAGAGCCTTCTCGGACTGGCTTTTCGTTGAGCGTGTGGCGGGTGGGGCTGAATCAGAGTCGCTGTCGTTTTTTGTTTCAGCGTAGATCCCCAGCATATTTTTTACGAGATCATCCGGGTTTTTCTGGACCGCGCGAACGGCATTTTCCGGATCATTTTTCAAAGTTCGTAAAACGTCCTGTGCTTCCTTGTTTTCAAGGATTTCCCGGAAAGCGGAATTGCCTTCCTGTGCCTGCGTTGCGCCAAAGCCCAGCAGGCCCAGTAAGGTTGCAAGTAAGTAGGTAGTTTTCATTGGTTGGTCGTGGTAGGGTAGGTATGTAGCGGGGCTATTTGCTGTCGAGAGCGTCAAGCCCGAAATTTCCGGTAAATTCCCGTGCTTTGGGGATCACAACTTTCACGTTTCCCTTCATGGTACTCAATTCAGTTGTTGTGTCGTAACCCAGTTGTTCCCCGGTCATTACGAATTTTTCGTGATTCACTTTGGCCGGAGTCTGGCTGAGCAGCTGACCGGTGATGAGATGGTAACGGGCTTCCTTCATCTCCACAGTGGACTCGATTCCTCCTTCGGGATTATACACTTTGAGAACCAAGTTCGACAGATCGAGATAGGTGTCGTTCACCCGGGTAATTGCCTCGGCTTCAAGCACCGTTTTCAGCACATCGTTCGTGTAGGAAGGGATTTTTACACCGCTGAAAGTTCTTCCGATCGGGAAGAGTTCGGAAAATTCCGCGGGAATGGCATGCGGTCCGCCAGCAACCGGAGCCACCGGCGTGAGGCAGGCCAGAACAGGAATCAAAATTTTCGGTAGGAACTTCATTACGAAACGGCCGGGGGCTAACTGCGGATGACACGGTAAATTTCAATAAGCTTGCGGAGGACTCCACCCAATTCATCGAGCGGAACCTGATTTGGCCCGTCGCTGAGAGCCTTTTCCGGTTCCGGATGGGTTTCCATAAATACCCCGTCACATCCTGCAGCCACTGCAGAGCGTGCCAAAAGCGGGGCAAGACGTCCGTCACCTCCACTTGTTGCGCCAAGACCGCCAGGGCGTTGAACGGAGTGGGTCGCATCGAAAACAACACGACATCCGGCTTCCTGCATCCACGGGATGGATCGCATATCAGCGACGAGATTGTTGTATCCAAAACTCGCACCCCGTTCTGTCATAAAGAAATTCACGTTTTCGAAAGTCCGAAGCTTCTCCGCAATGTTTGAAACGTCCCAGGGAGCCAAAAATTGGCCCTTTTTCACATTAACAACCCTGCCGGTTTCTGCGGCGGCTTTGATCAGATCGGTCTGTCGGCAGAGAAAGGCCGGGATTTGCAGAACATCAATGTATTCCCCGGCAATGGCGGCCTGTTCTTCGGTGTGAATATCGGTTGTCACTGGTACCCCCAGTTCCCGGCCCATTTCCGCGAGAAGCTGGCAGCCGTCCCGGCAGTCCATTCCCCGGAAAGAATCAACTGAACTGCGGTTGGCTTTGTCGTAGCTGGCTTTGAATACAAAAGAGGCCCCGGCCTCATCCGCGATTTCTTTGATCAAGGGACCGATCTTCCGGATAAACGATTCAGACTCAATCACGCAGGGCCCCAAAATAAACAGCGGGGTGTCCCCGCCGAGGGTGTAGGGACCAATGGGGATTGCGGGTAGATCTGAGTGCGGTTCGGTCATAGCCATTCGATGGATAGGGAAGGTCTTGCTTAGGGAAACAAGCACCGCACCGAAGCCGGGGCAACCGGAATGATGGATCTTGAAAATTTGCCCGCAAATTGTTTCCTTTTAGCTGGCTTTCAGAACCTCAATCGTTAGAATTCTGGCTTTCCCTGTTTTTACCTGACCGTTTCGCTTCAAAATGGATTCAGAATCCGACGATATTATCATAAATCAGTGTCCTGAGTGCGGTCAGGGGGTAGACGTGTCTTCGCTTTCCCCTTTTTCCAAGATCGAATGCCCTCACTGTAATGTGGCGGTGCGGGTTCGGACCAGGCTGGGACAGTATGAAATTCTCGGTCCGCTGGGTGAAGGCGGGATGAGTCAGGTTTTTTCGGCGGAAGATATCACTCTGGGGCGGAAGGTGGCTCTGAAAATCCTTCATCAGGAACTCAGTCTGGACAGTAAGTTGACGGAGATGTTCGAGAGGGAGGCCAAACTGACGGCTTCGATCAATCATCCCAACGTGGTCAAAGTCTACACGGTAGGCCATGAAGGGGGCTATTTTTACATCGCGATGGAGCTGGTGCACGCGATCAGTGTCGAGCAAATCATCGCAGAGCAGGGGGCGCTACCGGAAGAAAAGGTCCTGCAAATGGCGTACGACGTCGTTTCCGGTCTCAAAGCCGCCTATCAACTCAATTTGATCCACCGGGACATCAAGCCGGGAAACATACTCGTCACGGAGGACGGGACCGCGAAACTGGTAGATTTCGGACTCGCGGTGGTGCAGGGCGGTGCGGATGAGAATGAAGATATCTGGGCGACACCGTTTTATGTGCCGCCGGAAAAGCTGGTTCGCGAGCCCGACACGCATCTGGGGGACATCTACGCGCTCGGTGCAACCTGCTATCACGCTCTGGCCGGGCAGCCGCCGTTTGTGGCCAATACCAGTTCGCTGGAGGAGTTGATCGAAATCAAATCGAGAGGAGTTGATCTCAAATCAGTCGCTCCCAATGCGACACTTCCGACGGTGAAGCTCATCGAGCGGATGATGTCTTACTCCGCCGCAGCCAGGCCTTCGTCTTACGATGAACTGCTAAAAAAGATACAAATCCGGCAGAATGAACTGGGTGCGGTTCCTCAGGTAAGCGCCCACAGCGTAAAGTCGGACCGGAAGGGTCTTTTCGTGAAATTGGGAATTGGGGTCGTCACCGTTGTTGCGGTTTTGTTTTTCGTTTTCCAATCCAAAAAGGGCCAAAGTGGTAGCGATGAAATCGCTTCGCTTCTCGGCACATCCGGGGAGCGTGTCATCAGCGCCGCCGAGAGAGAGGCCGCAGGAAAGATGCTTTCCGGGCGAAGTGCGATGGTGCGGGGACGCTTTGGCGAGGCTCTCAATATTTTCAGTGACCTGGAGGGAAATGCAAATTTCACTCAGCCGACTTTGGGATGGAATACGTTCAATCACGGTCTCGTGGAGTTGCTGATGGGGAACGAAAAGAGCGCAAGGAATGCTTTTCAGTCGCTGAGAAAACAGAAGGGTTTTGATGATCCGGCTCACAAACCCTACGATGTATTTTTCTCTCAAATTGGTGCAATTTTATCCGATCCACTTCCCGTTTTGCGTTCCGATGTCAGGATCAGTTCCGAGACATTCGAGGCGATTGGACTGCTCGCTGCGGGATTGAAAAACTGGGAGCAGGATCAATTCGAAGAAGCCGGCATTTTTCTCCGGGATTTCGGCAGGATTGGGACTCTGGAAACCGATCCGTGGATTGCTGAGATGAAACCGGTTACCGGGAAATACCTCGCCGATCTGGCGGCCTATGAAAAGCTGCCCAATCCATCCGTTCAAATGTCTGCTTCGGATCTGAAAAAGGTAAAAGCTCAACTCGAATCGGCGGAAGACAAGGCTAGGACCAGCCGGATGAAGCAATTTATCCGGGCCCGGCTTAGACGGGCCGAAAGCTTCATTGAAGACGCTAAGAAAAAAGCACCACCTCCTCCGAAAGTTGACTCCGATGTCTGGACGGATGAGGAAAATGCCGAAGTTTCTCAGCTTCAAAAGCTTGTCGAAAGCCTTCCCGACTACAAATCGAATTATGCCTTTTCCGAAGCGTTGGCCAGCCTGGAGAATGCCGAATTTACAACGCCGAAAGGAAAAGCTCTCCATCAGGATCTGATCGAAGGGTACAAAAAGGCCGGAAATTTTCTGCCATCACTGGTGGAGCGATTCAACAGCGGCAATTACCAGGGGAAGATTCGGAGAAAAACCGGCATGGCTCTCGATGCCGCAATTACCTCTGCAACGGTGGACACATTCGTTGTAGATCTCGGGTTCGGGCCGAATGATGTGGGGATTGGCGCTTTTGAAACCGCGTGGCTTGTCGAAGCGGCGGAGGA
>JARGOZ010000105.1:5100-11627 GCA_029213025.1 Verrucomicrobiales bacterium
CCTCTGCGGCCAATGCCGATGGGTATAAGGAAGTGTTCTGGTTTGCCAATGTGTGTGGATTGACTGAGGCGGCCAACCGTGTGGCCGTGAAAATCATCAGCGTAGATAAAAAATTCCGGGACGAAGGAAAACGATTTCGGAAGATTACTTTCGCTTCGGCGGGTGAGTAATGAGCATTTCGAGGCCGGATCGTATCCGGTTTTGGCCCGTTACTTTTGCTTTGACCGCCCCGAGAGAAAACAGAGTCGATCCGGTAATAAGGCAGGCGATCAGCAGTGCATTTTTGTCCAGAAAATCCCCGATGCTGTCGAACAGGGAAAATTCACTGATCAAATAGACGGAAAGCGGAAACGAACCGAAGAATACGAAGGAAAACAGGGTGGCGAGAGCGTTGCCGAGTGGCGACTCGTCGTCTTCAAGAATGCCGAGTTCTTCGACCATCATCGTATCCACCATCACGTCCGGGTATTTTTCCAGAATATCCACGAGTGTTTCTGTATCGGATTCGTTGAGTCCTTTCCCGCGATAGATTTCTACCAATTCCTGTCTTTCTTCATCGGGACGGTTTGCCACCTCCCATTCTTCGCGGCTTCGCTCAGAGGAATTAAATTCATTCTCGGCTTTGGTGCTTAAAAAGTCGCCGAAGGCCATGGCGATTCCGTCAGCGAAAAGATTGGCTGCACCGAGAATCAAAATCACTTTGGCAGCGAGCGAAGCTCCGGCCACACCGCTGACCACGGCAAAAGTTGTGATAATCCCGTCCAGCCCGCCGTAGACGATACTTTTCAGATATCGGCCCCGACCAATTTTATGCGGCTCGGGCTCCAGTTCTCTGGCCTGGTCAATGCGGTGAATCATCGGGGCCATGTATAGCCTTGAAAACCGGACTCGTAAATGTCTGTTCCGGCTTTGGTTTGGCCGCTTGAATTGTCCTCGATTCGTGACTAGTCTGCTACAAGGCTGAGAGTTTGTTCAGGAAATCATGACTTCGTTGTATTCCCGGTCGCATTTGGTGACTCTGTCCCGTCTGGACAGGGTTCTCTGGGAATCAAATTCGCTTGTCTCACTGTTCATTGACGAGGTTGCTGCTGATCGTTTTCTGGAGGATCACATGGGTCCTCATCTCCGGAGTCACCAAACGGAGAACATGACCGTGATTGTCAGCCCGGAAAGCGAGAGCGGGATCCTGCATGCGCTGGCCGAAGCGATCCTGGCATTTTCCGGCGCGACAACGGCGGATGAATTGTCGAAATCCGCTCCGGAGGAATGGCCGGAAAAATGGTCGCAGAATGATCATAGCCGGGTTCATCGCCTATTGATCATCGACCAGTTCGAGCAAATCCTGAATGCTTCAGAGTGGGAAAAAGAGTTCTTCTGTGCCCTGTTGGCACATTTTTCGGCGGAACAAAATACATCGGTGCTGACGGTCTTTGAGCGGCAATCTGCCGGATCGATATCAGGGCTTCCGGGTTTCTGTCATCTCGACAAGGAGGGAGCCAAAATTCAGGTTTCCGGACCGGAGAAACTGCCGCCGCTTGCAGAGTTGCACCGGCCCGCTTTGAAGAGGCGCTGGACGCTATTCTCTACCGGGATTGTTACGGTGGTTTCAGTTCTGGTCCTCTTTTTTGTATGTCAGTCTTTTGCGAATCATCCCGGCCGTCTGCTCAGGGAGGAAGATCAGATTACTGCGGAAAAGTATAGCGGGTTTCTCAAGAATCCCTACTCAATACCTCCGTTTGTGTATATACAGAAATCGCGGGCAATTCTGCCGAAAAGCACAGGCCCGGTTATTCCGGCAGAATTGATACCGAGCTATTCTCTAACCCCGGTCGGATTGTTCCCTGCGGCATCGCAAATCAGCCAGGAGTTTGATGCACCGGCAGGATTTTCAACGGCGCCGGTAAGCCGCCCGGCATTGAAAGTGAAGGATCTGCTCGAACAGTTTGAGAAGTCTGACGGAATGACTTACGATGATTTAGTGAGAGTCTGCCGGGTGATGCAAATTCAATCACCGTTAGCTGACGCCGGGCCGGTGCTGGACTGGATGTCCGGCTTTGCCACCGGAAGTGAGAATTTTGATTTGCAGCTTTCCCGGGCCTACGCTGAGTTGGAGGACCGGGAAGCGACCTTCCGTTGGTATGAGCGCTATGCGGAGAGGACCGGCGAGCTGGAGGCTCTTTGTGATATAGCCGCTGCGTATCTCTTCGGTAGAGGAACCGATGTTGACTATACCGCTGCGATGTATCACCTGGAAACGGCAAGGAATGCCGGCAGTGGAAATGCCGTCTACCTGTTTGGAGTGGCCCAATTGCAGGGGCGTGGAGTAGACCAAAACCGCCTTGCTGCTTACTACACATTTGTCGATGCAATAAAACTGGGCAGCCCTCTGGCGCATCGTGATGCCGCGAGAATGCTGGAACTTGGTTACGGTGTTGATCAGAATCTTTACTGGGCTTTTCACCTCTATGAGGAGGGGGCGAAACTGGGAGATAGATATTGCATGCAACGTGTCTCAGAGATTCTCAGGACCGGAGAGAACCGGCTTTTTCCAGTTGATCGGGAAAAGGCGGACAGTTGGGAACGCAAAAAGGAGAGTGTGCCGCCTGACCCTGTTCATTCCTGCGTTCGTGAAGCTATGGCAGATGATTTCTACTACAAAAAGGTGGTCCGGACAACCCGGTGAAGGTTTTCCTGATTCTCTGCGGTTCTACCAAACTGATTGACAAACGATTTGGTTTCTTCAGGTTGTATCCTCGTTGCCGCGCTTTTTTGTAAAACCTGAGAGAACTCAATACATCCACCATGATGAGTCCCAAGTACAGACTGCGTCCCACCACTCAACTCACCCGCGACGGGAATATTTATCGAACGGAGAGAAGGGCGCACACTTTATTCCTGCCCGCTATGATGATTGCGGTCGTGGGAATGACTTTTCTCCTGGTTGCGACTACGGAACCTGTTGCACTACCGGGGCTGGACCTCGCCTCGACTCCTGTGGTCGCGAAACAGATTCCGGAACCCGCGTCGGAAAAAATTGAACTGCCCGTGCCGGTTGAGTCAGCTCCGCCGGTCGTTGAGCTTGCATCGGTCAAAGTCGCATCTGAAAAATTTGTCTCCCGGAAAAAACTGGCAGTAGTGGAGCCACTTCCCGTTACCGCAATTGCAGGTAAAGCTCTGATTGTGGATTCCGTTACTGACAGCGGGCCGCAGCCTGTCGAAACTATTCAGTCTGCTTATACCTCCGGACTTCCTGCTCCCGGTCCGGTCGTACAGCATACCGCTGTTCCGAATTTCTTTCCGGTACAGGAACAAAAGCGGCAGTCTGTTTTGTCGGTTGGCACCGGAGAGATCCCGACAGCCCGGCTCGCTTTGGGCCGCGAACATCAATGTGCTGTGCCGATTATTGAAGCCGTGAAATTATCTCATGAATTTACGCCGTGGATGACTCCGGAAGAATTGAACCGGCATATTCTGGCCAAATCATGTGGGAAATCGAGGTCATTCTGGGAGGCGGGGAACTGGATTACCGCAGTCGAGGGGCGGCTTGATAAAGATGGCGTTCAGCGATTCCGGATCGTTCATGAGAAGTCTCCACAGACGGCCAATTATCGCTGGCACTATTGCATTGCACTGTCCCGGGAAGATTTCGGGCGAAAAATCGATGCGGGAAGCCGGAGTGGATTCAGGTTGGTTCAGAGCCAAATGTATATGGACAGCGAAAATGAGCCGCGATTTCAGGCGGTATGGCACCGCTTGTAGGCGTTAAGGCTATCAGAGTTTCGCTATGCCCCGGATCAAGGCCGGGCCGTGATAAATCAGACCGGTATAAACCTGAACGAGCGAAGCCCCGGCATTGAGCTTTTCTTCGGCGTCCTGAACTGTCATTACCCCGCCGGATCCGATGATCGGAATCTCGCGGTTCAGCGATGATCGAAGTGTTTCCAGAACGCCGGTGGAAAGTGTCGTCAGGGGAGCCCCGCTCAAGCCGCCTTTTTCGTTGCCGAGCGGGTGGCTTTCGACCGAATCCCGGGAAATTGTGGTGTTGGTGGTGATCACCCCGTCGACCCCGGATTCGTTGAATACCTTTGCGAGTGATTCGATCGCAGCCTCATCCAAATCCGGAGCGATTTTGATCACGATAGGCACCTGTTTCCCGGCTTCGCCGGCCATCATTTCGCTCCTCTTTTGTTGTAGAGCCTCGATCAGCTTGCTGCAGATTTCGCCGCTCTGGAGGTCCCGGAGACCGGCTGTATTCGGTGATGATAAATTGGCGGTGACGTAGTCGGCTTTGTTATACACGGCTTCGAATGCTTTCACATAATCGTCGATCGCGTTCTCGTTGGGGGTGTCAAAATTTTTCCCGATGTTGATGCCTAAAATTCCCTGAAACGGACGGGAGCTGCGGGTCGAGTGCTCCAGATTCTCCAGCAAACCGGTCGTGCCGGGATTATTGAAACCCATCCGGTTGATGATCGCTTCATGTTCGATCAAACGGAATAATCTGGGTGCCTCATTGCCCGGTTGGGGGCGCGGCGTGACAGTTCCCACTTCGATATGAGCAAAACCCAGTTGGCCGAAGGCATCGACTGCGGTCCCGCCTTTGTCCAGTCCGGCAGCGAGGCCGACCCGGTTGGGGAATGACAACCCCATCACTTCCACCGGGTGATTTTGGCTTTCAGAGGAAGCTCCCGTTAAAAAGCCGAGCAGGCCCGTTTTATGGGCGAGATTCATCCCTTTCAGAGTCAAATGATGCGCTTTTTCAGCATCCATTTGAAAGAGGATTTTCCGGGCGAGTGGATAAAGGTCAGGCATAACTCGCAACCAGGTAGTTGAACTCGTCCGATAGTTCAAACCAAAAAACGTTTCCTGCCGAATGCCTACATTTCGAGAAAGTTCCGCAGTAACTTCATTCCTTCCTCGGTAAGGATCGATTCGGGGTGAAATTGAACGCCGTATACGGGATGCTTTTTGTGCTGCAAACCCATGATTTCATCCTCGTCGGTCCACGCCGTGATTTCGAGGCAGTCCGGTAGAGTGTCCTTCTTCACGATGAGGGAGTGATACCGGGTTGCTTCAAAAGGATTGGTAATTCCTTTGAAGAGTCCTTTGCCGTTGTGATGCACGGAAGACGTTTTGCCGTGCATCAGTCGTCCCGCCCGGATTACATCTCCGCCGTAGACATCTCCGATACTTTGGTGGCCCAGGCACACGCCGAGAGTGGGAATTTTTTTGCCGAATTCCCGGATGACATCGCAGCTGATTCCCGCCTCTTTCGGCGTGCAGGGACCAGGGGAAACGCAGATCTTCGATGGATTTTTTTTCCGGATCTCGTCCACGGTTATCCGGTCGTTGCGATAAATCTCCATTTCGGCACCGAGCTCGCCGAAATACTGCACGAGATTGTAGGTGAAGGAGTCGTAGTTATCGATGACCAGTAGCATGAGTCTGAAAAGTAAACGGGTCGCGGAAGCGGTCAATCGTCGAACTCTGAAATGGTGACCGCCAGATCCTGGGCGATTTTTTCAATTTCCTGCTGAACAGTTTCCCCGGAATGATTCGCGGGAATTTCGATCACCGCATGGGCTTCGAAAAGCCGCTCGCCCGACATCGGGGCGGAGGAACATTCAGTCGCCAACTCTTCGACATTTACTCCCATCGATGCGAGAACTCTCGAAATTTCGCTGACGATTCCGGTTCGGTCCTGGCCGACTACTTCCAGCGAAAAGACCTCAACTCCCTGAGTGGTTTCCGCTTTGCCGCTGCCGCCTTCGACCACGGAGACGAGTAATTCGTCGCTAGCCAAAGCGATAAGAGATTTTTTCAGAGAATCCAGGTTTTCAGGAGATACCACGGCATGAACAACTCCGGCAAAATGTCCTTCAAACCGCGCCATGCGGCTGCCTTCCCAGTTGCCGTTCGCATTCGAGATGGTTGTGGAAAGTGATTGAACAAGCCCCGGTCGGTCCGGACCGGCTATGTTGATAATCAGTGATATGGGAGCGTTCAATCTGTCGTGGTGTGATCTAACAGGGTACAATCCGCCATTGTACCCTGTTAAGTCCGGGACTGTACCCTGTTGAATCCGATACTATCAGCTTTGAAAAGCTTCGATCGAAGTCACTTCGTAATGCTCATTGCCTCCTTTGGCATCAGGAAGAGCCACTTCATCACCGACTTTCTTCTCCAAAAGGAGGCTGCCACGCTCGGAGAGGTAGGCGATAATTCCCTGGTCGGGATCGCCGTCCCATGCTCCCATAATGGTGTAGGTGAGAGTGTCCCCTCCGCCTTCCGGCGTGAGTTCAACTGTGGTTCCAATCGATACAGAGGAGGTGTCCGGATCGGAAAAATCCATCGGGTTGGCAAGTCTCAAATCCCGTTCCCAGTCCGCTTTACGCTTCATCAGGATACGCTGGTATTCTTTCGAAGATTTGTACTCGAAGTTCTCCCGAAGGTCGCCGTAGGAACGTGCGATTTTGATATCCTCGCGGTTTTGCGGGATTTCCTCTTTGATCAATTTATCATAGGCC
>JARGOZ010000105.1:11637-23442 GCA_029213025.1 Verrucomicrobiales bacterium
GCTTTTCTCACTGCGAGACTTTCCTCGGATACAAAAATGACTTCCTCCTCCACTTCGCGACCGGCAACGAGGTCCTGCACTTCGGGATGAAGTTTCAGAACCCGGGCCATAAGCGATTTCCGGGTCAATTCATCAAAAGAAGCCGATGAAACGAGGCGGCTGGCGAAATTCCGGATTGTGTTGATGTCGGCATCTTTGATCAGATCGGGGATCAAATCACGGTCGTCGCAAACCAGGTCGCGCAAACGGTTGGCGGCGCGAACGGCCCCTTCCTCTTTGAGCTGGTCAGTTTCGAGCGAACTCATAACGGAGAGGCTCAGAGACGGATCAAAAATTACTTCTGCATGACGTTCCCGCTCCCGGCATATCCACGCAAGAGCGTCGGAAGTGAGGGTTCGCTGGTTCAGTCCGTTTTCAAAGTAATCGATCACAGCGTCACTGTTTCCTTCACCAATAATATAATTGGAGATTTCCGTGATAGTTCTCAGATTGGTGTGCTCAATGATGCCGAGCATCTTGTCAACCCAACCGTCGTCACCGAAAGCAGTGGAAAAGTTTTTCAGAATTAAGCGGGCTTTGTGCAGCGAAACGGACTCGAGGAGTTCCGCAATTCTTTCATCTTCCTGATCGGCGATAATCTGCTCGATACGAACCCAGTCCTCATCGGCTTCGAGATCCTTGACTTTGGAAATCAGTTCATCGCGGGCCAGAATCAACTCAAAGGCCGGAACAAAATTCAGCTTCACCCCTTTTCTGCCGTCTTCACCGACAGTTTCAGCCAGAGGTTTCAGTTTTGTCGCACCGTCTTCAAAGAGATTGACATCTTTGATCAGGTTTTCCATCGCTTTGACCTTGGCTTTGAGGTCTCTGGAACTTTGATAATCTTTGATCAGAGCCTCGCAGGGGTCAGTGCCCTCTTTTCGAAGCTCCAGTGGCTCAGTTCGCTTGGAAGGCACCACAAACTGGCGGTCTTCGCGGAGTTTTTTCTTGGTGCTGTCCCACCAGCTTTTGTATTTCCCTTCGGAAATGACCCTGCCTTTGAGTAGTTGCTCCAGATCATCTAGCATGAGTCTGGCTTTGTTTTCCTCCAGTATGGACTTTACCAGAGCAACCGGTTCTTTTTTCGATTGCTCCTGAAGCTCATCCAGGCTGGAATGGCGTTTGGCGATAAAGGAGTCTTCTTCAACAGGCGTTAGTGATTTGGCTGCAAACTTCATGCCGAGGGCGTGCCCCGGTTTATCCTCAAAGTCTACTATCACTTTCAGGTTGAGTCTGTCGAATTCAACGACCTTGCCCGCACCCCAACTTTGGTGCAGGCAAAATGTCCCCGGAGGAACTTTGCTGAGTTTTTCTCCGGTATCCGAATCAATTTTCGCCCTGGAAACGAGTTTTTCGAGATCTGAATGCATTGTGTGACAGTAATTTTGAACTGGCCATGATGAAAGAGAAAATTTTATTTTTTGGTTGCCAAGGTATTGCCCCCTCGCTAATCTCGCGATGAAACATGAGAAAGCTTGCAGTCATTTTATCCTTTATTGCCGTGACATCGTTTTGCCTGGGGGACATCCATGAGCCGCCGAAGATGAAGTATACCCGCATGCGCAAACTGGGTCGCGGAGTTTCCAACATTATTTATGGTTGGACCGAAATTCCAATGACAATGCATCGCTGGGGTGAAGAACGTGAACAGGTTGCCGGAATTTGGACAGCCGGATTTTTTCAAGGTATGCAGCGTGCCGGGGCCCGTTTGAAGTACGGAATCTACGAAGTGGTCAATTTCCACAAACCGCTCTACAAAGACAGCTATCGTCCGCCTTACGCTTCAATCAATTATTTGCCGATGATCAACAATCAGGGCTTCGAGGAATTTCCTCCGCAAATTGGTGAGCTTTCCACCGTGGGTTACACTCGCGGACGGACCTGGTAAATTTTACTGCGACATCATTTCATTTTTAAAAACAGGCCGGTTTTCCGGCCTGTTTTTTTTGTATCGACTCAAAGGCAGATTTCGTTAAGATCATGGCAGGAACCGGTTTATGAATTTTCTAACGAAAAAAGCTCTGTCCCGGCGCTCTGCATTGCGTGGCCTGGGCGCTTCGATTTCTCTGCCTCTGCTCGATGCGATGATTCCTGCCGGAACAGCCCTTGCTTCCACGGCAGCACAGCCGGTGAAAAGACTGGGATTTGTATTTATGCCGATGGGCGCGGACCTGAGTAGATGGACTCCGGAATCGGAAAATACACTGGATAATTTGTCACCGATTTTGAATTCGCTGGCTCCCGTCCGGCAGCATGTCACGGCATTTACCAATTTGGAACTACAACCAGCTTATCCGGGCAGCCATGCGACATCCAACTCGGCTTTCCTCAGTGCGGCGCGGGCTAAGCTTACCGAAAGTACAGACTATTTTCTGGGAACGACAGTGGATCAGGTGGCTGCGAAAAATGTAGGCGGCGACACAGCGTTGCCATCGCTCGAGCTGGCCATGGATCTGATGCAAACGGTAGGGCAATGCGACAACGGTTACGCCTGTGTGTATCACAATAATCTTTCCTGGTCCTCGCCGACCACTCCCTTACCGGCCGAAGCGCACCCGGGACTGGTCTTTGAAAAGTTATTTGGCGAAGGCGGGACAGCAGAGGCAAGGAGGGTTTCGCTGCAGAATAGATCCAGTCTTCTCGATTTCATCAAAGAGGACATGATTCAGCTGAAAAAAGAGGTCGGAACAGCTGACCGGAATTTGGTTGATGAATATCTGCAGTCAGTCAGGGAAGTGGAGCGGCGAATTCAAAAAGCCGAACAGACTTTTGCCGATATTCCGGAACCTGATTTAGAGCGTCCGTTGGGTGTTCCCGCCTCTTACGCCGAGCATGCCCGCTTGATGTTTGACCTCCAGATGCTCGCACTCCGGGGCGATGTGACCCGGGTGATCACCTTTCAACTCGCCCGGGAAACCAGCAATCGAACCTACCCGGAAATCGGAGTTCCTGATCCGCACCATCCGCTTTCCCACCACGGAAATGATCCGGCAAAGATCGAGCGGATGTCGAAAATCAATGCGTTTCATGTTTCCCTTTTTGCCGAGTATTTGGGCAGACTGGCTGAAACCCGGGAAGGCAATCATTCTCTTCTGGATCAGTCGCTGATTTTATATGGAAGTGGAATCGGGAATCCCAATGTCCACGATCACACCAATCTGCCGATTTTACTGGCGGGTGGTCAGGGCGTCGGGATTCGCGGCAACCGCCACATTCGGTACCACGAACCGGTGCCGCTTGCCAACCTTCATCTCAGTCTGCTCGATAAAGCTGGTGTCAGGCGGGACAAGTTTGGCGACAGCAACGGAATGATTTCCCTGTGACATGTTGCGGAGGCTTCTACTGCTATTCCTGCTCGCCGGATCTGTTTACGCAGATGACAGCCGAGGTGCTCTCCTGGATGCCGTGTTGCGGGATGATACTGAACTCGCGCTGCAGCTTATCGAAACGGAAAAAAATCCCGATCAGCAAAATCGCTACGGAATCACTCCGCTTCATCTTGCCTGCCGGAATGGAAACCCGAAAATCGTCGAAGCACTGTTGAAAATCGGTGCCAATCCCAATCCCGATAGGCAAAATCGGCAAAGTCCGTTGATGACAGCAGCGAGAACCGGCAAACCGGAGCTGGTCAAATTATTGCTTCGTCATGGAGCAAATATCAACTATGCGGGGATTAGAGGGCAAACCGCTTTGATTTGGGCTGCAGCTGAAGGCCATGCGGAAGCCGTAGAAGTCCTGATTGGGGCGGGAGCAGATCCGAATCAGGTTTTGGCATCCGGGTTCACTCCGCTTCTTTTTGCGGCCCGAAACGGCAAGTCCGAAGTTGTGGATGTATTGCTGCGCGCCGGGGTGGACGTGAACTATGGTATAGAAGCGGAAAAGGGTTCGGCTAAAGCTCCGTCACGCGGGACCTCTGCACTGCTCATCGCCGTGGAAAACGGGCACTTTGAATTAGCTTTGAAACTTCTCGAAGCCGGAGCCGATCCCGATGACCAAAGATCAGGGCAATCCGCGCTTCACGTTTTGACCAGAGTGCGAAAACCAAACCGGGGCGACGGAAATGACGGGATGCCTCCGCCCCGGGGATCGGGGATGGTGACGAGCCAGCAATTTGCGGAACAGCTCGTGACAAAATTTGATGGCGACGTAAACATTCGGTTACAGCGGGGCTCCAGTGGCGGCGCTAAATTTGGAACAAAAATGGCGACACCTTTCCTGCTGGCATCCCGAACCGCGGATCTTCCCTACCTGAAGTTGCTGAAACAACTGGGCGCCGATCCCGCTCTGCAAAACCAGGACGGAACTTCCGCTCTGCTCGCTGCCGCCGGTGTTGGCAGCCGGGCTCCGGAAGAGGAAGCCGGGACGGAAAAGGAAAGGCTGGAGACTTTGCATTGGCTCAATAGTTTGGGATGCGATGTAAACCATCTAAACAAAAACCTGGAAACAGCGATGCATGGTGCAGCGTATAAAAATGTTCCGCAGGTCGCCCGGTGGCTGGCGGAACACGGTGCGGTTATTTCTGTCTGGAATCAGCCAAACAAGAGGGGATGGACCCCGCTATTGATCGCGCAGGGATTTCGCCCCGGAAACTTTAAGCCTTCGGAAGCAACAATTGCAGCAATCAGTGAACTAATGCGCGCAGAAGGGATCGCCCCGCCACCTGCGCCGTCCAGACCCGGTTCAGGTGGAAAGTATTAGCTTCCCCGGTTGAAAATTTTATTGGAACCGTCGAACCACGCGGGATCGAGATTTCCCAGATTTCTTTCGGAGTAGAATTGCTTACAAAAATTGAAAACATCATGGAATTTGCTCGAACCGTTTCCGGTTGAGTAGAAAAATTCGATGTTTTCCTTTCGATCCGGCCACGCCGGTTGTTTGATTTTTCGATCTCTGCCCTGCAGGCCGTTCAGGTATCCCTGATATTCGTCTTTCTCACAGGGGATATTTTGCGTCCAAGTATGGGCGCTCCAGTTTCCGGTTTCGGGATAGCCGTTAAACCGGTAGGCCAGGTTTATCGCCTCCTGATGTCTGGCATGACCGGGAGTGGTAAGAATGTGGATCGCTTCGAACCACCCCTGCAGCAGGTCGTTTATCCTTGCCTCATTTTTTTCGAGGTAGGAATGTTTGCATATCATAATATCCACTACGGTATCCCTCGCTGTGTTATCGCTGTCACTGTCGATCAGTAAATGAGCTTCGATGTTGTCGTTGCCCAGTAGATTGGTCAGATGAGGGTCATAGGTGCCCGCTGCACAGACCTGCCGGTTTTCGGTTTGGGAATTTTCCGTGAGAAACTGTTTAGCCGCCCGGCCCGGGTCGGCTTCAATGCCAAATCGCATGATATCTTTAAAGTCGATCTGCTGCTGCTGACAAAGTATGTTCAGGAGGAAATGGGAAACATCGTTGTGTTGGTAGATAAATCGACGCTCGTCGCTAAAGTCTGATACATTTTTCACGTCCTGAGATGCAACAATCCCATCGGAGCCGCGTGAGGTATCGATCTTCAAAATCGCAGTCGGACGGTCCGGAGAATCCTTACGCTTGGCGTAGGAGCCGCTTTGGCGGACGAGTGTATCGACCAATACCATTGCGACATCGATACTTTCGTTGCTCAAGTTGACATGCATGTCCTCGACCGTTCCGACGTCGGCAAATTCGATCGTGCTCGATCCCGGGAACAAGTCCATTTCTTTGGCGACGGCCAGAGGTGTATAGCCAATCCATTGTTTCATTCCTACCGTGACGGTTCTCGCCTCCGCTATAGAATTGAGTAGGGAAAACAGGATGCCGGCGACAAGCAGCAGACTGATCGAAGCGATAGCCTGATACTGCCGGGGTGTGTAGCGAATGGTCCGAACCGCAGATCGAACCCGTTCGTCGGTATGCCACACGACTTTATTTACAACGCCCGACAAATCGCGCGCGGGATCTACAAGTGGTTGCAGGCGGGTCAGTTCATTTATGACCCTTTCCGCATTCTGAGGGCGCTTTTCCGGAGACTTCTCAAGCAACCTGAGAATAAACAGGGAAAGACACTTTGGTATAGACGGGTTCTTCGCTGATGGCAGAGAGGGGCGGTCCTTCCCTAAACGAACCAGAATGGAGACCTGACTGGGGCCGGTAAACGGACGTTGTCCGCAGGCGCATTCGTAGAGGGTGCAACCGAGACTGAAGATATCACTCCGGGCGTCGGCATTGTCCGGCGACTCGGCCTGTTCCGGAGACATGTAGGGAACCGTTCCTAAAAGCATACCGGTTCGGGTCAGTGACACGTCTGATATAGTATTTTGATTTCCGTCGGTAACGGCCAGGCCAAAGTCCATGAGGACAGTGCGCTCCCAGTCATCGGTTTTCTCATCATAGTTCATCAGCCCGATATTCGCCGGTTTGATATCCCGGTGGGTGAAACCGTGTTTGTGAATCTCGGCCAGACCGGTGGCGACTTCTTTCCCTATCCGGATAATTTGGCGGGGGGAAAGGGTGGGGCCGGTTTCCAGCCTGTCCGCCAGGGTATGGCTGCACACCGGCATTGCGATGTAGGGACATCCGGCCCGTTCACCTACTTCGAGCAGGGGCATTACATTGGGGTGATCGATTTTCCCCATCAGGCGTGCTTCGCGAAGAAATCTCTTTTTTCCGTCGTTGGAAAGGGAAACATCCTGAACCAGAAACTTCAGGGCTACATCACTGTCCGATTCGTGGTCGTGGGCCAGGTATACCTTACCCATGCCGCCGCTGCCGAGATCTCCCTGAATGGTATAGCGACTTAGCACAGAGGGTTGGTCCTGCGCTGTTTTCTCCTCCATCTCCGCTTCCACTCCGAGCAAAGCCATAAGCAGAGAAAGTTGCGCGGATTCCGGAGCAGCGTCTACATAGGCGTCGATCGATACCGCCTGCTCGGCGGCTCTGGCTTTTTCATATTCGTCACAGATCCTGTCGATCTCGCGCGCCTCTTTTCTTGTGTGTGACCGGTTTTGAGAGGCTGAGGATACCGGCTTTTTGTTTCTCTTTCTTTTCATGCCGACCTTTTATTCTGTGGTGGTTCCATAACACCCTCTCGTTAGGGAGTTTTACGGAACCAATTTCAAAGATCGCAGAAAAAGGCCGGTATTTTGATCGGTTAAGGCTTCTTTTTGCCTTTCGACGCTTTCTTTTTCGCTGCTCGATAGGTCGCGCCGTTGTCCGTCGGCATCTCCTTGTGCCATTGCTGCAGTGATTCGGAGAGCTTACTCACCACCCCGGGATGCTGGACGGCCACGTTTGTCGATTCGCCCCGATCAGTTTGCATATCATACAACTCCGGATTGCTTCCGTCGTATTCACATAAAAATTTCCATTTACCCGACCTGACGGCTAGATCCGGTAGATCGTCGACTCCGTAAAATGCGTCGCGATCCGGAGGTCGCCGGAAGAAGATGGGCGATTTCCGGGAGCCGCCTTCGCCTTTCAGAGTCGCAGTCAAAACCTCGCCGTCAAAGTTCACGCTTTCCGGAACCGGTGTCCCGGAGATATCGAGAATCGTAGGAACGAGATCGATGGCAGAGAAAACCGAGCTGGAGTCGGTTTTTCAGGAAGCGTTCAACAGCCCGGGTGCCCTCGCTACGAGCGAAGATCGTATGCCGCCTTCGTACAAGTGGGTTTTGTAGCCCCGGAACGGTCCCGCTTCACCGGCGCCCTCGGCCGGTCCGTTGTCGGAGCAGACAAGAATAAGAGTGTTCCTGTTCAGTTTTTCATCGTTTTTGATCCGGTTGAACAGTTTACCCAGTTGCCGGTCCATTTCTTCCAACACCGAGAGGTAGAGTCTTCGCTTCGAACCATCACCCCAGGTTTCGACCGGAGGCCAAAAAGGGCTATGAACGTCGTCCGGCCACAGATTGACGTAGAACGGCCGGTTATTTTTTACGGCCTCGTCAATAAACGGAATCGCCGCATCGATGAATCCTCCGGTAATTTTCGAACGCAACATCCAGTGGAACCCGTCGCCGAGGCGTTCGGCATCCTCCCAGATTTTGCCCGGTTTTTCGTCACCGGGTTTCAGGGTCAGAGGCAGCAGTTTGGGGCCCATTCCTTCAAAATTGGTCAAAGAGGCTTCGAAGCCGTAGTCGGTAATGGCGGGTGCTTCCGCGACATCGCGCTGGCCGCCCATGTGCCATTTGCCGAAATGTCCGGTCGCGTAGCCGTTCTGATTGAGAAACCGGGCCAGCATGGGCGCTTGCGGATCGAGCCACTGAGCCATGCCTCGATCCTCATTGAGCTGCCGGTAGGCGAGGTAGGAAGTGATTTTCCAGCGCTGCGGATACTGTCCTGTCGAGATTGCGGTTCGCGACGGCGAGCAAATCGGCGAATTAACGTAAAATTGCTCAAATCGAATCCCTTCGGAAGCGAGCTGATCGATGTTTGGCGTTGTGGCATCCCGGTTTCCGAAGCAGGAAAAGTCACCCCATCCCATGTCATCAATAAACACCAGGACGATGTTCGGCTTTTCGGCGCTGCTGCCGATACTGACAGATAGCAGGCTGATCAGAAGAGCGTGAAAAATTCTCATAGCTTCAGGTGATCATAGCTTGCAAAATGATGCCAGAAAAATCAGGGGCGCTGTCAGGGCAAGAAAAAACCCTGTCGGACCGGGGCCGGACAGGGTCTTCTACTAAATCGTTTACAATAGACCTATTGAAACATCTAGCGTGCGCAGCTCGGGCCGCGTCAACCGCCCGATGCGCATGATGTTGAGACAGTTGCCGTGGCTACTGCCATAATGATTAATGCAATAATTTGGATTATTTTCATATGTCTTTAGTATTCTTTGTTGATTCGGGGGATCCAAATCAACGGGAAGGAATCAACTTGAAGACGAGTGGGCTGGAATTCCCTTACCAATTTTTAGGAACACGGTTCGAAACAGGCGGGATTCTTACGTGGAAAATCTTGATTCTTAAAACTCTCTCCGTTACGCTCTGTGACTAGCAAATGACGGTAAATCGCGATCAAACCACTACAGTTGACCTTCTCACAATGACTCTGGATGGCGAGCCTGTTCAGTTTACGGACGGGGAAACCATTTATCAGGTGGCAGACCGGCATCGCAGGGAGGTTCCAACTCTTTGTTACGATGACCGTCTCGAAGCTTTCGGTGCCTGCCGACTGTGCGTTGTAGAGGTCGAAGGTATTCGAAATCCGGTCGCTTCCTGCACAACCAAAGCGACAGACGGAATGGTCGTCAAAACGAGTACCGAAGCGATCGAAAAGCACCGCAAAACTTTGCTTGAACTGGTTGTTTCCGAAAACCGGAATGTCGATGTGAACGAATTAAGCGGTTATTCGTCTCAGGAAATGACCAATCTGGTGGATCGCTACGGAGCCAGGACCGGGCGTTTTCAGGGAAGAAAATCGGGGACCAGCAATACCCGGGACAAAAATCCTTTCATCGTTCGCGACTACGAGAACTGTATTTCCTGTTATCGGTGTGTGCGTGTCTGCGCCGAGCAGGAGGGCGATTACGCGATCAACGTGATGAACCGGGGATTCGAGACCCAAATCATCACCGAATTTAACCAGGATCTGCGCGATTCGGAATGCACATTCTGTGGACAGTGCGTCCAGACTTGTCCCACCGGAGCTCTCGGTGATAAGAAAGCTCTTCGCGATGCGGATACCGCGGGCGAGGTCAAAAAGACCCGCAGCATTTGTCCCTATTGCGGGGTTGGCTGTTCGGTCGATCTTTTGACCAAGGGCGATAAGTTGGTAGGTGTCCAGCCGGCTATGGATGGTCCTGCTAATGAAGGGGCTCTTTGTATTAAAGGTCAGTTCGCTTTTGATTTTGTGCAAAATGCCGACCGTCTGAAGAAGCCGATGATTCGGCGGGAGGACGGTGAATTGCACGAATGTGATTGGGATGAAGCTCTCGATTTTGCTGCCGCCGGATTTGTTAAAGTCCGGGAAAAATTCGGACGCCATGCCGTTTACGGTGTGGCATCGGGGCGGGCTCCTCACGAAGCGGCCTACACCATGCAGAAATTTATTCGAGCGGGGTTCGGGACCAATTATATAGATAACTGTTCCCGAGCGTGACACGCTCCGACAGTTGCCGGTCTGGCAGCTACGATAGGAAGAGGCGCAATGAGCAACCCGCTCAAGGACATGGAGAAGCCCGATATGATCTTCGCGATCGGGACGAACATGACCGAATGTCACCCTGTGGCCGCAACCCGGCTCAAGAAGGCTCTGACGAGCGGGGCAAAAATGGTGGTGGCGGATCCG
This sequence comes from Verrucomicrobiales bacterium, assembly GCA_029213025.1. GTDB lineage: Bacteria > Verrucomicrobiota > Verrucomicrobiia > Verrucomicrobiales > DEV007 > Arctic95D-9. The sequence continues at coordinate 21,934 of JARGOZ010000105.1, forward strand.
AGAAAGACCCGCCTCGCTAAAATGGCTCATCTTCACTTGCCGATTCGGGTGGGCTCGGATGTGGCACTGCTGTTGGCCATGGCCCACGTGATCTTACGGGAGAAGCTCTATGATATTGATTTTATTAAAGATCGTACCACCGGTGGTGAAGAGTTCTGCGAACACCTCGCGCCGTTTACTCCGGAGTGGGCTTCAGAGATTTGTGAAGTCCCGGCGAAGGATATCGAACAGGCCGGCTTGCTATACGGTCGGGGTAAGCCTTCCGCGATTTTCTATACATTGGGAATCACCGAACATATCTGTGGTGTCGATAATGTGCAGTCACTTTGCAACCTCGCTTTGATGACCGGAAATCTCGGTTTGGAAGGCGGCGGTATCAATCCGATGCGCGGTCAGAACAATATCCAGGGGGCTGGTGACTGCGGTGCGGTTCCGGCCAATTTCCCCGGGTTCCAGCCTTGTGACAGTCCGGAGTCGGTAGCGAAGTTTTCGAAACTGTACGGCACGGAAATCGACTGTGAACGGGGGATTACCAAAGTCACAGCGTTGAATACCTGTGGTGACGGAATCCATGCCATGATTATCGACGGAGAGAATACTGTCGTCAGTGATCCCGATATGAATCACTGTCGCCATGCTCTCGAAAGTCTCGATCATCTTGTGGTGATTGATATTTTCCTGACAGAAACGGCGGAGATGGCAGATGTAGTATTCCCGGCTACGGCCTTCGGGGAAACTGACGGTGTCCAGACCAATACGGAACGCCGGGTGCAGCGCCTCAGGCAGGCGGTTCCTCCGGTAGGGGAGGCGAAGCCGGACTGGTGGATTGTCAGCCAGATTGCGCAAAGGATGGGAACGCCCGGCTTCGAGTATGAATCGGCGAAAGAAGTATTTAATGAGCTTTGCAGTCTGAGTCCGATATATGCCGGGCTCGACTGGGACCGGATTGCCGACGGCGAATACCAGTGGCCGGTGCCGGAAAAAGATCATCCCGGAACACCGCGTCTCCACGAGAAAGAATTCAAAAATGGCCGGGGAGTCTTCAAAGTAATCAATTATCGCGATCCGGCGGAGGTGATTAGCGAGGACTTTCCGCTGTGGTTAACTACCGGACGGCGGTTGCAGGCCTATCACACGAGAACCCAGACAGGGCGAAGTGCCGGTATCGAATACCTGCTTGCCGAGGAATCTCTCGAAGTCCATCCGGACGATGCTGCAGAGCTCGGTCTGGTGCACGGCGGTATGGCAAAGATGAGTAGTGCCAGAGGGGAAATCGATATCCCGGTGAAGGTGACCACGATGTCTCCGAAAGGAACGGTGTTTACCTCGTTTTCGTTCGCTAATGTGCCAGTCAATATCCTGACAGGCTCCGGGTATGATCCGGTAACTCAGACGGCTGAGTTGAAGGTCTGTCCAGTGAAGGTAGTTCCCGCGTAGCGAGCCGGCTCGCTACGCTATGTTGGGACGTTGCGCGCCGTGCAAAGCGAGGCGCTCCTTATTTGGTGCAAG
>JARGOZ010000332.1 GCA_029213025.1 Verrucomicrobiales bacterium
AAAGTTTCAATTCTTGCGATATCGCGACGAGCGCTTTTGATCCTTGCCGGATTTTCAATCTGCCCGCTTTCCTGCTGAACCCTCAGGTTCAGAAGCTCTTCTTTGAGGTCGCGCCGACGAGTAGCAAGCTCATCCGCGCTAAGTTCTCTTAGTTCTTTGATATTCGAAGCCATGTCACAGTATCCTTTCCGGACTTATAACTAACTGATGTAAATTTTTATATCCTCCGCGTTGCGCTGCCTGAAAAGAAATCGCGATTCCGACAGGGACCAGTTGAACAGTCCGGGGCAAGTGGAAGGGCGCGCAATTAAGCCCATCAAAATAATTTTTCAACAAACTTTTAAAACAAAACGAAAAAAAGATCGTTTTTCATGCCCAAAACGTGCATTTCGCTCAAAGCTCAAGCCGATAGCGGACTTCCTCCATGATGAAACCCGGCCGCTCAACTAATTTGATTTCTTCATCAGAGAAAAATCCGACCGTCTCGTAAAACCGCCTCGCAGATACGTTGTTTGTCAGAACCCACAGGGTGAGTTGCTGAAAAGGTATCGACCTCGCATGGCGTATGAGGTGATTCATCATTCGGCTTCCCAGACCTTTTCTCCACGACGTCGGATCGAAATAGATCGAAGTCACTTCGCCCGTCGACTCATCGGCATCTTCATCCCGTGACAACTTCAGATGGGCAAAACCGTTGATTTGTCCTTCCGATTCCCCGACAAACAGGAATTCCTCCGTCTTCGGAATCATCTCTTCCCAGACGCGTCGTCTTTTTTCCTGATCCAGCGAATCAAGATAATCCTGAGGGATGATGCCCCGGTAGGCTGCCTTCCACGATTCGACATGTATTTCCGCGATTCGCTCTGCGTCGTCCAGCATGGCCAGTCGAATAGTAAATTTCGGAGTGGATTCCATCCTCCGACTATATCACATAGGCCGAAAGCAGGCTGATCGCAGCCCGCACCGAGTCAATAGAAGCCGTTTCGTTGGCGGTGTGATATCCGGTGGTAGGGATCTGCAGGGTTGTTCCGTTGATACTTCCCGCAGTTGCAGCGGCAAGGCGGCCAAGCTCGGTTCGCCCGAGAGACATTGGTTCAAGACGGGTCAGATTCTCCGTTTCGATCCACTCGTCTTTATATGAGTAAGTGAGGCCAAGACGCCGGGAAGCGGCTTCAATTTCCGAAGTAAAGCCCGGATCAAAAGCGGATGTGGCATCTTTCTTCCGCAGCACCAGTTCCTGTGCCCCGGCGGCTTCCAGTGTCGGGTAGGGACTTGTATCGAGCACCAGCAAGCGTCTGGTTGTAATCCCCTCGCGCTGAAACCAGGCAAGAGCATACCGCCAGCTTCGCCCGGCTTCCTCCTGCGCGGTAAAAAGAGCCGTGCCCTGAAAACCCCGACGAAACAAATGAATAATCAAAGCGACGCTGAGCACATTGTCGAGCTGGGCCGAGAGATGGGTTTCATTGACATGCAACCTGTCGAGGAACGAAACCGGCGAACCGGGTTGCAGGAATTCGAGGCCATTGATTTCGAAAATCAGGTTACTTCGTTTCGGACAGAGGAAGCTGTTGGAAATGACTCCCTGCCCCAGATAAGTGCCTGTGTAGGGCAGATGAGCCTGAACCCGCTGGCCGGTGAACCGGTTCGCGATCAGTTCGATCGTCTGCTCCGATACCGAATCCCCTGTCAATTCGCCGCGGTTACCTGCAATAAAAGCGGCGTACTGAAATTCATTAGGCCCCGTGCAGAGCAAGCCGTGGCGGTCGATATGGGCGGACAGCACAAGACTGTCGGGTTCTCTTCCCTGGGCGACGAGAACTCCAATGTGTCGCTCCACTTTTACATCGACTTCCTCCAGCTCGCGGCGCAGAACCCTGAAAAACGAATCTTCCGTGCCAACCACTGAGGGTTCGCGAACCAATTGTTGGAGTATTTCGAGAAATCCTGAAAAATTTTCCTGATCGGAATCAAGGGCGGGAATCATGAGATACAGTTAGCAGGAAGAGTGCCTGACGTTGGTGGAAAGAGAAGGGAAACAGAAATTTTTTTGCTTCTTCAAATGACAGAAAAGATATCTTATCACGATAGCAATGATTCAACGTGAGCTGAAAAAATCTGTGAGAAAAATATGCAGTAATTCGGCTTGATTTACGGCTGCAAACTCCGACATACGGGAATTCCGATTGCCGCGTACTGAATAGTACGTGCGAAATAATGAATCATGTCTGGAAGACCCGGTTGGTCATCTTAGTTTTGCTTATCGCGGGAACAGGGCTGACAACGCTCCGTTCATGCCACCGTCACAGCCGTCCTTTACCTCCCTGGGAGAGCGTATGGAAACTTCATCTGGAAGCCGGTTTTACTGCGCCTGAGAAAGGCACAATGATTCGTCTCCCCGCGCCAAAAAGCACCAGTGGATTGCGAGTCTACAAAGAAAGCTTCTACCATCCCAATCTGCGACTGGAGAATGTGAACGGGGCGGAAGGTGGAAGAGAACTGATCGGACGGGCTTTCGAGCCGGGCGAATCACTGTTCAGTGCGGAGTTCGATGTTCATCTGAGTCCGGAGAAAAATTTCCCGGTTCGTTTTTCCAACGGCGAACTCGCCGCATTACAGAGAGCCCGGTATTTGAAAGAGACCGCGGATTTTCCCGTCAGCGCTCCCGGGGTTACCCGCAAGCTGAGCGAATTGAGTGCCGACGAAAACCCCCGCAAAGATCTGGTGGAGAAAATCTTCGGCTACTGCCACAGACAAATCGTGAGTGGCACCATCTATGATATCGATTCCGCAACTCTCGCGATTCAATCCCGCAAGGCCTCGATGCTTGGTTGCGCCCGGGCCATGGTGACGCTTTGCCGAGCGGCCCGTTTTCCGGCCCGGCTCGTGGTCGGATTTGAAATCAAAAACGCACCGTATTACCCCGACCCTCTCTACTGGGTGGAAGTCCACATGGATAACACGTGGGTTTCCTACGACCCGACAAACGGATACGCCAGGGAAATCCCGGCGGAGTTTCTTCCAGTCCGGCGAGACGGTGGACACGAAATCTTCCGGATCGACGGAGTCAAACCATCCGATCTTAACCTCAGCTACCGAATCGATTAAGGTAGGAACGCCAGTTACCCGGCGTCCCCCTCGCAGATCCCAGCGTGC
>JARGOZ010000106.1 GCA_029213025.1 Verrucomicrobiales bacterium
GAGGGCCGGGCCAACTCCAATTTGAAGCAGATTCAGCAGGTATAGAGAAACCGAGATGGTCGCATATATACCGAATTCCTCTTTTCCCAGTACCCGGGCAGCAATAGGCAGGGAAACAAATTGGAGAACCGATGAGCTTCCCTTCGACAAGAGGGAAGCTCCCACAGCATGGCGCACCGATCGACGGCGTTTGGATCTGGATTCAGAGTGTGGCATTATCCAGGGACTAAGAGCATTAAAGCGGAATGAATACGGTCGGTGTTTCGAACAAAATCAGGGTGAACTCCAATTTGGAGTCTTGTTTTTGAAACAAATATCACTTCTAAGCCGAATCTCAGGGTTTTCAATATGGTTTTTGTATATAATTACAAAACTAACAGTGGGGATAAAATAGAGTGAGGCACCCGAAAATTTCGAGGGGGTGCAATTTGCTGTTTAGCAAACATCGACGACCCAAATTCCGTAAATTTGATAAATTATCGCAAAATATAAAGATTATATAAATACCGGCGCCTGTCTTTTTTGCATCCACTGTATTGGCGCTGCCGCGCCGTAATGCACAAGGCTCTGAATAAGAAAGACCCTCGATCAATGATCGAGGGTCGCTGGAACCGGATTCACTTTCCGGGATATCTGATGGATTGGGGCGAGTTCGTCTTTTTGTTTACTTCCTTTTTTTGTTTTTCGAACTGTTCGCTCGTTGCATTAGGTATCCTGGAACGTATTCATCCGGTTTGGGGAACGCCTTTCCAGGCTTTCCGTTTCGTTTCTCTATATATACTATTTCCGGGGTCTCGTTGTCGGACTCGCCGGCTCGTTGTTTACGCCTATGCTAAGAAGCTGATTTCACGCCAGGCGATCAAACCCCGATTGTTACGTGGCCGGCACGGTTTTTTGCTGTTTGGATCCGACCGGGGTGGGGCAGATTGCAAATCGGTAGTGGCGTTTTGCAAGGTCAGTTGGACATTTTCACCGGAAGGCGGACTTCGAAAGTGCTGCCGCGGTTTTCGCCTTCACTGACCACGATTATTGTGCCGGAGTGAAGCTCGACGAGGCGTTTCACAAGGGTCAGGCCGACACCCAGACCGGCGTTGGTCCGGTCGGAAGAGGGTGGCAGTTGATGAAATATAGTAAATATGGCCTGCTGATTTTCCTGAGCAATGCCCATCCCGTTATCGGAGACACGGATTAAAATTTCGTCTCCTTCGGTGCGGGCTGTCAGTTCGATATTGCCACCGGGCGATGTATATTTCGCGGCATTGGTCAGTAGATTCGACACAATCTGAGATAACCGGTGAGGATCTACCGTTACCTCCGGCGATGGCTCGGAAAGATCCTGCACAAGGGTATGGGAGTTTTCCTCAATCACAGGCAGGCTCATACCGAGCGCACTCTGTATCACCTCGTTCAGCGCAATTTTTTCCGGTCTGATCTCGATCATTCCCCGGGTAAATCGCGATATATCAAGAAGATCGTTCACCAGCACGGTAAGCTGCTTAACCTGGCCCTCCATAATGCTCTGTATTTTCTCAACAGTGGCCACGTCGTCAGGCTTCATTTTCAGAATCTCCAATCCGGTCCGAATCGGGCCAAGCGGGTTTCGCAACTCGTGAGCCAGGGTGGCGAGGAAAACGTTTTTCCGCTTGTCTGCGTCGGCCAGTTGTTCAGTCAGTTCCAGCAGCGATTCTTCCGCACGGCGGCGGGCATGGATTTCCCGACTGAGATCCTCGATGCGCTGATTGAGTATTTGAAATCGACGATTCGCCGCTTCCCGGGGCCGCAGCCTCAGTTGAATCAGAGCGGGCTTTTCCCCGTCGCGGGGGCGAAGCAGGGCACCTTCGACCCGATAGGTGATATGGGTCGCCCCGTCCTCGTCGGCACTGTTCCACAGGAGCGAACCGGGAACAGCGGTGCGGGTCCGGCAACAATGTTTGAGGAACCGGGCCAGATCTTCCGGGGGATTGAGCACAAAATCGGTGAGGGATCGCCTCGGCAGATCAGTTCTCTTGGCGGTCAGTTCCCGACCGGCGGCCGGGTTAGCTGAAACAATTTCTCCGGCACCGGTAATCAGCAGCATTGGCTCTGGCCAGGCCCCGGCAAAGAGGGCGAATTGTTCTTCGGTCAAAGTTCGGTTTCAGGTTCAGTTTTGAAATACTCCCTGCCTTCAGCTTGCGCCGCTTCTTCGGTAGACTTGAGATAAACAACCACCCGGCATTCGGAATGGCCTTCCGCGATGGTTTCCTCCAGGCTTACTTTGGCATAGCCCAGATTCTCCGAGGCGATGCTGCCGAAAACGTTGGATGTCATCATACAAAGAGCGGGGCGCCCCTCTACCTTTTCGCCGAAGGGACAGGCGCGGTTGCCGAGGACGATTTTATCTTCATCCTGGGAAATGATATAGAAATCGCCCTCGATACGCCGTTTCAAATCGACCAGAACTGCGCCGACCTGCTCAGGGTCGAGTGAGGAAATGGAGAGCGCATTGCAGTAGGCTTTGTTGATTTCGTCGCCAATTTCCTGACCGACAACACTGATGAAACCGGAGGCTTCCTCCAGCCCGATCACATCCTGTAGTGTACCCGAAAGGTGGCGCAGCAGGGTGCGGAGAAAACCGTCGCGTTCGAGCGGGATGGCAGCTTTTTCGACCTCTGGGTCGGTTCCGTTCGTTTCCCCGGAGCATTGTTTGTTCATGGCAATTTACACTTTACCAGTTCGGCAGGATTTAGCCGGACTGTCAAGCTTTCAGAATCGGCTGAAAACACTCGTCCACGCTCAGTTGAGATTGATTCCGCGCCGGCTCCATCGGTAAATGACCGGGATCAGGCCTGGGCTTGTTAGGCTTGTCATATCGCTCGTTCACCTGCATGGTGGAACTACTGAGTTTGAAACAGAAGGTTTTCGGTACGGTTGCGCCTTCACCATGACGTTGGCGTTTTCATCTAAACGTCCGGGCAAAGTCGAACAACTCGCAGATAAAACTATGGAACAAGAGCATGATGCCGACACCGGAGAGAACTTCAGAGTTCTTGTTGTGGATGACAAGAAGACCGCAGTCGAAACTTTGGCAATGTATTTTGAGATGCAGGGATTTGCCGTCGCCACCGCAAATGACGGCGACGAAGCCATCGCGTCGACCCGTGAATGGAAACCGGATCTTATTTTAATGGATATAGGTATGCCCCGAATGGACGGCAAGGAAGCTGCCCGGCAAATCCGCCAACTGCCTGGTGGAGATCAGATCTACATGGTGGCCCTGACCGGTTGGGGGCAGGAAAAAGACCGCGAGGAGACGGCAGCAGCCGGTTTTGACCTCCATATCGTCAAACCGGTCGAGCCATCGAAGTTAAGAGAGATCATCAACGATTGCCGGGAGCGCAACAAAGATCGCGATTAGCGCGGGGATCAGTATTCCAGTCTGACTGCTGGAAAAATCCTGCTCAACCTGGAAGGGCTCGCAGGCTTGAAGGATTCCATCCCGAATTAAAAACTCACCGTCCTGCCAGCCTGGCCTGAAGAATGGCATTGAAGAGTAGAACAGGTTGCCTAACCTGTTAGCGAAGGATGTGAGCTCATGCAATTCTAACAGGTTAGGCAACCTGTTCTACTTCTATACTTTCTTCTATTCCACCCGCCGAATCACCCACTTCCGTTCCACGGGTTTCGCTGTGGTATAGATGGCATCCAACGCCTGGTTTTCCTTTTCAGCGAGAGCTTTCGCCTGCTCGATCATCTCCGAGACATCAGCGCCCTCTTTTTTGCGGGTGCCTTTGATTTTGCTCCAGAGGCCGCGCATGGGACGAATGATTTGGTCGTTTCGTTGCTGATTGAGTAAGGCTACTTCGAGAGCCTGCTGATACTGCGGCGTTTGTTCTTTTTCCTGTATCTCTATTTTGGTTCCGAGGGTGATGTGGTTCCATTTGCCTACTACATTTCCATCGATCTCCACCTCATAATTCCCCGGCGCGAGGCCTGCGATTTTCAGCCGGTCTCCGCTGAGTTTGTGTCCGGCTTTTGTGATCTTGTAGCCGAGGCGACCATCGGAGGGAAGACCCCATTTCAAAGCTTCGGATGCCTGTTCAGCGGGGATCACCCAGGGGAGGGAGCCGGCTGTGTGGGAAAAAGAGATTTCGGTCGTGTCTTGGTTCACTGTGAGATCTTTCAGATTGCGACCGATCCACTTTTTGCCGCGTTTTGAAATTGCTATAGAATTGGCTCCGGAGCGTTCGACGCCGAGCTGGGAGAGGATTTCAAATGCCATCACCATCTGGCCGGATGCCTGGGGGTGGATCGCGTCGTCGATCATCGTGAATGCGGGGTCGGTGCGCCGGTTCACGATGGTATGTTCATTGAGCGGTCCCCATAGATTGACGAAGGGAACACCCCGCCGGGCGGACTCTTCTAAAACCCATGCGCCGAACCAGGCCATAAGTGCGTTGTAGTTTTCGGAAAAGGACCGGGTGCGGAATCGCCAGGTTTCGTCGTTGATCCGGCGGTTCACGGTGCCGTGGTCGAACATGGTGGGCGACAGGGCGATTGCTTTTGCCCCGCTTGCATCGATGCGGTCGAAAAGTTTTGCCATACCAGCCTGGTAGGTTGCCACAGTTTCTTTGGAGAAGTCTTCGTATTGGCCGTCGTTCATCCCGAGGAGAACAAATACGTAGTCGGGATTCAGGGCGGCGACGTCGTCATCATATCGCGTCAGGCAGTCGCCGACTTTGTCTCCGCTGACTCCGGCATTGTGGAAGCGGATTCGGCGGTCGGGATAGCGGGTGATGAAAAAATCTTCGAGGTATTGGGTATAGAGACACTGGTGGGTGATGGAGTCTCCGAGGAAAACGACGGTTTCACCATCCTGCGGGTTAAAGGGCAGTTCCGCCGCCTTTTGCTGCGCGACCAGTGAGACCGCCGAAATCACGGAGAAAAGGAGGACTGTACCCTGTTGAATGTATGACTGTACCCTGTTAGGTCGCAGACTGTACCCTGTTGAATGAATGCAAAATTTCATGTCGGCACCATGGCACGGTGCGGCGGAAATATCTGAGCGCAAAAACGGTAGAATGAAGAGGAACGGGTTGAAAGGTCTGCGGCGGGACCTATTCTGAATGCAATTCTATGGTTTGGTTGATCTTACTTGCCTTCCCGTTTTTGTTTGCCGGGATCTGGTGTTTTGTCTGTCTGCTTTTGTCCGGTATCAGCGGTTGGAAAGGGCTGGCTGATCGATACGGCGTAGCGGAGCCGGTTGAGGGGGAAGTCCGGCGTTTTCAAAGCGGCATGATTGGTGTGGTGAGTTACAGGAACACCCTCAATGTCACCGTTTCAGAGAAAGGGCTGGGACTCGCGGTTTTGCCGATTTTCCGACCTGGGCACGCTCCGCTTTTCATTCCGTGGGAAGAGGTTGCATCATCTGAAGTGAAAAAAATCTTCGGCATAGAGGTGGTGAATTTTCGGGTCGGGAATGTAAAAATTCGGCTGCCGAATCAGCCTTTTTCCGGCCTTTCTTTTCTCCGTTGAAGGCGAAATGAGATGCCGTCAAAACGGGTTCTTCCAGGGTTGCTTTGCTTTTCGCATTCCTCTAAGATCCCGGTTATGACAAAATTCGCTTTGGCCCTCTTTCTTCTTGTCGGTATTTCTTTTTCCGTAGTTGTTGCAGAAGAAACCAATCTCCCGCCGGATCCTTTTGCCAACCTGGATGTCGAGGAAACGGCTCCGGAATATACTGAGGAAGTGGATCGCTCCAGGGGAAGTTTTTCCCTTGATGCCAAAGAAGGTTCCTATGTTCCCGGTGATCACTTTGCGCATTGGCACTGGAAAGCGAAGCCGGGTCGCTGGGGCAAATATTATGTCGGTCTGAACTACACGTCCAACCGGACCAAGCTCGGCGTCCAGGTGAAAGTGGGGGATCTCCCGCCGGTGAAAAGCTATGCGCCGCGGACGGGCCGGGAGACGGTAGGGACTATGATTCTCGGCACCGTCTACATCCCGAAAGATGTGGAATATCCGGTGATGCTACTGACCGGAGACCAGTCCAATGTCCCGGATTTTATGGTAAAGGGTCTCGAATTTACCCCGGCCCCGGAAGGCGAAACGCTCGGGCAATCGATCGACGGCACGGTGCATTTGCACGCCAAATCCGCTACGACTTATGCAGAGAAAATGCGCTACGAGCCGAAGCAGGAAAAGAACTGTCTCGGCTTCTGGGTGAATGAAAACGACTGGGCGGAATGGGAGTTTGAAATTTCCAGCCCCGGAGAGTTCGAGGTCAAAATTGTTCAGGGCTGTGGCGCCGGAAACGGTGGCAGCGATGTAAATGTGCTGATTAACGACGAGACTTTGTCATTCAAAGTGGTCGAAACCGGTGGTTTTCAAAACTGGAAGGAAGTTCCCATCGGCAAGGTAAAGCTGGATCTGGCCGGACAACACAAGCTGGCGATCAAGCCGGTGAACAAGGCTGGAAAAGCGGTAATGGATATTCAGAAACTGGTTCTGACTCCGGTCAGCGGCTAGTTTTCGGTCAGCAGTGAAAAATCCCGGAAAGATGGTGCGTCGCAGTGAAAAAACGGGAAACGCGGCGGATTTTCGGGATATCTTTTCCCCGATATTTGTCAAAGAACTGCGGCAGGGTCTGCGGGCCAATCAGTTTGTCTGGCCGTTTATTGTGGTGCAAATCGCGGCGGTTCTCTGTATTACCATCGAGTACACCTCGCTGCACGTTCTGGAGGGCAACGGCATCGTTTTTTCCGCCCAGATGTCGCAGGTTATTTTTTACTTTCTTTTGTGGGTGGTTTTTGCCCTCGTGTTGCCGCTAACCCTTTTCGGGGCGCTTCAACCGGAGCTCGCGGGCGGTAGAAATGTGGAGTTGCTGCTCATGTCGAACTTGAGTCGCTGGCAGATCGTCCTTGGCAAATGGTTTGTCGGCAGCGTTCTCAGCGGACTGATGCTGATTTCTCTGATTCCCTACTGGCTGGTCCGCTATATGATTGGGAGTGTCGGCAATGTCTCGGTGGAGGCGATTCAGATCGTGGGAGTCCTCGCGACGAATGCGACGATGAACGCCATTGTTATCGGGGCCTCCGGATTCCGGAACTATGTGGGCCGGGTCTTTATGATCCTGCTGTCCGGGATCTGTTCGTATCTCACCTTTCTCGGCGGCGTGATGGGGATCGTTGGATTCGGCGGCGGGACGCCATCCACGGGCACCATCATACTTTCGTCCTGCGCCGGTTTGGTAGCGATGGCGCTGATTGTGGTGCTGAATTTGCAGATGGGTCGGGCTAAACTTCGTCTATTCGAGAATCCGCTCGATCCGCCATCGACGGCTTTGATCGTAGTTTTGATCATTTGTACTCCGATCATGGTTGGGATCACCGCCGGAGTGACGCGGGGGAAAGGCGGTTGGATTATGGTGCTGATTCTACTTGTGCTGGGGCTTTTGATCGACCCGGGGCCGGGAAGGAAAAACCGGAAATGGGCGCAGGCGTGAGAGTGCTCCGGTGAAGGGTCGGCGGCATTGGCGGATAGGCTTTGAAGCGACAGGATTGTCGCTGATCCTTGAAGGGGCTTCGCGCGCTCCTTTTCTTCTCAAGGAATGACGACAATCGTGTCGTCTGCGGCATTGGCGGATGGGCTTCGAAGCGACAGGATTGTCGCGGCTCCTTGGGGCTTCGCGCTCTTTTCTTCTCAAGGAATGACGACAATCGTGTCGTCGGCGGCATTGGCGGATGGGCTTCGAAGCGACAGGATTGTCGCTGGTCCCTGGGGGCTGCGCGCACTTCTTTTCTTCTCAAGGAATGACGACAATCGTGTCGTCGGCGGCATTGGCCGATAGGCTTCGAAGCGACAGGATTGTCGCTGGTCCTTGAAGGGGGCTTCGCGCGCTTCTTTTCTTCTCAAGGAATGACAACAATCGTGTCGTCGGCGGTATTGGCGGATGGGCTTCGAAGCGACAGGATTGCCGCTGGTCCCTGGGGGCTGCATGCGCTTCTTTTCTTTTCAAGGAATGACGACAATCCAGTCGTCGACGGCATTGGCGGATGAGCTTCGCGGGCGATGCGATTGCTGCTAATCCTTCGCTAACAGGCATGAGTGCCTGTTACACATTTAGTGCTGCCTCCTGTACGCAGGAAAGCCCGATCCACCACAAGGATGGACCGGACTTATTTCCCCCCAAATAAAGACTCAAGTGCTGGGAAGCACTTGAAACTCCATGCTCAAGAATAGATTATTTGGCCGTCGAAGTCAACAGTGATTTTGCTTCCTTCGGGGTATTTTCCTTCCAGTATTTGCAGACTCAACGGGTCAAGAATTTCCTTCTGAATCACTCGTTTTAAAGGTCTTGCACCATAGGCTGGATCGTAACCCGCTTTTGATAGGTGATCCAGAGCAGCGTCTGTTAGTGTTATTGTTAGGCCCCTGGCTTCGACCCGGTCGATAACCCGGTCGATTTGGAGCTTCACAATTTCTCTCAAATTATTTTCGGTGAGACGATCGAATATGATTGTTTCGTCTACCCGGTTGAGAAATTCCGGTCGAAAATGGTTTCTGAGAGCTTCGGTCACCATTCGGTTCCGGTCGGTAACGTCGTCGGTATTGAGAATGTATTCGCTACCGATATTACTCGTCATGATGATGACGGGATTCTGGAAATTGACGGTTCTGCCCTGTCCGTCGGTGATCCTGCCATCATCCAAAACCTGGAGGAGGACATTGAACACATCGGGGTGAGCTTTTTCCACCTCATCGAAGAGTATCACCGAATACGGTTTGCGGCGGACCTGCTCGGAAAGCTGACCACCTTCTTCGTAGCCCACATATCCCGGAGGCGCTCCGATTAACCGGGCGACGGCATGTTTCTCCATATATTCGCTCATATCGATGCGAACCATAGCGTCCTCATCATCGAAGAGGAATTCAGCGAGAGCCCTGGAAAGCTCGGTTTTCCCGACCCCGGTAGGTCCGAGGAACAGGAAGGAGCCGATCGGGCGATGTTCATCCTGAAGGCCGGCGCGTGCTCTGCGAACTGCGTTCGACACAGCTTTCACAGCTTCCTCCTGGCCAATCACTCTTTCGCCGAGGCGATCTTCCATTTTAACCAGTTTGGAACGTTCGCCCTCCTGCAGCCTGGATACCGGGATGTGTGTCCATGAGGATACCACTTCGGCGATGTCCTGCTCGGCGACTTCCTCGTTGAGAAGTCGGGAGGAACTTTGCTTTTCTTTGAGTTTCTCTTCCGATGCCGTCAGCTTTGCTTCCAGTTCGGGGAGTTTGCCGTATTGCAGTTCACTGGCGAGGGCGAGATCTCCCGTCCGTTTGGCCCGTTCGATCTCGTTTTTGACATGCTCAATTTCTTCCTGAGCCGAACTCGCTTCATCGATCACGGCTTTCTCACTCTGCCACTGGGCTTTGAGGCCGTCGGTTTTCTCCCGGAGATCGGCGATTTCCTTTTCGACTTTTTCGAGTCTCTCTTTACTGGCGCTGTCGGTCTCTTTAGCGAGGGCCTGGCGCTCCATTTCGAGCTGCATTCCCTGTCTTTCGAGCTGGTCGATTTCCGTTGGCATGCTGTCCAACTCGATTTTCAAGCGGGAGGCTGCTTCATCGATCAGGTCGACAGCTTTGTCGGGGAGAAAGCGGTCGGAAATATAGCGGTCACTCAGCATCGCGGCTGCGACGATAGCGGAGTCCTTAATCCGGACGCCGTGGTGGACTTCGTAGCGCTCCTTAATACCGCGGAGAATCGCGATGGTATCTTCCACCGAAGGTTCCTCAACCATGACCGGCTGGAAGCGGCGTTCCAAAGCGGCGTCTTTTTCGATGTATTTCCGGTATTCATCGAGCGTGGTGGCTCCGATTGCGCGGAGTTCTCCGCGGGCGAGCTGAGGTTTGAGCAGGTTGGAAGCATCGACGGCACCTTCGCTGGCTCCCGCGCCGACGATGGTGTGAAGTTCATCGATGAACAGAATGATTTGTCCATCACTGGTAGTGACTTCCTTCAGGAAAGCTTTGAGTCGATCCTCGAATTCACCGCGGTATTTTGCTCCGGCAATCATCGCACCGATATCCATCGAGATGAGTCGTTTGTTCTTCAGAGAATTCGGGACATCCCCGCTGACAATTCGCCGGGCGAGACCTTCGGCGATGGCGGTTTTACCTACGCCGGGTTCACCGATGAGGACCGGGTTGTTTTTGGTTCTCCGGGACAGAATTTGCATGACCCGGCGGATTTCGTCATCCCGTCCAATGATAGGATCGATATCCCCGCGACGGGCGATGGCAGTCAGATCCGTTCCGTATTTTTCGAGAGCCTGGTATTTGCCTTCCGGATCCTGGTCGGTGACTTTCTGGCTGCCCCGGATCGATTTGATTGCCTCGGTCAGAGATTTTTCATTGATTCCCTGAGCACCGAGAACAGAGCGAAGATCACCGGAGCCCTCGGACAGGAGTCCGAACAGGAGGTGCTCGACACTGGTGTATTCGTCACCCATCTCATTGCGTTTTTTCTCAGCTACATTGACTACCGCTCTCAGTTCGCTGCTGAAGTAGGTTTCCTGACCCGGAGAACCCTGAACGGACGGAAGGCGGTCGATGGTTTGCTCCATTTGCTGGGTGATCAATTCCGGATCGGCTCCGATTTTTGTAATCACCGGCCGGGTAACACCGCCTTCGTCCTTCAAAAGTACGTAGAGCAGATGCGCCGAAGTAATCTCAGCATTATTTTTCTGCTGAGCCAGGGACTGGGCGGCCTGAAAAGCTTCCTGGAGTTTCAGTGTGAATTGATTTGGATTCATTTGAGTTATCTAAAGACTTTGGTTGGTTGTGTGTATGTTGGTAAGCGGCACCGTGCCGTATTTGTTGTTTTTGACATTCATTACAACTTTTTGTTCAAAAAAATATCGCTGTTTTTTCGGAGAAACTGACGGGTCTTTGTTAAGCGATGCTCACCACTAAATGCCTTTGACTTTTAATATAATTATCTATAAATTTAATAACGGGAGGTTTGCACGATTTGGAAACGGAAACACAGGACGGGTGGGCAGTTGGAAACTTCCAATTTGCCAGTGACGGTGCAGGAAATCTGATACCGGTTCCCGCGTCGTCTCCCTTACAGGGATACGTGGTGTATGAGACGGGGGAGGCTGAATATTCCAGAATTCAGATTCTAACGTCCAGTGATGCAACGGATAAAGAGCGGTATCTCAATTTGTGGGATACTATCCTGCGCAGGCGTCCCACCAGTATTTTTCCGGAAGTGATCGATTTCGGTGAGGATGACGGCATTCCCTACTACATTAGCAAGTTTCCCCACGGTGAGCCTCTTACCTTATACCTGGAAGACTCGCCGCCGTGGCCGGGAAGGACTGCCGCGCGGGTGATCAGTCGTTTTATTGCCTCTCTGCGGTTTCAGAAGGAGATCGCCTTCCATCAGAATTCCATAGCCTACGAATCGATCTGGGTCGAAAAAACGATCTACGGTCCGCGGCTGATTATCGGCGATGTCACTCTCCGTCCGGGAGACAGCGCCAGCACCGATAATGCTGCGCTGATGTTGTCGATCTTCAAAGATCTAACCAAAGAGGAAGAGCCCGATCCGGCTATCTCGGATCTGTTTCGGAAATTAAGTCTGGGGCCGATGTCTCTCGGGGTGGTGGAAAAAGCCTTGAAACAGTTCGCCATAGCCGGTGACGAAAGGAATCTCCAATGGACCGGAGCAAATGAACCGAGTCCGTATCTGGAAAGATGTATGTCGGGAGTGGACCGCATTTCGAAAGATCATCTGTACGAGAACAAAAATGGATCAGCGCAGCGATCAAAATCCGGGCTGGCAAAGGATTTGGCGAACAATCCCTTTTATCGTTCCGCTGTTGAGTTGGATGCGATGGCGAAAGATTTTACGATCCCCGGCAAGCTGATTGGATTTATCGTTGGCGCGGTTGTTTTGATGGCCCTCTGCGCATTCGGAATTTTCACCGGAACCGGCAAGGTCATAGTCGCCGGTTTGTCTGAAAAATTCAGTGAGTTGTCATATGAACCAACCCTGGTCCCGAAGGAGATGTCGATTTCCAGGAAAGCACCTGCCGCTCCCAAACCGGTTGAAAGTATTCCCGTAAATATTCCCCGCAGGATTTCTGTGAATGGCAATCTAACCGACGCAGAGGGACTCATAAACGGCTCGTTCCATGTTGTGGAAGGCTCAATCAATACCTTCACGATCTCGCCCTGAGGGGGAGGCTATCGCCATTTAATTCCGGCAACCGTCTCGCGGATTCGGTCGGTGGCTCCGGGGAATTTTCCGGCGATGTTGCGGCAGTGATCCGCATCGGAACCGGCGTAGACTTCGATGATTTTCGCCAGCTTGGTGATTTCCGTAAACCCGAGGGTAGCTGCTGTGCCCCGGATTGATTCCGCCGTTTCTTTTGCGACCAGACCCTGTCCGCTTTCGAGTTCGCGGATCAGCTTTTCGAGCAGTTGGTCGGATTCAGCGGAAAATTCATCGATCAGTTCGCCTGCGGTAACGGGATCGTTTCCGGTCACTTCACGAAATTGTTTTTCATCAATTACCTTTGGCGGGTTGAGTCCCTCCAGCGCAGCCCGGGCATCGGCGGGTCGATCATCCATTTCCCGCGCCATCAGACCTTCCACCCATTCGGAGATTTCGTCCGGGACATCCGGGCGCAAAAGCCGCAGCGGAACGAACTGGTGCATCATGTGGGCCGCCATAACCTGAGCCGCCATATCTCCCTGAAACGGATGTTGCGCAGTGAGTGCGTAGTAAAACAACGCCCCGAGGGAATAGAGATCGGTCCGGCCGTCGAGAGGCAATTGTTCAAATTGCTCTGGAGCCATAAAAAAGATTGAGCCGAGAATCGAGTGGCCCTGGGCTACCGTCTGGGTGGAGGGTGCCCGCGCAAATTTCGCGAGCCCGAAGTCGAGAATCTTAAATTGAAAATTCCCACTCGGCAGCCAGGTGATCATGATATTCGGCGGCTTCAAATCGCGGTGCAGGACATTCACCGATTGAGCAGCGATGAGGCCTTCCAGCGTCTGCCGGGCGAAGATTTCGAAGTCTTCCACCGGCATGACACCGCGCTCAATAATCTGATCGAGAGTTTCGCCTTTGAGAAGCTCCATGACCACAAACGGGCCTTCGTTGTCAACCCCTACGTCGTGAACGGTGACAATGTTCGGGTGGTTCAGAGTTGATAGAACTTTCGCTTCTTCAAGCAGCTTTTCGGTCAAATCATCATTATCCTGTTCGGTACCGAGGAGTACTCTCTTTATCGCTACGTCCCGATGGAGCTTGGTATCATACGCTCTATATACTACGCCCACGCCCCCGCTACCTATCTTCTCTTTGATCTGATAACGCTCACTCATAGCCCTGTTTACCGGATGTCATCGACACAACTATAGAGTCTCATGAAATTGCGGAATTTACCAGCCGAATCGATTAGAGACTGACTCCTTTATCTCCGGTTAAGATGTCACCGTTGCCAATGGCTTTGCCATTGTTATCAATGTCAGCGACTGCCTGCGGGGAGATCTCTTCAATCTTTTCAATCGATTTCGCCGGTTAATCATGCCCCCTGAATTGAAAGCAAAGGAAATTCTTTTTGCGCCGGGGTCGCATTCTATAGTAGAAGTTTTTGTATGAAACTGGGCATTATCAACAGCGCCTTCGACCAGGCCGGGGTCGATACCGCCACGGGACTGGAGCACATCGCCAGGATCGGGTTCGATTGTGTCGATATCTTTACCGAAGCGACCACGATTACCGAAGAGGAGGTGCAACTGATCGAACGCACCTGCGAAAAAAACAATCTCCCCGTGGTTTCCCTGCCGGTCGTGTCCTGCGGGCTGGTCGATTTTAACGACCCGGTCCGCGAATATCATGTCAACCGGGCGAAGAGCTTTATCGATCTTACCGCCCGTCTCGGAGGCAAAAATCTGCTGCTCGTTCTCGGTGAATATATCTGGCAGCGGGAAGTGATCCCTCCGGAGGCGCAGTGGCAATGGGGCGTGGAGGGAGTCCGTGTCCTCGGTGAATACGCCGGGGAAAGAAACCTGGAAATCGCTCTGGAGCTGGAACCTTTCCGGCTCAGTCTTCTCAACAGTCTCCCGGAAATGATCCGCTTTATCGATGATTGTGCGCTGCCGAACGTGAAAGCGAACATCGATATCAGCCATCTCGTCCTCGCCGACACTTCTCCGGCGGAGCTCGCTTCACTGGGTTCCCGGGCGGCTCACGTCCACATCAGCGATTGCGATGGAAAAGTCCACGGCGATCTGCCGCCGGGGCGGGGAGTTGTAAAATTTGCTCCTTATCTACAGGCAGTCAAAGAATTGGATTTTGACGGTGTTGTCTCCATCGAACTGGAATATTCTCCCGACCCGGAAAAAATCGTTGAATTGGTTGAAGAAGCTTATACCGCGACCGCCGATCTGATGGAGCAAGTAAATCTCCGAGTCTGAAAAAACTAATAATTTCACTGGCTGAGTAATCATAAAATGTTAATATTTAACGAATTTTATGAAAATTTGGTATTACGTCGATTCTCAGAAGGCTCAGCAGCAAATCCCCGAAGCTCATTTAGAGGAGGCGGTGCAGCGCAAAATCATCACCACCTCAACCAAAGTCTGGTCCAGCGGCATGCCGAACTGGGTCGCTGCTTCGGAAGCTCTCCCTCAACTATTCAGTAGTGCCGAACCGAAAGCTGTCAGTTCCACTCCGCCGTCCCTGCCTCCGCAACGCGATTTGAAATCCCATGAAATCGACTACGAAATTTTCGGCAGTGATATGCAGATTGTCGAAGTTGAACTCGATCCCGGCGAGACCGTAATCGCCGAAGCGGGTGCGATGAATTACATGGAGCATGACATCCATTTCGAACCCAAAATGGGCGATGGTTCCGAAGCCAACGAAGGCATGATGGGCAAGCTGCTTGCTGTAGGGAAAAGAGCCCTCACCGGTGAATCGATTTTCATGACTCATTTCACCCACCAGGGAAGCGACGGCAAACGCCGGGTATCTTTCGCCGCACCTTTCCCCGGCAAAATTATCCCGGTGGATCTCAGTGCTATTGGCGGTGAACTGACTTGTCAGAAAGATTCCTTTCTCTGTGCCGCCCACGGAACGAAAGTTACCATCGCATTGAGTCGCAAGCTAGGCACCGGGTTCTTCGGCGGGGAAGGTTTCATTTTGCAAAAACTGTGCGGCGACGGAAAAGCCTTTATCCACGCGGGCGGAACCGTGATTGAGAAAGAATTGAACGGCGAAACGCTGCGGGTTGATACCGGTTGCCTCGTCGCATTTTCTCCCGGCATCAACTACGACATTCAACGTGCCGGAAATTTGAAATCCATGTTTTTCGGTGGCGAAGGCATGTACCTCGCCAGTCTCAGCGGTCACGGCAAAGTCTGGTTGCAGAGCCTGCCGTTCTCCCGACTCGCCGAGCGGGTTGTCGGCCAGATGTCACCCGGCAAATCCCAGGGCGAAGGCTCCGCCATCGGGGCGCTCGGCAATTTATTCGGGGATTAATTTACCCTGCCTGAACCGTTTGACAGGGTACAGTCAGCCATTGTACCCTGTCAGATCACTGATTCAACAGGGTACAGTTTCGGATTGTACCCTGTTACGTCTGTCGATCTCTACTAACCATGGCGGGAAAACTCAGCACTCATGTATTGGACACGGCAACCGGGCGGCCGGCGGCAGGTATGGAAATCCAGCTAAGTAGAGAAGGGCGCTGTCTGAAATCGGTTACTACCAATAGCGATGGCCGAACCGATACCCCGCTGCTGAGCGATGGCGATCTGGAGGAAGGGGAGTACGAGTTGCTCTTTGATGTTGGCGCCTATTTTGGCGAAACCGCTTTTCTGGGTAAAGTGCCGGTTCGGTTTCGTATTTCCGATCCGCAGCAAAACTACCATGTGCCGCTACTCTGCTCGCCCTGGGCGTATTCGACCTACCGGGGGAGTTGAAAGACGATGGCGGATTTTGATCTTATTTTACGCCGGGAAAATGATACCGACATCGGTGTTGCGGATGGGCTTTTCGTAGCCATAGAACCCGAAATTTCAGGCTCGTGCAGGTTTGAGATTGTGCTGGGGGACAGAAAACTTTTCCCCGGATTTATCGACGCCCACGTTCACTTCAATGAGCCGGGCCGGGCTGAATGGGAAGGCTTTGAAACCGGCTCCAGGGCCCTCGCTGCGGGAGGGGGAACGGTATTTTGTGATATGCCTCTGAACTCCAGTCCGCCGGTGGTTGACGCGGCGGCCTTCGAGCAAAAACGAAAAATCGGTGAGGAAAAATCCTGTATCGATTTTGCTCTATGGGGTGGTTTGATCCCCGGCAATCAACGGGAAATTCCGGCGATGGCTGAGCTGGGTGCCATCGGTCTCAAAGCCTTTATGGCAGACAGCGGTTTGGATGAATTCCCGTGGGTCACTCCTGATGATTTGCGCGAGGGGATGAAAGCCGCCGCTGCAGTGAATTTACCCGTAGCGGTTCATGCCGAAAGCCAGGCGTATCTCGCATCGCTGCCGCAGCCGGATGAAACGGGGGTAAAAGGATTTCTGCAATCCCGTCCGATAGCTGCGGAAGTGGAAGCGATCCGGATCGCCTGCGAGCTCTCCGGGGAAACGGGATGTGCGCTGCATATAGTCCACGTCAGCTCGGCGGAAGGTGTTAATGAAGTAGAGAAAGCGAAGGGTATTGGCGTCGATGTGACTATAGAAACATGTCCTCACTATCTGTTTTTCTGTGATAAAGATATGATTGATCTGGGTGCGGTAGCCAAGTGCGCTCCGCCACTGCGTTCGCCGCATGAAGTTGGGGCATTGATCAGTAAACTGGTGGCAGGAAGTATAGATACGATCGGCTCCGATCATTCTCCTGCTTTGCCGGAAATGAAGGGCGGGGAATTCGCGGAAGCCTGGGGAGGAATTTCCGGATGCCAGCATGCCTTCCCGGCATTTTTATCGAAATTTCCCGACTTTGTCGATTTGCTGACCATTAATCCGGCTGCCAGGATGGGGCTCGCGCACCGCAAGGGAAGCATCGAAACCGGCAAAGACGCGGATTTTACGATTGTTGATTTCTCAAAGACCGAAGCCATCGCGAAAGAGAGCCTCTTGTATCGCCACCCAATAAGCGCCTGGATCGGGAGAGAAATGCAATGCCGCATTGAAATGACATTTTGCCGTGGACGTCAGGTATACGGATCAGGTAGAATTCCATCAACACAACAACAAAATTTATGCAGCCCGTATTTGGCGAGACAAGAACTTACGTAGGGGCGCGACATGCGCTGATTGCGCCGGACGGGCATGTTCCGAGCCGATATCCGGGCTTCGAGGCAGCCACTCCTTACTATATGATTTCCCCGGCGATGGGAGCCAATCTGGTTCAGATGGCGGTGGTTTTCGAAAAAGGCGGGAAGGCCCGCTTTCCCGTCCTCAAAAGCAAACAGCGCTTTTTTTATATAGAGGAAGGTGCCGTGGAAGTGACTTGCGGGGAATTACGTGAAAACACGGGGCCGGGGAACTACCTTTATTCCTTTGGTAAGGAAGTGAGGATGGAATCGGGGAGCGGTTGTCGCATGACAGTTTTTGAAAGCGCTCACGAGAGTTCCGGCACGGAATCTGCGCCGGAAGTGATTTTCGGCGATGCGGCGAAAGTAAAAGGTGAGCCGTTTCTTGGCAACGAACGGGCGCTTTTGCAAACCCTGCTACCCGATGAATTGGCTATGGATATGGCGGTAAATATCTTTACCTATGAACCGGGTGCTACTCTTCCTTTTGTGGAAACGCACATCATGGAACACGGGCTGCTCATGCTTTCCGGGCAGGGTATCTATCGTCTTGAGGATAAATATTATCCGGTGGGAAAAGGGGATGTCATCTGGATGGCGCCGTATTGCCCGCAGTGGTTTGTCGCAATGGGCGATGAACCGGCCTCTTATCTCTACTACAAAAACATCAACAGACATTGCTATAGTGAACATTGAAATCAACAGTGACCGTTTGCAGGAGGAAATTGAAACTCTGGCAAATTTTTCCGAAGTTTCCGCCCCGGCCGTGACGCGGGTTCTCTTTTCCGATGAGGATGTCGCGGCTCGAAATTTTCTCCGCGACAGGTGCCGCGAAGTGGGTCTGGAAATTCGCGAAGACCCGATCGGGAACATGTTTGCCACCTGGCCGGGCACGGACCGCAGCCTCGGAGCGGTCGGTACCGGCTCCCATACCGATGCGATTCCCAACGCAGGAAAATACGACGGTGTCGTCGGTGTTCTCGGAGGACTCGAAGCGATTCGTGCTCTCAAGGAAAGCTGCTACCAACCCCGTCACGATATCACTTTGATTCCTTTTACCGCTGAAGAGCCCACCCGCTTCAATGCCGGTTGTCTCGGCAGTCGAATGATGTGCGGTGCAGTTACGCCGGAAAAGGCGCTGTCGCTGATGGATAAAGAGGGCGTGTGTCTCGATGAATGGAGAAACCGGGCCGGATACAGCGGAGATCTGGCCGAGGTGCAATGCAGGGAAGGCGACTTCAGTGCCTTCGTCGAACTACACATTGAGCAGGGTCCTGAGCTGGAGGAAGCGAAAGAGGATATTGGCGCGGTGACTGCAATCGCGGCGCCGGCCGGATACGGGCTGCGTATTCTCGGGGAAGGGGGACACGCCGGAGCGGTTCTGATGCCGAAACGCCAGGATGCATTTATGGGCGCGGCGGAGATCGCGCTTGCTCTGGAAATGTTAGCAAAAAATTCCGGCAGCCCGGACACGGTTGCCACCATAGGTGTAGTCGAAGTACTACCGGGAGCGATAAACGGTATACCGAATGAGACCCGGCTTGAGATTGACGTTCGCGATATTTCTCTCGAATCGCGGGATAAAGTGCTGGAAGATTTCCGGGCGAAAGTCACCGAAATTTGCGAGCGTAGACAACTGCGGCAGGTCTGGACCGAGTTCAACTGCGATCCACCCGCAACATGCGCACCCCATATCGTCGATGCTGTTGAAACCGCTTCCGCTGAGTTCGGTTTGAAATGCCGTCGAATGGTGAGTCGCGCTTATCACGATGCCGTTTTTATGGCCCGTCTCGCTCCCACTGCGATGATTTTCATCCCGTGCTACAAAGGGTACAGCCATCGCCCGGACGAATACAGTTCTCCGCAAGAAATCGCCAACGGTGTGAAAGTTCTGGCGCACACACTAAAAACATTAGCCGGGTAAAAAGATACACAGAATTTCTCCTCACATAACTATCGATACAAACTATGGCAAAAAAGTCAGCCTCTAAACTATGGATACCTACATCACTTTGGAATGGTCGTCTCATTCTACCGGAAGAATCTGACCGCCGGGACGATGGCAGTGTGCTAATCGAGTTGATGGGAGTGCCGGAGGCGCAGCAGTCGTTGCGTGGTGAGGTTCGCCGTCTCAGGCTCGATGCGGAGTGGACTGACCGGGTTTCGGTGAAGATCAAATTTGATCCGATAACCAAAGCCAGTATGAAAAACGGGATGGTTCACCCGGAGAGGTTGAACGGGTGGGATCGTGTTTCGCCGTTGGAATCTCTCGCCGGAACCCGCCCGGGTAATGAAGTTCTTGTCGAATTGGTCGATCCGGTTGTAGACGGGGAATATATCGTGGTCGAAAAGGAACCAATTCAGATTTCCGGAACGGAGCAAGCCCTGGCCCGGTTTATCGAGCAGGATCCGGACGGGTTGTGGACGGTGCAGCATTGGGATCCGGGCAAAAACGATTTCTCCGGACCTACAGAAAAAGTGGAGGTAGCCGGTAGAGAAACTCTCGATCCCACCGGCGGGGAGGAATTGAATGCGGAAGGCTGGTATTTGTTTGCTGATACCGATGAATCCGGCTCGCGAGTGGTGAAAGGTCTAGAGCCGCGCGGCTTGTTTCGATTGCAACCTGATCTGCTTTTTATTGAAGAGGATGCTTCGCTGCGATTTCTGAAATACAGCAACTGGGTAAAAGATACTTCTGTTAAAGGGCAGTCCAGCCAAATCCATCTATTCCCGTCGAAAGGTGATTTTCGACCGGAGATCGGCGATAAGGCCCTCGTTCTGCATCTGTTCGGTGCTGTGGCGGGCAGGCCGGGGCGCATGGCCGGCCACTTTTCTTTCGGCGTGGCTGAGGTGGTAAATGATGTATTTACCGGACAGCCCCGTCTGCAAATCGAGTATAAACAAATCTATGCCCACAATGTCGATGGGGTTATTTCAGGCAGTTCCAGGTGGCATTGTTACATGGGCGATACTTCGATAGGTAAAATGGAGATCCGACCGGTTTGTGACTACCTGATTTTTATACCTGAATTGTTCGACGATTCATTCGGGGAAACTGCTTTTTCGATTCTTGAAGACCGGCTGGCGGAAATGGGGGCCCGGTATCGTACCGGGGAGGGTGACGGCTTGTCTATGGTTACCTCCGCCCAAAACTGTAGTCAGGATTCGAGCCAGGCATTGTATGCCGCGATCATCGACTCCGGTGCGGCGCTGAAAGCCGGAAAACTGCCGCCCGATATTAAACGGCTCGGCTCACGGCTGAGGGAACATATCACTCCTGTTTTAGGGCTGGTTCCGTGGTCGTGGAAACGAACCGCAAAGCGGCTTCCTCCCCATCCTCTGAAACTTCGTTTTCTCCCTGCGCTCAAATCGTGGAAAACCATTCTGCCGCGGTCCAACGCGGACGGGCTGGCGGAATCAGTAGTCAAAGCCGGAAGGCCGGTCATCCTGTTGCGAACCGAAATGATTGGGTCAACTGATGAGAAATTGAAGCCCGCTCCGCCTATTCGTCCCTGGTAGAAATCACATTTTCGATTACACCTGTTGGCATGAGTCGAATTATCTCTATTTCGTTGTTCCTGCTGTTTGTATTTCCGTTCACAGTTCGTGCTGAACACGACGGCAAAATACAAATATTGCTTCTGGGCGACAGCACTACTGAAGGCAGTATTCCGCGTCGACTCAAGCCGGAAGGGCCGCATCTGGAAGAAGTGATTCAAATGCTCCTCGCTGCAGAAAGTGATCTGCCTCCCTGTCATGTCATTAATTCCAGTCGCGGAGGGGAATTTATTCGCAGACTGATCGATTCCCGCCGCTATGAGAAAGATGCTTCTCAATTGCCGGGGATTGACTACATATTTATTCGCTACGGAATCAACGACCGGGCAAAGCGGGACAATTTTCCGGTGAATTTTCCGGCAGACTTTCAGGAGTTACTTACTTTGCTGCGCAAAGATCACCCCGACGCGCTGATCATTCCCATGACGGTGATTCCTTTTTCCAAACCGGAGGCGACCAAAGAAATGAACGATCTCATCTTTCAGGTAGCCCGCGAAAACAAGCTGCCGGTTTTTGATATTCATCCGCGTTATGCGCAAGAGTTGAAAAAGGGGGTAAATATGCTGAACTACCGGCGATACCCGCTGGAAAAGATCCCGGAAATATACAGAGAAATGGTCAAGCCATACGTCCACGATGGTCGTGTCGAGATCATGGGTAATGAATTCGATGCGATCTTTGGTGATTTGCCCGACTGGACCGGTGATCGGCACCCGAATCTTGCCGGCTACAATGTGATTGCGGATGAAACGGCCAAATTTCTCGCCCCTCTGTTGCGCGAGCGGGCCGCCCGAAAATGACAAAACTTTCATGTAAATATCATGCCTCTGTCATGCCGGTATGATTCTATGTGAGCATGAAAAAATGTTCTTTCTTCTTGTTGTGTTGCCGGGGGCACACCGGTAATCAAGGTCGCCCCGGGCACGGGGAAATGGGCCCGCCTCCGCATGGCAAAGGAAAGGGCAAAGGTAAAGGATTCCCTCCGCCCCGGAGATTTTAGAGGAAGGAATTACTTTCCATGGATATTTTCGGCGAAACCGATCCTGAAAAGATGCCTGCGTGGTTCTTTTCGAACGCAAATTTTGTAGAATATGGAACGGCGGAGAAGGCCGACTGGAAGGCGCAAAAATTTACCGTGGCACCAAGGCATTGGTACATCGATGCAGAATATGAATGCCCCGTTTGCAAAAGACTTTTTATATGGGCGGCACAAGAGCAGAAGTTGTGGTTCGAGGAATACAAAATCTATGTAGACGCTGAACCTCAATCCTGCCGGGAATGTCGAAACGTCCATAAGGAGTCACAGACGCTGCGAAAAGAATATGATGAGATTATCTCCGATGCGGAAAATGGCGACAGGCAAAAGCGGGTGCGCGTTGTTGAAATAATCGAGCTGTTAAAGAAATACGTGGCTCCGATACCGGAGGGAATGATTCGGAAACAGGAATGGTTTGAGAAGTCTCTGAGAGAACCGTGAAACGTAAAAAGTTCGGTATAGATCACATTTTCCCCGCCGTGGAAATATACCGAAGTAACGATTTTTCGGGATCGGTCGAATCGTGACCGTAGTCCCACACCATCACCCCGCCGAGACCGTGTTCTTTTACCAGTTTGAGCCGGAGATCGCAGGCTTCTTTCCCTACCGGCCAGTATCCGTGCGGCGAATCCGGAATCGCCGTATCGATCTTTTTCCACGAGACAGTGCGCCGTTCTCCGGCTTTTTCTTTGGTGAAGAAACCCACCCCGACGATGAGTTTCTCCGCAGGCAACCCGGCCTCCAGAAAACGTTTCACCGATTTCGCCAGCCAGGCTTCATACGGCTCCACCGACCAGGGCTGATAACTCATTAGATTCACCTGGTCGATATATGGCCAGCAGGCAGCCGGCAGGGGCCGGGTGTATCCGAGAGCGATGGTGAGAAGACGTTTTGCGGGCTTAAGCTTCGCTGAAAGTATAGCAAGAAATGCCTCCAAATCCGCGTGCTCCTGCTCGCCTTTGGGGAATTCCCAGTCGAGATCTATGCCATCGAGATTATGTAGTTCGCAAAACGCAGCGAGTTCACCTGCGAATTTTTCCCGGTTCTCCGCTGTGCTGACTGCGGTAGCGAATTCTTTCCCGCGTCCCCACCCGCCGACGCAGGCGGTAATTTTGATATCGCTTTGTTCCCGGGCCTTACCGGCAAATCCGAGCAGCTCCGGCGTGATCCTGGAAAAATCGACACTCCCGTCCGGGCGCGGTTTGGCGGAGAACAGAATAAGATGTGTAGTGCCGTAAAGTCGCGGCTGGTCGCCTGCTTTTACCCGGTAGTCGGGCAAATAAACGGAGAGGACGGGTTCTCCCGCATCCATTGATAGAACGGGGAATAGCAAAAACAGAAGTAGAGATTTCACTTAGAAAAGATGTTTTTTGAAGAATGCTTTGATCTTTTCCTGCACTTCCGGAGTTTTGAATTCCGGGCCCCCGTGTTTTGCTCCGGGAAGGATCACGAGTTCGGATTCGATTCCGCTTTCCTGTAGTTTTTTATGAAGCTGCTCGCTTTGTGCCACCGGCACTCCGGGATCCT
>JARGOZ010000107.1:0-15924 GCA_029213025.1 Verrucomicrobiales bacterium
AGAGAAGTATTGCCTTGCCGCTAACGCGGCTTCAATGCCTTCTCATATAATCTGTACAGTCCAGGAGTGTACCCTGTACAGTGCGAAAGTATACAGGGTACACTTTGCTACTCTGCACTTTTCCTGGCCTGCAGAGTCTGGCGGGTGGAAGACGGAGCCGTAACGGCCGGTTTCCACTCGAAAAATTTTACGAAAAACGAATTCATCTGCACAGAAAAAAGCTACGCAAACTTTGATCTCTCGCTGAAAATCAAATGCTCCGGCGATCCGGCAACCGGGCTGATCAACAGCGGCATCCAGATTCGCAGCGCCCGCCTGAACAACGGCAGTGTCGCCGGTTACCAGTTCGATTGTGGTAAAGGCAACAGGAAATCGGAAGGGATGCTGAAATAAACGATTTCGGCACCGCAAATCTCCCCCGCCTTTGAATTCGCAGGTGGATTTGTAATATGGCGTTTTGCGCCTTGAGCCTGCAGTGTGATCAAACTTGGAAATCATGATACGATACTACATGTCTCTGGCCCTTTTTCTTCCTGTGCTTGCGCTGGCCCCGTTTCCGGTTCCTCCTCCACCCAAAAAACTCAGTCCCGCAGATCGACTTCGAGCGGCGACAAAGGATACACAGTTCGTGAACTCCCTCGGATTGGAGTTCGTTCCGCTACCGGGAAAGCCCGGTGTCTACATGTGTCGAACAGAAACGCGGGTTCGAGATTTTGAGGCATTTGTAAATGCCTCCGGATACAACGCGACAGGCGGTGGGGTTACTCTGGAAAGCGGTAGATGGAAGCAAGCCGGAGGTACCTGGCTAAATCCCAGGTTCCCTGCCAGTTGTGCCCAGACTGGTGACCATCCGGTGAATTGTGTAAGTTGGGAGGATTCAAAAGCTTTCTGCGCCTGGCTTTCCGGTAAAACGGAGGAAAAAGAACTTTCCTATCGTCTACCGAGTGACTCGGAATGGAGTTCCGCCGCAGGAGTTGGAAGATATCCATGGGGAAGCCAATTCCCTCCCCCGGCTAATGTGGGGAACTATGCCGGGAAGGAGGCGAATATTGGAGGTTGGTCGAACAATCGCACGATTTCGAATTTCAACGATGGCTCCCCCCGCACAGCGCGGGTGGGAAGCTATCTTGAAAATCGATTTGGATTCTTCGACCTTGGAGGGAATGTCTTTGAGTGGTGTGAAGACCGGCACCGTTCCTGGATGAATGATGCCGATGTGGACCCCGGTTTAAAAATTGAAGTTTCGCCCAATGGAGTCCCCTATCGAGTTTTCCGTGGTGGGGCTTGGGAATCCGATAATGAAATTGTTGTCCGGACATCTTTCCGCGGATTTAACCTTCCAACCTATCGCGCCGTTGGCGTTGGTTTCAGATGCGTTCTGGTTGGTAAATGAGATTCTCGTATCCGATATCACCTATGTCGCGACCCGTGAAGCGAGCCTTTACCTTGCTGTCACCATTGATCTGTTCAGCCGTCAGGTGGCGGGCCGGCATCTTGACAATGGTATGAAAACTGAAATCACTATCAATGCGCTGGAGAAAGCTGAGGCAGCGCTGCCCCTCAGTCCTGAATCTATCTACCATTAGGATCGCGGCTCGCAATACACCAGCAGGGCGATGCGCCAATGGTTGGGACAAAAAGGTATCCTTCAAAGCATGAGCGATGCGGTAATTCGAGTCCCTTCTACACATAGCAAATCACAGATTTGACCGTTCTTGCATGAGCTTTATGGTCCCTGTCGATCCGGTCATTTTTTTCAATTTCCCAACTCTTAACCTGCCCGCAGCCCGGTTTCTGTCTACACCCGAACCGTCCGGGTCCACGTCCGGCTTGTTCCGTTCGAATAGATATCCCGGTAGGTGTAAACCGCGACCGTGTAGCAATAGGGACGTCCGCAGTGATCGTAAGCGGTCCGCTGATAGTGGCAGCAATTCACCTGAACCGTTTTTACTTTGTAGACGCAAGTCACAACCGGCGGGCTGTAACATGGATCGGCGGAAGCGGTTGAAGTTCCCGCAAACAGGGCGACGACGGCGATAGCGGATGTGGTGAGTATTTTTTTCATGTCGGTAATTCTTTCTTTTGTAGTGACGGGAAAAAACCCCGCCTTCTGAAATGGAATCGGGCGAAGCCAAATTTGATTTCAGAAAATTGTGAAAAAATCCCCATCTCAATTTCAAAAACTTACGCCCCAAATTCTTTTTTTGAAATCCAATCGCAGGAAACCTGATTCCAGGTTATAAATTATTGAAAGGACTGTCTATGAATCATTACCACCGCTGGCTCTCTGGACTTCTGCTCTTCACATGTTCCTCAATTTTTGCGGGCGATCGAGTTGCTTTGGTCATCGGCATAGACCGCTACGACCACCTTCCCAAAGATGCGCAGCTCAGCGTTGCGGTAAGTGATGCCAAACTGATCGCAGATACGCTAAAAACCCTCAACCCACCCTTCTCAGTCCGACTGCTTACAGATGTTTCTCAGAGGGACGCCATGGAATCCCTTACCAATTTTGTCGACGAGGCGAATGATGCCGAATGCGCTCTGGTCTATTTTGCAGGGCATGGAGTCGAATACCACGGTTCCAATTTCCTCCTGGCACGGGACACCAGGGTGACGAATGTCAGTCCGGACATAGAGCGAATGAAGCGGCGCCTTTCTCTCTCGGCTTTACCACTTCAGGCCATCGTCGACGAAATGGATGGAACAAAGGCTCAGGTCAAAGTCGTGGTTTTGGATGCCTGTCGAAATAACCCCCTCAAAGCTGTCAACTCAACGGGCAGCCGTAGTGCCTTTGGTAAAACCCGAGGTCTTGCGCAGGTTTCTCCACCCACCGGAACATTAATCGCTTTCTCAGCCGATGCAGGTCAACAGGCCAATGACGGGCTGTTCACCAGAATTCTATCAGCCAACCTTAAAATAACTGGTATCCCCCTTCCTCACGTATTCGCCATGACGAGGGAGGAAGTCAGAGCCGAAGCGATTGCGTTGGAAAAAGATAATCAGGGTGTATTTCACGAACCCGCAGAATACACCAAGCTGAATTTGGCAGGGATGAAGTTTTCATTTTCTTCTGCAACAGAAGAAAATTCGCCAGTCCCAACGAGGGAAAAACTCGCGGACAGTAAGGTCGGCGGTGAAGTAGCAAAAACCAAACTACATAGGATCTCAAATTCCCGTTTTCAGGGCTACAAACCCGAAAAAGTTCCCGATTACTATATCTTGTATTATACAGCGTCCTGGTGACCCGCCTGTCGAGTACACTCACCGCAGTTGGCGGAAAAATATCGGAAGTTTATAACTGGCAACAACAGACTTGAGTTGATCCACATCTCCCTTGACCAAACTGATAATCACGCTGAGAGCTGGGCAAGAAAGGAGCAATTCCCTTGGCCGACAATATTGCCAAGCAACTGTGTAACTACAAAATCCGGCTATTTTTATGATCTGCTAGTGGCTCAAAAAAATGGATCTATCCCAAATTTTATTCTTTTAGGAAAAGACGGCTCGACAATCGCACATGGCACCGGGTATCCAGATGGCGAAAAACTGATATCAAGAGCAATCGAACTGACAGCAGGGGTTCCATAGAGATGATCTAACAGGGTGCAGTGAAGACCCAACAGGGTACAAAATAGCACACCAAACATCCTTGGAAACACTGTAAAATCCATGTTCCGTCCATGTTCAACACCACAACCAAAGAATCACAGCCACGGAATGGAACGAGTATATCCACCTCCCGACCAGCCAATCGAAGCACGTAGTTTCCAATTTTCCGGAAACAACCTTGAAACCTTACCGTGAATATTTTAAGATTCGACCTGATGTTGTCTATTTACCGCTACCTGGAAGGAATTTTTGTGACACTTCTTTTCACGTGTGCGGGTCTCACCGCTGAAAGGGTCGCTTTTATTGTCGGAAATGATAATTACCCGACGGCTCCACTCGAAAACGCGGTTCGGGACGCTACGGCTCTCCGGCAAATGCTGGGCAACCAGCTCGGTTTCCGGGACACGGACATCCATTTTTCCACCAACGTCGACCGCCTCGGATTCTTCGAATCATTTGAAACCTTTTCCAAAGCTGCAAGGGACGCCGATATTGTTCTATTTTACTTCGCCGGGCACGGAATGGAGAGTATTGACGGTCGGGAGAATTTTATTCTGCCGGTGGATGCCGATGTGAAACGCGCCGCCCAGTCCGAAGCGGCCCTGCGGGCTACAGGTATCAACTTGATGACCTTGAGCGCTGACCTTGCCGCGAAATCCCGGGGTGCCAAAGTGATGCTGATGGATGCCTGCCGGGAGCGCCCCGCAGGAAGAGGCCTCGGCAATCGCAGTGGAGGCGGACTGGCCGTGTACGAAGACAAGCGAATCCCGGCTGATACTCTGATCATGCTGGCGGCAGCCCCGAATCGAGTTGCCAGCGACGGGAAAAATCACGGTCCGTTCACCGAAGCTCTTCTCGAAGTATTACCACAAAGAGGTCAGGATTTGATGGATTCCTTTTTTGCTGTTAGCGACCGGGTCCAGGAGATGACACAAAAGCAACAGATCCCCTGGCTGAAGTTCGATGGTTCAGGAAAAATCTTTCGAACCCGCTACTTTCTCGATCCGGATGACACCGGAACTCTAGCAAAGACTCCGATGAAACCCGTCGTTCGGCAACAGTTGACCGCTGCCGACCGGCTCCGGGGAGCAACCAGAGAGGCACCTTTTGTAAACTCCCTGGGGATGGAGTTTATTCCGGTCCCGGGTAGACCCGGTATTTATATGTGCCGCAAAGAAACCCGGGTGCGCGACTTTCAGGCATTTGTAAACGCCACCGGTTACGATGCTACCCGGGGCGCGGAAACTATGGAGACCGGGGGATTCAAAGACGCGGGAGGCAGCTGGCTCAATCCCCGCTTCCCGGGCAACAGTCCACAAACTCCGGAGCACCCTGTTAGTTGTGTCAGTTGGCAAGACGGCCGGGAATTTTGCCGGTGGCTGACCGGTAAGGAGGCAAACCTTCGCTATCGACTGCCCCTCGATATGGAATGGAGCGCAGCTGTCGGCACGGATGGAAAATATCCATGGGGCAACCAATACCCGCCTCCGCGTGGCGCCGGTAACTATCCGGGTGAAGAAGCGAAAGTGGGTTCATGGACAAACGGCAGCGTGATCAGAGGCTATAACGATGGCGCATCAAGAACGGCACGAGTGGCGAGCTACAAACCAAATCGCTACGGGTTTTATGACCTCGGAGGAAATGTGTATGAGTGGTGCGAGGATCATTACCGTTCATCTATGAATGATCCGGATATGGTAAGACAGTTTACTTTTCTACAGAATGAAAATTCAGATGATGGTGTCCCGTTTCGCGTTCTTCGTGGTGGATGCTGGTGCGGATTTGCCGAGATTTGTCTGCGTTCCTCAGGGCGCTTCAACTTTCCCCCCACTTCCCGGAACGGCATGTTCGGTTTTCGTGTCGTTGCCGAAGTTGATAGTGATTTCTAATTCTCTTGATGGATTCGGGAACCCGTTGGAATATTCCTCTGTTCACAGTCAATTCCGGTCACCCGTTTTCCACCACGCAACGGAAACCTCCGTTGGTGTAGCGCGACCCGGCAGGATCTCCGATCCGGTCGGAAGAACGCAGGATTTTTTCCGGATCGTTGCGCCACGAAGCGCCACGCATGACACGCTTCGTTTGGCGGTTGGGATCGTAAAACTCAAGGCACCATTCATATAAATTTCCGCCAAGGTCGAAGATGCCAAGTCGATTCGGTGCAAACTGCCCAACCGGAGATGTGCGCAAATAGCTGTCCCGAATGCGTCAGGAATACCGGCGGATCTTTACCCGCTCCGTGATTTGTGGCATCGATTACAGGATTGAATAACGCCCTCATTTGATTACACTTACCCATCGAAAACCGGGAGCCAGATTCGAGTCATCCTGGGGAATTTCCACTGCCGGGGATTCCACTTGCCGCATCGACCCCGGAAGGCACGATTTCTCCCCTTGCCCCCGAAGAAATCAGCCGGCAGATACCGGATTTCGAAGTGACGCGGTTACTTGGTTCGGGCGGAATGGGAGCTGTTTATGAAGCGATCCAGACCAGCCTGAACCGGAAGGTGGCTATCAAAATACTCTCTACACAGTTGAACGATGCCCCGGAATTCGCGGCCCGCTTTCGGAGAGAAGCCCACTCCATGGCGCAACTCAATCATCCGGGGATTATCCAGGTTCACGATTTCGGGGAGACCGATAGCGGATTGTGTTTCCTCGTCATGGAATATGTCGATGGCTCGAACCTGCATGAACTCATTCATAACAATGCCCTCGACCCGGAAACGGCAGTGGAAATGGCGGCACGAATCTGTGAAGCCCTCGACTACGCACATGAAAAAGGCCTGATCCATCGTGATATCAAACCCGGAAACATTATGGTGAGCCGGGACGGAACCATCAAAATCTGCGACTTCGGTCTCGCTAAATTACTGCGCACCGAAAATCAGTCCGCTTTTGATTCCCTCGACGTAACGAAAAGCGGCCTGTTTATCGCAACACCCCATTATGTTGCGCCGGAACGAATCGATGATGACAGCAAAACCGATCACCGGGCGGACCTCTACAGTCTCGGAGTAATGTTCTACGAGATGCTCACCGGTGAAATTCCCCGTGGTTCCTTTGATCTTCCCTCGAAAAAGGCCAAAGTCGCCGCCCGGTTCGACAACATTGTCGCGAAGGCTCTGAAGGTGAAACCGGATGATCGTTATCAATCAGCCAATGAGATGAAGAAGGCCATTACCGCCCGGGGCATCCCCCCTTTAGCAGGCTGGTCCCTGCTTATCCTTCTCCTTTTCACCACGATATCTTTCAGTTTTGTTACCTATGGAAAAATCACCGGCGAGGATGCCGACTTCAACCCTGATTTGGTTCCGCCTACTCAATGGAATTCAACTACAGTGGTCTCAGACCTTCTCCTTTTTCTGGGGGAACCTGTGCCGGATCACTACCAGTTGCCGGCAGACGACACCCTCATCGAAACCGGACGGACCCTTGTAACCAAAGGCCAATTGAGAGATAAATCCGGTGCCGCCACGCCTCGATTATCCCCCTATTTCACCTGCGCCGATTGCCACAACTCCGTCCGGGAAGAGCCGGACTTGCGTTCCATTTCTGACCCGGATGTAAAATTGCGGTATGCGATAGAAAATGACATTCCTCTACTACAGGCAACCACCTTTGCCGGTATGGTCAATCGTGAGAGTTGGTATAACGATGACTATGCAAAAAAATACCGTTTTTCTCCGAGAGTTCGCGCCGCGCGGAATTACCTCAAGGCTGCGATAGAACTGTGCTGCAGTGAATGCGCCCAGGGCCGACGTCCGGAGCTATGGGAAATGGAAGCCCTGCTCGCTTATTTTTGGTCACTCCAGTGGAAACTCGGAGATCTGGACATCACCAACGAGATTCTCGCCGACTGGAAACGCCGGGCGGTAGTGGACACAGACCACTCTGAACTTGTCACCGAAATAAAGAGTCACTATGCCTTGCAATCCCCCGCTACATTTGGCGAACCGCCCACCGATGCCAAAGAAGGATTCTCTATTGATACAACTCCGGATCCGCAGACCGGAAAACAGGTTTTTGTCCAAAGTTGCCTCCACTGCCACGATCCGGCTGAAGGAGCGGCGGAACATTACTTCCGGGATAATGAAGAATCGCGCCGGGAGCTGGCCCGCAAATTTCGGAGCAACGCAAAAAAATCTGTTTACGGCCACATCCGACTCGGAACACACCCCGAAGAAGGGCAGCGATTATATATGCCGAACTACACGTTGGAACGATTGAGCGATTACCAGATTGAATCGCTTCGGGCTTATTTGGAAGGAGTGGATTAAATCACTCACTACCCGATCAAAGCCATGATGCGCTCTTTCAGCGCTTTCATTCTCTCGTCCTGCTTTTCCGGGTCGGTGAGTTTGGACCAGAGCATCCAGGCATCGGCCGGCCGGTTTTGGGCAATGTAGTTTTCGCATTGGCGGATGACTCCTTCCAGGGTTGGCTCGCGCACGGGTCCGCCGACGGCGGCATCCTTAGAAATCGCAAACGACTTTTCCGCGAGGGTCTTTTCCGGACTCAAAACCTGGAAAGTATAGGCTTTCCCCGGCTCCAGATTCAGACCGGTGCCCAGCTTGTCGAGTGCAATCGGGGAAAACACGGTTTCGATCCCGGCGACGACCTTGCCCTTATCGAGGATTCTGATATCGACCGCGCCTCCGTTCTCCGCCTGCCAGGTAAAAACCGGATCCGAAAACCCGGTGACCGGTCCGGGAGTCAGAATCCTGGCGGACTTGGCCATCGTCATTCCTGAACCGGATTGGCCGGTGAAATTGACATACCAATACGCTCCGATCGCCAGAGCGGCACAGGCTCCGGCCAATCCGAGGAGCGCCGAAAAGTTGAATTTCTTTTCCTTCGGCACCATCTTCGGAACCGGCGGTTGATACGCCGCCTCGGCCTGCTTTTGAAACGCTGCGTCGGCAGCCGCTTTTTCCTTCAGGGCAGCCTGCATGGCCTGCTCCATCCCTGCTTTTACCGATGGCGGTAAAGCCGGAACCGCTGCCGCCGCCTGTGTTTGCACGGCCTGTCCTGATTGGCGGAGATTCGAGTGAAACGCCGCTTCCTCTACCGGATCGAAAATCGAATCGCCTTCCGCAGCGATCAGCTGGTCCCGTTCTTCCTCGCTGAGATCGCTGCCAAATGCGGCGCTCAGTTCCTCTTCCGTAAATTCCTTGAGTGGTTTCTTCATTGGCTGCCGCTGTTTAGGATTTTCTTCAATTCCGCCCGGGCCCGCGTGAGTTCCACACATATCGTGCCTTTGGGGCGGCCCCGTTTCCGGCTGATTTCTTCCGTGCCCAGCTCGCTGTAGTAAAAATCTTCGATCACTTCGCGGTAGTTATCTTTCAGTTGGCTGATCGCCCCGCAAAGTAAGCTTTCGCGTTCCGTTTGTTCGATCTGATCCGTCGGATTCGACGCCTCGACAAATAAATCCGCGACTCTCGCCTGATTGGTTTCATCTGACCTGGTTACGCTCTTCCGAATGCCGTCCACCGTCGTGTTCCGGACCACGGCGGCGGTCAGGTTGAGAATATCCTCAAAGGTTTGCGCCTGAACAAAGCTGGCCTGGGTTGGGTTGGTGATCTGGGAGACAACTTTTTTTTCCCCGTTTAGAGCTGCCGCTGCCATTTCCTCTTTTTCGGTGGGGGTGGCGTGTGGACACACTTTCCCGACGGTGCGCCACGCCACTTCCCAGAGCAGCGGATACGCCTTTTCCCACTCCCCGCCGTCGCCGGCGCGAAGAGCATCGAGTGATAGCCCGGTTCCCATGGAGAGACTGTGGCCATGATCAGCAGTTTTTCACGAACTTTTTCGAATGCGGGGCTGAACTACGCCGTGACTGTTCTCGTCCAGACTCTCGACGTTCCATTGGAGTAAATATCTTTGAACGTATAAACTGTGACCCAGTAGTAATAGGGCTGGTTGCAATGGTCGTAGGCGACCTTTTTGTATTTGCAGGTGTTGACGCAAACGGTTTGCACCTTGTAGACGACTGGAGCCGCGTAGCAGCCTCCCGCTTCAGCGACATGGGCTGTGGCAAAAAAAGTGGCGACAGCGAAGAGAGGGGCGATAAACAGATTTCTTTTTTTCATGATATTCAGTTGTTGGATTTTCTTTTGATAAGCGGGGCTTTCCATCCCCGTTCAACAAGCGAATCGAACGACATGAAATCTGATTACAGAAAAGTGAGAAAAATGTTTCAATTCCCATTTGAGCAAAGCGGGACGAAGCGCTTCTGCGTCATTTTCGGGAAGGTCCGACTATGATCTTTGACAGAGAAGCTGGATTTCTGCAATCAAACGGATTATCGTCCGATTCATAGAGAAACGCCAATACCATGAAGCTATTACGCCTTTTCTGTTCTACCGCTGTTTTCACTTTGCTTTTCACCTCATGCCTGCTGCTTCCCGCCTCACTAATGGCTGAGGAAAGAATCGCCTTCATCGTCGGAAACGACCGTTATCCCACTGCCCCGTTGGAGAATGCGGTGCGCGATGCCACTGCGGTGCGGGACATGCTGCGGGACCAGCTCGGGTTTAAGGAGAGTGCGATCCATTTCTCGACGAACACAGACCGGCTTGGTTTCTTTGAATCATTCGAAGCCTTCACGAAAGCGGCAGGTGCGGCGGAGATCGTTTTGTTCTACTACGCCGGCCATGGCATGGAGAGCATCGACGGACGGGAAAACTTCATCCTGCCGGTGGATGCGGATGTGAAACGCGCCGCACAGTCCGAGGCTGCCCTGCGCGCCACGGGAATCAACCTGATGACGCTGAGCGCCGATCTCGCCCTAAGGTCAAACGGGGCAAAGGTGATCCTGATGGATGCCTGTCGGGAACGGCCCGCAGGCAGGACGGTCACGAAACGCAGCGGTGGTGGACTCGCGGTCTACGAAGACAAACGGATTCCGGCAGACACGCTAATCATGCTGGCAGCAGCACCGGAGCGGGTCGCCAGCGATGGCAAAGATCACGGTCCTTTTACCGAAGCCCTACTGGAAGTTCTCCCGCAAGGCGGACAGGACCTAATGGATTCCTTTTTCGCAGTGAGTGACCGGGTCCAGGAGATGACACAGAAACAACAGGTGCCGTGGCTGAAATTCGATGGCTCGGGAAAGATTTTCCGGACCCGGCATTTTCTTGCGGTGGGAACGCCAGGGATGGTTTCCCCCGCACCGGTGAAACCAAAGCCGTTATCAGCCGCCGATCGATTGCGAGGCTCGCCCAAAGATTCCCCCTTTGTGAATTCCCTGGGGATGGAGTTTATCCCCGTGCCCGGGAAACCGGGCGTTTACATGTGTCGGACCGAGACGCGGGTCCGGGATTTTGAGGCCTTTGTGAACGCGACCGGATACGATGCCACTGAGTTTGTCCGCACCCTGGAGAGTGGCGGATGGAAGCAGGCGGGTGGGAGCTGGAGAAATCCACGATTTCCGAGCAGTTCTCCCCAGACGGGCGACCACCCGGTAACCTGTGTGAGTTGGGAAGATGCCAGGGCGTTCTGTGCCTGGCTTTCGAAACAGTCATCGGAAAAAGGACTGACCTACCGATTGCCGGTGGATTCGGAATGGAGCGCCGCCGTGGGGATTGGCAGGTATCCGTGGGGAGGCAACTACCCGCCGCCCCGCAATGCGGGGAATTACCCGGGAAGAGAAGCCAATATCGGAGCCTTCAAACGTAATAACTTTGCAATCATCGAAAGCTACGATGATGGTATGCCCCGGACGGCGCGAGTTGGGAGCTATGGCGCGAATCGCTTTGGCTTCTACGACTTGGGAGGCAATGTCCTTGAATGGTGCGAGGATCGTTACCGGGCTTCGATGAATGATGTGGACGTAGTAGCGAAGTACTCTTCCTTTAGAACGGAAATTTCAGATGATGGAACTCCGCGTCGCGTAGGGCGCGGAGGATCGTGGAATTTTATCGGCGACGCATTTCTGCGTTCGGCCACTCGCCACAGCGTTGCTTCCACGAGTCGCGTTGACTTCGGCGGCTTCCGTTGTGTTGTGGTGGTTGGCGGCTAGGTTCATCCTGCTTTTTTTTCTCATCTCGCGGCCTTTACTTTCTTATCCTCTTTAGCGTGGGAATTTTTTTTGAAAAATGGGCTTTTCGAACCGGTTTCCATTCCTGATATTGTTTTCTCGTGGCCTTAATCCACTTGCCATTCATCCGCCCGATTTCGTCGCGCGGATGAAACGAGAACTGTGGCACGGGCATCGCAAACGACAGGATTGTCGTTACTCCTTGAGTTTCCTGGCTACCGCACTTTTTGTGTCTCAAAGGCGCGACAATCCTTTAGCACGGATGCAATGCGAACGATGGCAGGGGCTTCGCTGACGACAGGATTGTCGTTGCTCCTTGAGTTTCCCGGGCGCGGGCGCCTTTGGAGTCAGCCCAAAACAAGGCATACCGATTCAAAGTTTCGCATCGTACCCTGTTAGGTTTCGCATTGTACCCTGTTGAGCCATGTAAAAACCTCACTCCCAAATCCCAACGGGATTTTGCAACTCAGCCCGGGGTTGCCGACAGGCTACCCCGGGATACCATCAACCGATCAAGACAATCCTGAAGGGATTGTGAAATCTCCGTCGCCCGTTAATCCCACACATATCGCTCGTCAAAATCCACCTCGTGCCGCCTCAAAAACTCCCGATATTCATCCTGAAAACTTTGGGTCCGGTGATGCTCGTTCTGCCCGGAAATATATTTCTCTACTTGCTCCACATTGGATGCCGAAACCGAAAAAACGCCATAACCCGCCTGCCAATGAAATACGCTCCATTCTCTACTTCGTTCATGGAGCCACAGGCTGCTGAACCGCTTCGTTTCTTTGACAAAATCAGCAATCGTAATGGTGCGTGGAAGTCGGGTTAACAGGTGAACATGGTCCGAAACTCCACCGATTTTGATGGCCGGGCATTTCAGTTGATTGCTCACGCCCGCAAGATAAGCATGCAGTTCCCTTTGTAATTCCGGCGTGTCGAAAAACGGGTAGCGATCCTTTGTTGAGAAAATGGTGTGCAGATAAACTTGATCGAGAGATTGCGGCATGAATTCAGTGTAAAGGGAAAGGACTCGACGTTGCAAGGATGATACAACCTTTCACAATCCCTTCAGGATTGGTTTTGAATTCGTTGTTCCTTCTCCCGGGGTAGCCTGTCGGCAACCCCGGGCTTCGTTGCGAAAGCCCGTTGGGCTTTGGCTGATTTGACAGGCTTTTACCGCACAACGGGATGCAACAATCCTGTCTCGATGCGGCAATTAGGGCAATGGCATGGGCAGCGCTGACCACAGGATTGTCGTTTCTCCTTGTGTTCCCGGACACGGGCTTTTTGCGTCAACGTTAGTACAGATACAGACATCGGCGGAAAAGTATCCCAAAGGGATTCTGCAACAAAGCCCGGGGTTGCGGAGCTACCCCGGGTAGTTGCGGATTTATATAGGCACGAACCCTGAAGGGGTTCCGTAAACAACCGGTCACCATTACACAGGCCATTTAGTCCCCTCCGCTTTCAGAGCCAGTTTCCCCACAGCTACCGCCTCGTGGAGCACCACTGTCTCTAACGCTCCGCACCATCTTATCTGTTTCGGTTCCACCTACTTGCCTGTTGAACTTACGGACACACGAAAACCCAGGTTGTTGATCCGGGAATCCGGCGCGTCCTTGCTACGATCCGCGGCCCGGCAGAACGAGGCGCCGTTGAACCAGCTGCCGCCCCGGCACACACGGCCGGAGCCGTTCGAAGGCCCCTGCGGGTCACGATGCCCACTTGAATAATAATCCCCTCCATACCAATCTCTACACCACTCCCAAACATTCCCGTGCATATCCTCCAAACCCCAGGGATTGGCAGCGTAATTTCCCCCTGGAGATGTTTTTTTCACATAAGGACCTTTTATGCTCGTCCCGTAGGGAAAATTCCCATCACAATTCGCCTCTCTGCCGTTCGATGAATTCCCGAAGGAAAACACCGTGCTCGTCCCACCTCGACAGCCATATTCCCACTGCGCCTCAGTCGGTAGAGCCACTTCCCAACCGTTCGCCCACCCGAGCTTCGTATTAAGTTTCCGGCAATAGGCCACAGCATCCTCCCAACTGACCATTTCAACCGGCAAATCTGCACTGCTAAACCTACTTGGATTCGTTCCTACAATAGACTCATACTGCGCCTGTGTGCACTCAGTCTTCGCCATCCAGAATCCATTGGTCAAAGTGACCCGGTGCTGGTCCTCGTCACTCTCCCGACCTTCCTCACTGGAAGGACTCCCCATCATAAAATTACCCGCCGGGCACCAGCAAAAAGTAATCCCTCCGAAGTCCCGCTCTTCCCCGGCCCGGCTTCCCTCCATCCCACGGACTGCAGAAAAGCCACCGGTGTCTGTGCCCACGGTGGTTTTAACCATTTTTGCAGCAATTTCCGCAGCTTCTTTTTCCCGTTTTAGCCGCTCGATTTCCGCAATGAGCCCGTCCGCATTGAGCTTTTCTTTTTCCATCGCGGCGATCCTTGCCTGCAAAGCGGCGAGGGCTGCGTCCTGATCTCCATCCGTTGCCGGAGCCTGCCCTGCGACGAACTGAAATTCTCGGAAGGTGCGGCCGGCTCCATCAAACTTCAACCAGGGCTCCTGTCGCTTTCCGGTAGTTTTCACAACCGCATCACTAACCTTGAAAAAGGCCGACAGGGCATCTCTCCCCGGTTTGGGCAGTTCTTCAATCAACGCAGCGGTGAAGGGGCTGTTATCGCCTTCCCCATCGAGAGCGGCCTGTCCGGGCGCTGCAGAAAAAAGGATCATCGTGGATTCAGGGATGTCGGTATCGGCTAACTCGGCCAGGCCGGTGGCACTGGACCGCGTGCCCCGCCACGAACGGCTCAGGGGATTGTCCCGACAGCAATCCAGAATGAGCAGTTTGTTGGGCAGTCGGGTCGATTTCAAATCCGCAAGGATCTCATTCACCTTCACCGCCTGGGTTCGTAGCTGAACCCGGGAATCCAATTCCGCGTCCACCGGGATCAGGTAGTTCACCTTGTGCACTTCCATCCCGTGACCCGCAAAATAGACCAGCCCCAGGCGGGCTTTGCCCGCCTCCCGCTTGAAAGCTTCGATACCGGCATAAAACTGCTCGATACCGACATCGCTCCAGATAGATTTGGACCGCGAAAACATCCGGGCTTTGGGCGGTTTTACGAGCGTAAACCCCAGTTTTGTCTCCAGCATCTCCGCCACCGAGCCCGCGTCATTAACCGCATTTCTAAGCGCCGGGGCATGGGCATAGTCATTGTTGCCAAACACAATCGCGACCCGTTCCGCTGCCGAGGCCCAAGGCGATGAAATCAAGAAGAGCAACGCGACAAAACCAATTCCAACTGAGGTATTTCTCATTCTTGTTTCCATAAACTTTTTATGCACCGGAGA
Source organism: Verrucomicrobiales bacterium (assembly GCA_029213025.1). Lineage (GTDB taxonomy): Bacteria > Verrucomicrobiota > Verrucomicrobiia > Verrucomicrobiales > DEV007 > Arctic95D-9. Next base: position 15,024 of record JARGOZ010000107.1, read on the forward strand.
AGATAGACTGGAGAGATGACTCATTTGTGCAAATACACCCCGGATATATTTACTCTTCCAATATATTGATCATCAACCGGCTGTCCAATCGAACTCTACACCCTAACGGTTTTTGTCCAGTTGCGATATGTTCCGTTGGAATAGATATCCTGGAAAGTATAGACCGCGACGGTGTAGCAGTAAGGCTTCCCGCAGTGGTCGTAGGCGGTGCGCTGGTAGTGGCAGCAGTTGATCTGGACGGTTTTCACTTTGTACACACAAGTCACGACGGGTGGCGTGTAGCAGTTGTCAGCTTTTGCGGACTGAGCTCCGGCGAACAGAGCCGTGATAGCGATGGCAGATGTGAGAATGAGTTTTTTCATGATCGTTTTTTCTTTTGTGATGGATTGGCGACGGAGTGGATTTCCCGTCTTCAGGAGAGGAATCGGACGACATGAAATCTGATTACAGAAAAGTGAGAAAAAGTTCGAACCGGCGATGGCCGGGAACCTCGACAACGGCAAAAACAGTGACGGCGACGCAAAAACCACAAGGAGGTGCGACAATCCTGTCGCCCGGCTGCAATGGGGCAATGGCACGGGCTTCGCTGACGACAGGATTGTCGTTGCTCCTTGAGTTTCCTGGCTACCGCACTTTTTTGCGTCAACGTTAATACAAAGCTAAAACCTGTTCCGACAGGGAAGCAAAAAACACAAGGAGGTGCGACAATCCTGTCGCACGGCTGGCATGAGGGCAATGGCACGGGCTTCGCTGACGACAGGATTGTCGTTACTCCTTGTGTTTCCCGAGCGCGGACGCTTTTTGGTCTCAAGGAGGTGCGACAATCCTGTCGCCCGGCTGCAATGAGGGCAATGGCACGGGCTTCGCTGACGACAGGATTGTCGTTGCTCCTTGAGTTTCC
>JARGOZ010000107.1:16024-23323 GCA_029213025.1 Verrucomicrobiales bacterium
GGGCAATGGCACGGGCTTCGCTGACGACAGGATTGTCGTTGCTCCTTGAGTTTCCCGGACACTGGCAATTTTTGCGTCAACGCTAATACAAAGCTAAAACCTGTTCCGACAGCGACGCAAAAACCACAAGGAGGTGCGACAATCCTGTCGCCCGGCTGCAATGAGGGCAATGGCACGGGCTTCGCTGACGACAGGATTGTCGTCGTTCCTTGATTTTTTCCTGGCTAGCGCACTTTTTGCGTGAACGTCAGCGCACACTCGCCGGGCAGGAAAAACCTCTTTCCATGAACAAACCTGTAATCAATCCCCTCCCGACCCGCTTCCTTTACAACTCAATGAAACCTGATACATTTTTACTGTTAACCGTCTGATTATGAAATTCTTCGCTTGTTTTTTGTGTTGTTGGCTGGTCGCGCTCTCTGTCGGCCATGGTGGGGAGAAGATCGCTCTGGTGATTGGGAACAGTAAATACGGCGGCGCTGCCGAGTTAACCAACCCGAAGAACGATGCCACTTCGGTGAACCGGGAGCTGGCAGCGCTGGGCTTCAAAGTCTCGCTGGTCCTCGATGCGGATCGCCAGAGGATGAACCGGGAAATCGGGAAGTTTATTCAAAGCCTGAATAAAGATGCCATCGCTCTGTTCTACTTCGCCGGTCACGGATTCCAGGTGCAGGGCGCCAACTACCTGCTGCCCCTGAAAGCCGAGGCGGGTGATCTCTATGTCGCAAAAAATAACTCGGTTTCGCTGAACCAGATTTTTGATGCCTTCCGCGTCGCTAATTCTTCAGTTAACGTAGTGATTCTCGACTGCTGTCGTAACAACCCGTTTACGAATGAGCGGGTCGCCCGGTCAGCGGGATCTTTTTCGAGAGGACTGGCCGACGTGCCGCCACCTCCAGGAACGATAATCGCTTTCTCCACTACTTCGGGAGAAACGGCGGCGGATGGTCACGAATCCACCAACTCGCCCTTTACCGAAGCTCTCGCCGGGCAACTGAGCCTGCGCCCCGAGAGCGGTTTACTGCTTTCGAGTGTGTTGAGAAATACTTCAAAAGAGGTATTCAAAAAGACCCGCCAGGATCCTATTTTAAATATACCAGGCAGTGCCGACGAAGTATACCTTTTCGGGAAAGCAAACAAAACTCAGGGTATAGGTAACCAGAACCAGCTCGCTCTCGCCCAGGCCGAAATGCTCAAGCAGATTGCCGAAATGAAAGCAGCGCTGGAAAAACAAAAGCTGGATATGGTGAATCAACCGCCTAACGTCCCGACGCCGCATACGACGACACCCCCACCCGCTCCGGCTCAAAATGATGTTCAGACTGAAGCGATGAAAGAAATGCTGGCCCTGATCCAGGCGCAGAAGGAAGCTCTCAAAGAGGAGCGGGAAGCACTTAGCCGGGAGAGAGAACGGATGAAGGACGCACCGCCGACTATCGTAATGACCACTCCACAACCATCGGCCCCCACCAGAACTTTTGTCCCCGAACCGGAACCGGAGCTGCCTTACGGAAGCTACACCACAGTGATCGGCAACCGGGACCATTACAACAGCAGCGGCACCCGCCACTGGGAGGCTGTCGAGATTATGAAACAGGACCGGGCTAACTACCATCGCTTCGGCAAAAGAGATTCCGGGGATCAGTCGGATCCCTACCTGACAACTTCACAAAAGCGCGCCTCTGCCTACTTCTCCATGTCCAGTTCGACAGCGAGCGCGGTAAAGTCAGGCAATCCCACTGTCCGGGTCATCCGCAAAGGCAGTGGTTCCTACTCTGTAACGGTCATTTCCCATTAAACTAGATTATGTTTCCAACCAGTGACCGAAGGTCATTCATCGCTCAGGCAGTAGTGGCAGGAGCAAGCTGTGAGCCCCTGTTCAGTCAGGGGATTTTTAAACGTAAAAAGCAGAACTCCGGAGGCTCCGGCAGCCTCGATCGAAAATCCGGAGAATCCGCGATCGATTTTGCTGAAAGAGCGGTAAAAGCGGGAGCGATTGGAACGCCCTCAGCGGTTAAAGCGCTAATGACTTTCGGACGTGCCTATCCTTCTGCTGTTACCGGCGTGAAAAGAGAAGCCGGGCAGGACTTCGTGCAGATCAGCGGAGCGGGAGGCAGCCAGTGGCGACCGCTCGAAGACGGAAACCAGGGCAAGAGTTTCGAGCAACGCCTCGACTCACCCGACCTGTTCGAAACCCTTCATGACAGTTACCCCCGGGATCTGACCATGACGCAGTGGCCAAAGAACCTCGACCCCGGCAGATATCGGGACGAAATGTTTTTGAAACTGGTTTACGGCGATTCCCCTGCACGAGTGCGGGAAAACCTGACTACCGTAAACTTCGCAGGAAAAACGCTGTCCTTCAATCGCAACAACGGAGCCGCCGACGCCCTGAAGCGGGTCGGGAAAAAGGTGGAAGCGGCGGTGGGTACCTCACCGGCTTACCGGAAATATCTCGAAGGGATCGGTGGAACTTTTAACTGGCGGAATATATCGGGCACATCAAGGCTCAGCGCGCATTCGTTCGGTATGACAGTGGATCTGAACCCGGCTCTGGGCGGCTACTGGAAATGGGGCTCCGGAAACGATCTGCACTTGATGGAGAGACGGCGAAAATACCCACCGGAAATCGTAGCCGCATTCGAGTCGGAGAAATTCATCTGGGGTGGAAAATGGTATCACTATGACCTGATGCATTTCGAATACCGGCCTGAGTTTTTTATATAGAAACGTTCTATATGTTTATCTATAGATCGAAGCGGGCTTTGTACAACATATCAAGAGGCAGGAGCACTCGCTGTGCGAGTGCGAACGGATTACCAATCCATTCTACAGTGATTGCTTTGAACAAAACTGCACCCTATACGGTCGTCGCCGAAAAAAGCCGTTTGATCCTGTTTATAGCCCAACGGGCTTTCGTATCATAGTTCCGGGTTACCGGCTTGCCCGCCATAGCGTAGCGGAGGAGGGAGTGAAACGGAGGGTATCATGGTATCAAAGGTCAACTGTAGTTTGAAGGGCTTACAAAAGCTTCCGCATCTCCTTCAGAGATGATATTGGCTTTTGCTGTTGGTCCCCGGGTAGCGCTTCGCTCAACCCGGGGCTTAGTTACGTAACGGCTTTGCCGTAGAAGCGAAAACACAAAAAGTCAGTGCCATTCGGGGGCACTGGCGATGCGAGTGCGAACGGATTACCAATCCATTCTACTGAGATTGCTTTGAACTAAACTGCACCCTATACGGTCGTCGACGCAAAAAGCCGTTTGATCCTGTTTACAGCCCAACGGGCTTTCGTATCATAGCCCATGGTTGCGAAGCTACCCCGGGAACTGCGCCCAACCCACACATTATACCCTGAAAGGGTTACGCAACCCCTTCGGGGTAGATTCACTTTTACCGTGGTATCCCGTGGTATCTGTCGCAACCCCGGGCTTTGTTGCAAAATCCCTTTGGGATAGTTCGGATCACGCCGCAAAAAGTCCTCCGTAGCGGAATTTGCGAAAAATTCCGACATCGAAGCGAACCCCTCGTGGCCGCTGCCACACGTCCCTAACTCGTTTCGGAAAAAGTTTTTGGACTACACGAGTTTCATTTCGCCGCGTCGGAATTTTTCGCAAATTCCGCTACATTTTGCTTTCCGCGCGGTCCGATGACCGTGAGTTCCCGGACGCAAAAATCAGGAGGACTCCACGGGCCGCAAAGGGGACTCGATTATTTTCCGGATACATCAATCACAAATGGCCCGGCCAGATAAACGGCGCTGGCCAGATCCGATTCTTCCCGGTATTTGCGGAGCAAAACAGCCTGAGTTTCGGCGAGAGCTTCGCCGGGGGACTTGCCGTCTTTGATAATCCTGTGGTAAAAACGATTCATGAATTCCACAGTCGGTTCGTCAGCGATGGGCCAGAGAGTTGTCACCAGGTTTTCCGCCCCGGCATGTCGCAAGGCCCGCTTCAATCCCATAACGCCTTCACTCCTGACCTCGTCCCCGAGTCCGGTTTCACAGGCACTGAGAACCACCAATCGGGTCCCGGTCAGATTCAGGGTGACGGCTTCGGCGGCCATCAGAATTCCGTCGCTGGCCGGATCCGGCACCTTCCCCTGTTTCCAGGAATCCAGAGTGTGGTCGGCACCGGCGAGGGCCAGAAAACTGCGGGCCATCGGATTGCGCACTTCCTTGTTTTCGCGCAGGAAAAGCCCGTGAGTTGCAAAGTGAACGATGTCGGGCGGAGAGTCGAAATGAATAGAGCTTTCCGTAGCAGTGGATTTGTCATATCGTTTCACCTGGTATTTGTCAGCTTTCAAAAGATCTTCGAGAAGATCAATCTCTCGAGCGGTGCCCGCCAGGACCTCAAGGGGGGTGGCGAGGTCGAAGGATCGCTTTCCCGCCGCCCGGTTGAGTTGATTGCGGAGGTGTTGAGTCGCGAACTCAGGCTCTTTGCTTCGGGGCTTGCGGAGACGAGCCGAAAAATCAGGGTTTCCAAGGAGAAACGCTTCTTTGCGGGCAGGTCGCGGATTGGTGATCAGCAAATCTCTACTGGAGCCGACCTGTTGGATCTTCCACTTTTCGGTGGCGAATTTCCCTTTGGCATCTACGAGGGCAGCCATGGGCACTCCATGGAGAGCCCCGTCGAGGGAAACATAGAGTTGGTTCACTCCGGTCAATTCCTTTTCGATCGGTTTCCATACCAACGCATAGAGTTCCCTGACTATGTCATCCGATTCTGAATTCCCTTCGATCCATTTGCGTAGTTCACGAACTTTCCGGTTGATGATCTCCGCTTTGCCCAGGGAAAAGAGGGCAGGTTGTTCGCCTCGTTTAAAAACAACTACCGCATAACGATCTTCGAAGCGGCGAAATCCGGTGAGATGCCGGTAGAGCGCAAATTCCGCTACAGCTTGATCCCCGGCGAGACGATTGCTGATTCTTTCAACCGTGAAGGCATCGAGATCGATGGAAGTACTCGTCGCAGCGGTTCTCCCGAACAGCTGGTTTTCCAAAGTACTGATCCTTGAGTCGAGATTTTTGAGTAAATGAGGAGGTGTCCCTTCCAACTCCTGTTTCAAATAGACCTCCCGGAGTTTTTCCAGCTCATCGATCAACCCGATCTTGTCCCGGGTAACGGCGACCTTACTGAGACGCAATTTTTCCCTGGCGAGACTGTCGAGCACGATTCCTTTGAATTGCAGGATTGCCTGGGCCGCTGCGACTGGATCACCTATTGAAAACGGCACATCGAGGGGACGAAACGTTTTGACTGCAGTGAGCCGGTCTTGCTCGGGGAACCGGGTTAAGATTCTTTCCATCCGGTTTCGGGTTTCTGCGATGGTTCTTCCCGTAATCTTTCTGCGCAGGTTTTGATCGTTGGAAAACAGGGCTCCCGCCTGGACGGCCTCGTGAACAATCGCCGGCACACCCGGGTCCAGAGTTGAAAGGTCGCCATATCGACGCTGAAGAAATGGTATAACCTTGCCTGCCTGTCCCGCATTGATATAAGCCTCGGTCATCTCAGCAAAATAGGCCTCCTCATCGCCGACATGTTCAAAGTCCCCCTGGTCATCAATCGCCTTTTTTTCCAGATAAGGGATCGCAGAAAGATAGGCGGATTGGGATCTTCGTTGATCTCCCAGTCGCGACCAGGCTCGTCCGAAATGCAGCCCGAGGTCCTCTTTGTTTCCGTAGCGCTTTTCCAGTTGGGCAACCTCTCGTCTTGCTTCTTCTACCAACCCGAGCTTTACCATTCCCTGAACCCAACCCTGCAACCCGGCGGGGTAAGATTTTTCCCGCCTGATTTTTGCCAACAGGGTATCCAGTTCCGCCTTCGACTGGACATCGGATTCCCCCTGAAATTCACCGTAAAGATAGGACCTCCCTGCTGCATCATCGGGCTCGGAATTCTTTTTGATGAAAGATTCGTAGCGCTGAAAATCCCCGTAGCGCAAAAAAGCATACTGGATCAGCCGATGGGCCAGGCGGGCCCGATAAAAGACAATCTGATCGTACCCTTCGGCAGCGAGATCATAATATTTGAGAGCCGTCCGGTCATCTCCGAGATGTTCGAGAACGCGGGCATAATTGAGCATGGCATACTCGATCTCTCCTTCACCGCCTCCCTTCGCCGCAGCGATCCATTGTTTACAGGAGTTCCGCGCCGCATCCCATTGCCCCAGAGCCATCAAAATTTCCGATTTTCTGTAGAAAAGCAGACTACGGTCATCTCTTCCGGTCACGGTTTTTTCAGCGACAGCAACCATCTCCAGTGCCTCCACAAACTGTCCACGTCTTTGCAGATCGCCGACTTTCCAGAGTGGAGCTTTTTGGTGATCCCATTCTGCTTCCGCCACAACAGGAGGCGCGGGTTTTGATGGCGTTTTCGGCTTCCTGATGGCAGCAATCCAGTTGGGTGGTTTTCCTTCGTCCCGATATCGCTGCCAACTCCAATCCGATACCCAGTAGCGTTCGCCATTGGTATCTTTATAGGCAGACACATTGGCCTCTTTCATCGATGGCTCCCGTTTCAGAAGACGACCGTTGTTATCATAAATCAAGACTCCCTGAGGAAAAGATATCGCAAGGATTCGCTTTAGCGGGACAACCCCGTCGTTTCTCGCGACCGGCTGGCGAGGGGGAGGATTTGGAACGGCTGTCGCCCGCATCCAATTGGCGGCTTTCCCGGATGCGTAGCGTTGGTAACTCCAGTCCGACATAAAGTAACGAACTCCATTGGAATCGAGGTAGGCCTGAACATTCGCCCGGGCCGGGCCGTTGATACGCTTGATTACCGTTCCATCCTGTTTCACCACCTCGTAGCCACCCGGGAACGCGACTTCCTGCGGGGCGGCCAATATCTGAATCCCCTGAGCATTCAATGAGTTGGAGATGCAGAAAATCAAGCACTGGAAAAAAATGATATAGTAAATTATCTGCCCTTGTTTCATCCCTCACGTGATAGCTAATCTAGTCCCTTTTTTGTCGATCTCCACTCTCTCTATCATAATATCGGAATCGCAGAGAAGGAAATCTGATGACAAAAAAGTTCCATCACCAGGCAGGAATGTGGCGAACCTATCGTATAACGGTAGCACAGGCACTCTTGCCTGTTTCTCAATTCTTTACAGAAATTGACTACATATTAGCGCGAGTCGATTGTACCCTGTACGATCTCTCATTGTACCCTGTACGATCTCTCATTGTACCCTGTTCGGTCCGGCATTGTACCCTGTTGGGACGTCGACGCAAAAAGTATCCCAAAGGGATTCTGCAACAAAGCCCGGGGTTGCGACAGCTACCCCGGGATAC
>JARGOZ010000108.1:0-8283 GCA_029213025.1 Verrucomicrobiales bacterium
CCTAAAGTGGCGGCGATCTGGAGATCACCACTACCCATATCGCTTTCTCTAAACGACGATCGGATTCCTTTTCGACCACTTATGCCGAAGTGAAAGAAAATGGGCTCAGAGCAGTTGTCGCAGCTCATTTTACGGGCTCAGGGAGAAGCGGAGAATACCGAGTCCAAATTCACATTCTCATTTCCCGGCTTTTACATATCCACAAAAGCTGTAAAGTGCCTAAAACTGGAGCCCGCAAAAATATATGAAAACTACGCACAAAAGAATGTTCGCCGTAGCTTCGGCACTAGCGGTCGTTCTTCTCATCGGATTCTTCGTAAACTTGAGATTGAACTCAACCGGACCACAAGGAGGCGCATCCCTATTTGCTCCCAGCGACGCGTACGGCCGCAGCATCCATGCCGAAGGAATGCGCCGTGGCATTATTGACTCAGACGGGAATGCTACAATAGTCATCGGGAACGGTAGCACTCTCCGGTTCGAGTCCGACCGACTGCTAATCGACGGCTACGTTGCTGCACAGTTGCAACAGAAACAGAAATCCTTTCGAGTCGTTTTTACCGAAGGATCGATCACGGTTAGCACTGGTGGCGTTAATATTGCAAACCAGGAACGCATCGACACCCGACTCGCTGCTCTCCCCGGAAACGGGGGCTAACAAGTCAGTGGTGGAACGCACAAACTCGCTGTGGCACACTTTAATCGTTCGATCGGGATATTCACTGAATGCGAGTGATAAAAGCATGGTTTTTCGCGGCGATAGGCGGAGGCATCGTTCACACACTAGCTCTGCTCGGTCACTGGATGATAGCCAACGGAGTTGGGATTGGTAATCTATTTTCCGAATCTTTTGGCGCATTTGTATTCTCTATGCCAGTGATTCTCTTCCTGCTTATTCCATCTGTCATTGCGGGAAGTATTCTGTTACAGTTCATCCCAAAACACTTTTGGCTTGGATTAATTGTCTCAACGGGCTTGGGAGGAACTTCCGGGTTTCTCGTCGCAAGTGGTGACGGAAAATTCTTCGGGCATCCGAATGCGGTATTCATACTTTCAGGTGCATCAGCCTTTTCAGGTGGATTGCTGTGGTATTGGGCCGCTCGCCAAAATCGAATCTAGTAGGAACCGGGTGCAAACCGGGTGTCAAAGGCTTCAGGTTGGTTTCGACATAAAGAGTAGAAGAATAGCGCACACAAAAGCCGAAGCGCACGTAGCCTGGATTGCTAATCCGAGCTGGTGAATTCAAGGGACGAGAACTCACCTTCGAAGCCTAACCGCCGATGCATTGGCGCTGGTTGCGGGGTGAATTCTCGTCCCTCGAATTCACGGAACGGATTAGCAATCCATTCTACAGTAATTATGCTTCGCGCAACGCGCGAAGGTGCCCATAAGCCCGTGTCATCCACAAACTGGCTACCCTGCTGGACTGTACCCTGTTAGGTCTCTGACTGTACCCTGTTTGATCCGGCTCAGGCGACGCTCAGTGTTTTGCGCCTTGCTCTACGCGGCTTTCCAGCGGTGGAGGAAAGAATCAGGTGCGAGGTTTCCCAAAGCCTTTCCAGCTGGTTCAGCGGGATCTTACCCACTTCTGTCCAGGAGCCGGTTTTCGTTGCTATATGAAAGCTGCCGACCTTCGCACCGCGTTTGATGTGACGGACTGCGCTTTCTATATATTCCACCGGATAAACATCGAACACGTCTTCACCGACAATCCTCGGTTCCAGTACACAGAAGCGTTGACTGGTAAGTATGATCGACTTCGGCATGGAAAGCTTTACGGTTGCGGTAATACGTAATACCGGCACATGCTGGACGGCAATATAGTGCAGCTGCTCACCGGGTCTGACCTGTTTTTCCATATACGTCAACGCCTGCTCGATTACGTAAGGGTCCTGCCCATCGTCACCGGGGACGTTCTGTATGGCCGGAGTCATGTTAAAAACATCTCCCACCGGTTTCCAACGCGCCCAACTGTCACAATAGATGAAATCCAACGATGTGACCCGTTTCATTTCTACCATTGTGTATATATGTTGCAGAGTGCAGGGGCCGAAGGGCTGCCTTTCTCCATTTGGCAGGATATAGTATCGATCCGCCTTTGCATACCTCGAAAGGTTATTCTGATTCATGTTTGTGTTTTTGGCCGGGTCAGAAAAGACCGCCTTATACATCAATACAACTCACCCCCGTAAACCACTAACCTTCAGTCTGTGGAAATTTGAAGAATGAATAATCAATTCGGCAACTTTCCTGTTCTGTTTGTACGAACAAAGGAAGCATTACCCGTGCCACTATTCGCAACCTGCGGAAGCCCCGTTCCAGCAGGGCTACCCAACTGAAACCACTATTCCGCAGGAATTTGGTTCTGCCGTTTGGTTACCAGTGACCAAACAATAAAGCCCGCTCCTACAAAAAGCATCAGCACGGAGTAGAACTGACCCTTTGTCATATTCATGATGTAGCTGGAGTCCGGTTGGCGCACATTTTCGACGAGTATCCGGGCGATTCCGTAGGTGATAAAAAACAGGCCGGAGATAAATCCGTGGTAGGCGTTTTTCCATTTCAACCGCACCGCGAGCACCATCAGCCCTTCGCACAACGCCTGGTAGATCTGGCTGGGATGACGGGTTTGCAAAAGTGTCTCGGCAATCATCGCCTGAAACTCTGCGTTGTGACGAGCAGTTTCGATCATCATTTCAGCAATTTGATACCTGGGTGCCCCGTCTGAGACAGCCATCAGATTTTTCACTGCGGCATTCAGATCCGGAGCAATTCCTTTCGCCTGGTCGACGACTGCAAGAAGCCGGTTGGAATGGATTTCGTTCAACTCGGTTGGGAATTTCATGCCCCATTTGTGATCTGTTACCCTTCCGTAGAGTTCGCCGTTGATGAAATTTCCGATCCGCCCGAAAAACACGCCGAGAGGCCCGGTAATCACGATGTGATCCCCTAATCCGAGCCAGGAAATTTTCTGCCAGCGGGCGAAAAAATACACCACGACGGTGATACCGAAAATCGCCCCGTGGCTGGCCATCCCGCCATTCATGAATTGAAAAAAGGACAGCGGATTATCCGAAAAGGAATCCCAGTTGTAGATCAACATGTAACCGAGACGCCCTCCGACCATCACACCCAGAATCGCTACGGCGGTAATGAAATCGGCCACTTTATCTTCCTTCAATTCGCAGCATTTCAGCCTCACAAACCAGCGGATGAGGAAATACGCGCAGATAAATCCGATCACGTACATCATTCCATACCAACGGATTCCGAAGTCACCTTTGATTCGAAGCAAAAACGGGCTGAGGTCGTGGATATAAGTCGCGAGGCAGCAATTCATAACTGCCCTTTTGATCGGTGCTATCCCCCCTGATCGCAAGCCACATTTCCCGGACAGCAAAAAGCCCGTCTCGTTATGAGACGGGCTTTGCCCCGAAGGGGGAATCAATCTTGCTGCTACCTAAGATGTTACATGGTTGTTGTTATAGAAATAGACACACCAACCGGAAAATCATTCAAAAGAAATTGAAGTTTTTTTCGGAAGTCTGAAAATTGCAGGAAAAATGCGTTCGGTGACTCGACCCAACCTGTAAGAACCACACATTTCAGAACTTTTGAAAAAACAAGCCATCACCAAAGGATACGCCGAGCGCTTTTCCGGGATCGGACGCCTGTACGGGCAGGCAGGCATGGAAAAGCTGGCCGGGGCTCATGTGGCGGTCGTCGGGATTGGCGGGGTTGGCTCGTGGACCGTTGAAGCGCTGGCCAGATCCGGAATCGGGGAACTCACCCTGATCGATCTCGACTCTCTCTGCATCACCAATACCAACCGGCAAATCCACGCGGTGGAAGGTCAGGTTGGCCGGGAAAAAGCCGCCGCTATGGCGGACCGGGCAAAATTGATCAATCCCGAAATTTCGGTCCACGAAGAGATCGAATTCTTTACCGAAAACACCGCTGAAGAACTCCTCGCGCCGGGCTTTGACTGTGTGGTGGACGCGATTGATTCCGTGAAGCACAAATGTTTCCTCATCGCCACCTGCCGGGACCGGGAAATCCCCCTTGTGGTTTGCGGAGGAGCCGGTGGTAAAACCGATCCGGCGGGGGTGAGCCGGGATGACCTCGCTTTCGCCACCAACGACCGGCTGCTGAAAATGGTGCGAAAACGGCTCCGGGCCCAATATGATTTTCCACCCGAACCGACCAAAGCCCCGTTTCATATCCCCGCAGTTTTCAGTACAGAAAATGCCAGATACCCCTGGGCGAACGGAACCGTGTGCGACAGACCCGAACCCGGCAGCGCCCTGCAGCTGGATTGCGAGAGCGGTTTCGGAACTGCCACCCAGGTAACCGGGACTTTCGGCTTCGCAGCCGCCGCGGCAGCGATTCAACTCATTCTGCAACAATAATCAAGTGACAGGGAAACACTTTCCCGGTCCTGCAAGCCAGGGTAGCATCCGGGAAAGTATGAAAAACCGACTCACTTTCCTGTTCCTCGCGGTATGCAGTTTCTCTTTTGCACAAGCCCAGCCGAACTTTGTCTTTTTCCTCGTCGATGATCTCGGCTGGGCGGATGTGGGCTGCAACGGCTCCACCTTTTATGAGACCCCGAACATCGATGCTCTCGCAAAATCCGGGGTGCGGTTTACCGATGGCTACGCCGCCGCATCGATCTGCTCGCCGACCCGCGCCAGTATCGTGACAGGGCGCCATCCAGTGAGAGTGGATGTCACGGACTGGCTGCCTGGATCAAAAGCTCCTAAAAACGGGAAATTTCTACACGTGGAAGACCGGGAAAATCTCGCTCTCGAAGAGGTCACCATCGCGGAGGTTCTCAAGGAAAATGGCTACAAAACATTCTTTGCAGGCAAATGGCATCTTGGCGATGAAGGATACTATCCCGAAGACCAGGGATTTGATATCAATATAGGTGGTCATGACCGCGGCAGTCCTCCGGGTGGCTACTATGCCCCGTGGAACAACCCGCGTCTCGAAGCAAAGTCGAAAGGCGAATACCTCACGGAAAGACTTACCGACGAAACCAACCGGTTCATTGCCGACAGTACGAAAGAAGACGAACCCTTTTTTGCCTACCTTTCCTACTACAATGTTCACACGCCCATTCAACCGTACCAAAAGCGAATTGATCGCTATACAGAGAAAGCAAAAAGCTTTGAAGGCGAAACTCCGGTAATCGAAATGCGCGACGGAGTCTCCCGCGGGCGGCAGGATAACGCCGACCTCGCTTCTATGGTCGCTGCGGTTGATGACAGCGTAGGAGCGGTCCTGGCGAAGCTGGAAGACCTCGGGATCGCAGACAACACAGTAGTGATATTCTTTTCCGACAACGGCGGACTCTGCACCCGGCCTCCGGGGATGAAAGACACCAGCAAAACCGGGTACAAAAAAGTCGGACCAGGGTGCAATCTACCCTTACGCGCCGGAAAAGGCTGGCTCTACGAAGGCGGCATTCGCGAAGCAACTATAGTCAGAGCTCCGGGCACTTCGAAGCCGGGAACGATATGTTCATCACCGGTAATGAGCACCGACTTTTTTCCGACAATATTGGAGTTGGCCGGGATCGGGACAAAACCGGAACTACACAAAGACGGAGTCAGCATCGTCGATCTACTGAAGTCTCCGGAGACGAAAAAAGAACGTTCTCTCTATTGGCACTATCCCCACTACCACGGATCAGGATGGAGCCCTGGAGGTGCTATCCGCAAAGGTGACTGGAAGCTAATCGAGTTCTGGGAACACGATGATGCGCAACTATACAATCTGGCGGAGGACATCGGCGAGCAGAATGATCTCAGCGAAGAAAAACCCGAGGTTAAAGCAGCGCTGATCAAAGAACTCGTCGACTGGCGGAAACAGATCGGTGCCGTAATGCCGGAACTGAACCGGAAACAGTCGGGCTCAGAAAACTAAACCAACGGCACCGCTTCGTGGTAACAGGCCGGTGCCGTGTTTGCTATATTGTATCCATGGACATCCTGCCTATTCCATGTTCCATCCAGGCAAACACATCACCCAACGAAACAATTCTACAGATGAAACAGATTGGGCGGAACTGATCGAAATCGTTTCGCTACACAAAGTGTCGACCTATTCAGCCTCGATCCGGTACAGGTGATGTCTTGTCCGGAGAAACAAGGCCTTTCCGGCAACCGCCGGTGAAGCCATGAATCCTGGACCGCGCCGGGGATCATCGAGAGGAGCATCGGTAGCGAGATGATTCGTCGCCAGCACTTTGAATTCGCGACCGGGTTCGATCACTGTGGTCGCACCTTCGAGGCTGAAGAAATAGATACGGCCATCTGCATAGATCGGACAAGCCCGGTATTTGCCGCCAACCCGGTCTTTCCAGACTATATCTCCGGTCTTTGCTTCTATACATACCACGAAAGAATCATCCATGGCGAAGTAAACGAGGTCGTCCACTAGAATGGGTGATGAATACTTGGGGAAAGATTTGCCAAAACTCCAGTCGACATGGGAGTCGGTAACAATTCCACTACCGCCGGCCTTTACCGACATCATCTGAGCGCCCTGACTGAAGCCGGTCACGATAATAAAATGTCCGTCGTAAAAAACGGGGCGCGGCGAGGCTGAATAAGCCGGGTGTTCCACCTGCCAGAGCTCTTTGCCGGTCCGGGGATCGTAGCCGTATGCCGCTTTTGCCCCTGTACTACACATTACCGGTTTTCCATCGATGGGAACGATCAGCGGAGTGCTGTGTGCTTTTCGCCAGTCCCCTTCCTGAACCATCTTCTTGTCGATGTGCTCGTCATTATAATCCACCGAGCGGTCCGTTTTCCAGACAGTTTTTCCGGTCTTTTTGTCGAGCGCGACGAGATACTGCAGATCAGCCCCGTCGAAAGTCAAAATAATGAGATCTTCGAAAAGCACCGGGGAAGACGATGCGCCCCGGTAGTGCCAGCAATGCAAATCATCCCGCTTCCAGATGACTTGCTTCGTGGCTGTATCGAGACAAGCCGTGCCGAAGTGACCGTAGTGAACATAGACGCGGCCAGCTTCGATGACGGCGGAAGGCGTGGCGTAGCTGTTATCCTGCGCGCCGTTGCCCATCGATTGGGGATCGTCACTGTGAAACAATTTCTGATTGGTAACAATTTCGCCGGTGGTCGCATCCACGCAGAGGACATAGAAGTCGTGCCCTTCGACCGTCGCCGTGGTCAGCCAGACCTGGTTATCCATCACAATCGGCGAGGACAGCCCCAGCATCGGAATTTCTGTTTTCCATTTCACGTTCTTCGTTTCGCTCCATTCCAGCGGGATTCCGGGATTACCCGCGTGCCCGTCGCCGGTTGGGCCGCGAAAGTCCGGCCAGCTGTCCGTGGCAGACAGTGGCAGCGACAAAGCGAGGCTGGCAAAAGAGAAGGCGGTAAAACGAAGGGCTAAATTCATGCCGGAAAGCTGACGTGTTCAAAAGCGCCTGTCAACAAACGGAGAGTCCGCTACTGCGGCGAAAACGAGCCCCACGGAGGTAGTGGTGATCTCCAGATCGCCATAGCTGGGTTGCGAATAGTTTTTCGTGGCGATCTGGAGATCACCACTACCGGAGACTTAATCAAATAGGTAGCTGGCGGTTTGATGAATATACTCACCTGGTCGCAAATTCGCTTTTGCGGGATTGTTAGCGATGTAGCGCTGAAATTTTCTTAATTGATCCCCGGTACGGACGATATGATCGTAGCTGTCGCGCTGCCAGAAGGTACCACCTTTCGCACACAGTTGATTGATTCTCCTGCCGGAATAATTTTTGATCGATTGCAGAAGCGACTCAAGTTTCCTGCCAGTCGCCGGAGTGATCAATGCATGGACATGGTTCGGCATGACGACAAAATCGCCGAGGCGGAGACGCCCGGGACTAAAATGGCGAAGCGCGTCAGCAACGATTTTCGCCGTATCCGGATCGCGGAGTGGGCAATCACCGCAACCATGGTCGAGTTTCTCTTCGAGAGAGGCGGAAATAATTTTCGCAAATTCCCTGCGCAGTTCGTCGGAAAGGGCCTGGATAGCACCTCCGTGTCGCGCAAGCCAGGCGGCGCGTTCAGCAGCGAGCTCGGCGAGGACCGATTGCGGGAGTGAATCTGCTGTTCGGAACGTCACGAAGTAGGTCGATCCGGACTGTCGCCAATGGGGAAGGTAACCGCTGGTGTAGATTTCGACCGGTTCCGTCGGCATGAATGGTCGAAAAGGAATCGGGTCTACGTTCATTGGTGGCAACACAAGTAGCGGCCGGTAGTGGGGGGGGGG
>JARGOZ010000108.1:8342-11643 GCA_029213025.1 Verrucomicrobiales bacterium
AAAACACCACTACCAAAATTCAAACTACCGGACCAATTCCATCTTCCGTTGCAAATCACACTGCGCCCCTCACGCTCGGACCGTCCACCCACTGCGGCGGGGTCATGACCTGGCGGGGCACTTCCGGCACGCCGTGTTCGTGCTGGGAGAGCTGTGAGACCAGGAGGTCGACTGCCGCAGCAGCAAGATGATCGCGGCGCTGATAAATCCCGGCGAGACCGGTCATTTCCGGCGTCCAATCGTGAGCAACGAAGCCGATGTCTTCCGGCACGCGAAGACCGAGCTGCTTGAGCCAATCCGGGACATGAGTGTCGAAGGTGATCAGTGCATCGGGGCGGTGGATGGTCATCCATTGGTGAAAGGCGTCGAAACCGAGGCTGATGTCATTCTGAGGAAAAAGCAGCAGCGGAACGCGATCTTCGGGTGGCAGGCCGAGCTGCCAGTGAAACAGCCCCCCGGTGTAGCCGAACTGCGACCGGTTCACGATCCATTGAGTCACCGCGACGCCGATACGCCGGTAGCCGCGGGCTCTGAGTTGCTCAGCGGCGTTTTGAATTCCGAGGGTCATGTTGCCTGCGCACATGTGCAGTGCGGGCTCCTGCATCGCATTACCAAAGGTCACCGAGGCAAACGGACTGTAATCGATTTGAGCGCAGGGCAGCTGGATGCTCTGGGGCGAAACAATCACGGCCTCGATACCGCGGGCGCGAAGCACTTGCTGGAGCCTTTTGGGTGTGAGTCCGTCTTTGCCGAGAAAAAACTCCTCCACCGCGTAACCATGTCCATGCGCCCGGCGGCGAATCGGCTCGACCGGAACATATTGATAAGAAGGACTCAATAAACCGTCTTCGGGCACGTGCTCGCGAATCACGGCGATGACCGCTCGCAGTCCTTTTTTCTTACGGCTGCGGACGTTTTGCATGAGCCGGGCGAGATGGGGATCGGGCTCGTAACCGAGCGTTTCCGCCGTTTTCAGGACCCGCTCACGTGTCTTCGCGGCAACCCCGGGCACTCCACGCAAAACCCGGGAAACGGTCATCGTGGAAACCCCGGCAGCCCGGGCGATGTCTTGCAGAGATACGGATTCATGGGACACAATGTTACCATAACACTCTATCGACAGTTGTCATCGCATGGGAAATCCAGTCCACTGGACCCGCTATGAAAATCAACCTTTTGTCTGGATTACTGAGTGTCTTGATCAGCTTGCCGCCGGCTGCCCGGAGCGAAGCCGGTGCCGGGAAAGAAGACGCGGTGATGAAACCGGGAGTCAAGCTTTTCACGGACCGAACTTATGTGATCGACGAGATACCGGAGGCGGTGCGTAACCTGCCTTTTCTCCGCACCGGCATTGAGAAAACCGATGTGGCGATCACCCAACCGGGGACTCTTTTTGCGCTCACGCCGACGATGCGTCCGAAAGCGTCGAGTCAGGAGATCCCGCTCCAAAAGGCCGGTTTTATCAAAGTGGATGCTCCCGAAGTGCAACTCTTCCCCGGCGTAATCAACCGCGTGAGTCTCTATAGAAAAGAGGTGAAAACAGGAGAGCGTCTCAAGTTCCGCAAGATGGTCCTCCTGATCCAGGGCAACGGAGTCGAACTCCGTGATTTTGACCCTCTGGCACCGGTCGACGCCCGCACCGAACCGCCGGTGATTATCACCGGGCCGGGAGCGGAGTTTCAGGATGACGCCCGCCCCGGAGCGATGATTATCGGCATGGACCGAACGCCAAAAGGCCGTATCTGGGGATGCTGGACGGGTACCGGAGACAAACGGGACGGTTACTTCATTCTCGCGTCGAGCGATGACGATGGCGAGTCGTGGTCAAAGCCGCGCCTGGTCGTCGGTGCGGCTGATCCTACCGGGAAACGCACCCGCGCTGCTTTAGTCGGGAATTTGTGGACCGATCCATTGGGACGCTTGTGGCTCTTTTTTGATCAAACTGTGGTGGGGGCACCCGGGCCGACGGGGAACTGGTCGATTCGCTGTGACAATCCAGATGCGGAAACGCCTGTATGGTCAGAACCAGTCTATATCGCGCCCGGTCGCACCCTGAATAAACCAACGATTCTCAATAACGGCGACTGGCTTTTGCCTGTTTCGCACTGGGCGGAAAAGACAGCGTGGGTCTATGTATCCACCAATCAGGGAAAAAGCTGGCAGCCGCGCGGCCGTGTAAAATTTCCCGGCTGGCAATACGATGAGCACATGGTCGTCGAACTGGGCGATGGCCGACTCTGGATGCTCGCCCGCACTAATAGCAATCCCTACGAATGTTTTTCAAGTGATTCGGGCGTAACCTGGAGTGAACCGAAACCGGCAGCAGGAATCAAGAATGTCAGTTCGCGTTTTTTCCTGCGCCGACTTGCTTCCGGTCGAATTCTTCTCGTCAAAAACGGGCCGACAACAGAGAGGATAAAAGCGCGGTCCCACCTGTCGGCGTTTCTTTCCGAAGACGATGGAAAAACCTGGCAGGGTGGCCTTATCCTCGATGAACGTTCCGCCGTCTCCTACCCCGATGGATTTGAATCGCCCGATGGCATCATTCACATTCTCTATGACTGGAATCGCCATACCGATGCGGAAATTCTCATGGCAAAGTTCCGTGAAGAAGACATTCTTGCCGGAAAAATCGTGTCCAAAGAGGCGAAGTTAAAGATCCTCGCAAACAAAGCAACCGGTCCTAAACCGATTCTCTACAACGGTATCGAACTGCCGCTCGAATGGCCGCCGCGCCGGCTCAATCCGAATTCCGCCGAGCCCATGCCCGTTCCCTACCTGAAGCGTCCGCCACGAACCATCCCTATCGATATAGGTAGACAACTACTGGTCGATGATTTCCTGATCGAGGCCACCACGCTGACGCGCACATTCCATCAGGCAGAGAAATTCGAAGGGAATCCTGTTTTTAAACCGGAGACGGAACGGGAACTCGGCGCCGCCACCGAAGGGGAAAAGGGCGAGCAAGCGACAGTTTTCACCGGTCAGGGAGGGGGCTTTTGGGATCCGGCGGAAAAGCTCTTCAAAATATTTTACGTCGCCGGTTGGCGCGGGCCGCTGTCAATGGCCACCAGCACGGACATGGTGAACTGGAAGCGGCCGGACCTCGGTCTCGTGAAGGACAATGCGCTTTTACCACAGGGATTGACATGGACCGGCCCGAAATTGACAACCGGAGGCTCGGACAACTGCGTCTGGCTGGATGTAAACGCAAAGGACCCTGCCGAACGCCTCAAGTTTATCACCTGCTGGCTGCACACGGCGAAAGACCAGCGACCGAACGGGTTCCATCATTCCCTGC
>JARGOZ010000108.1:11653-23007 GCA_029213025.1 Verrucomicrobiales bacterium
GTCCGATGCTGTCCCCACCAACAAGGCGTCGGGTGATTACAGCTCCTTCTTTTACAATCCGTTCCGGAAGAAATGGTGCTTCTCTATCAAAGAGGGAACGTCGCGGGGGCGCAGTCGCTACTACCTGGAATGTGACGAATTCCTGAAAGGGGCCGACTGGGACAAGGCGGTGTTCTGGACATCCACCGACCGACTTGATGAGCCGGAACCGGAGGAGAACTATCCGGGCGCGGGCGATACTCCGCAACTCTACAGCCTGAATGCTGTCGCTTACGAAAGTCTCATGATCGGAATGCACTACATCCATCGAGGTCCAAACAACGGGATTTGTAACAAAGGCAAGTTCCCGAAACTCGTCGACCTCGAGCTCGGTTTCAGCCGCGACGGGTTCCACTGGGACCGGCCGGACCGGAGCGGATTCATCAAAGGTTCGCGCGTCGAGGGTTCGTGGGATCGCGGCTACCTACACAGCACAGCAGGAGTTTTTGTGGTGCTCGATGACAAACTGATTTTCCCCTACATGGGAACCTCCGGCATTGCTCCGGGCGGCCATCGCGGCATGTATACCGGCGGCAGTATCGGCCTCGCGACACTGCGGCGCGATGGCTTTGCCTCGATGGACGGCAGCGGCGAATTGACGACGCGTCCGGTTCAGTTTTCCGGCAAACACCTGTTTATTAATGCTACCGGCAAACTGCGAGTCGAGCTGATCGATGGTAAAAATAATAAAGTGTTAGCGGCTTCTAAACCCGCTTCCGGGGATCATACCAAACAACGCATCGAGTGGAACGACCTCGACGACCTGAGCCGGTTTTCCGGGAAGCCGGTTCGTTTCCGCTTTCATCTTAACGACGGTGAACTGTACTCTTTCTGGGTCACCCCGGACGAACACGGCGCCAGCAACGGCTACGTCGGGGCCGGTGGACCTGCTTTCAATGGCGTCCGCGACATAAAATCCAGTACCAAGTGAATAAACTGCTAAAAAACGTAGGATGGAATGGCATTCCGTCCAGCGAAGCCTATCCGCCTGTGCATCGGCTCGGGTTACGGGGTGAATTCTCGTCCCTCGAATTCACCGAACGGAATACCATTACATTCATATGAAACTAACCGCCTTGTCCCAACTCATTAATTTCACATGCAACGCTATTTAAACTGGTTTACTACACTTTACCCGGTCTGGCTGGTCGGCCTCTCGGTAATTGCTTTCTTCAATCCACAGTCCATGCTGTGGTTCGACAAGAACTGGATCTTCTGGTCGCTCGCCGCCTCTATGCTCGCCATGGGGCTCACCATTGATCTGGCTGATTTCAAGCGGATCGGTAAAATGCCGGGCAGTGTCGCGCTCGGGTTCATTTGCCAATACACCGTCATGCCGCTGGTCGGATGGCTTATCGCCACGATTCTGCGGTTTGATGCCGGCATGACTGTAGGCATCATTCTCGTTGCGAGTTGTCCGGGCGGGATGGCTTCCAACGTGATCGCTTATCTGGCGCGGGCCAATGTGGCGCTGTCAGTCGCTCTCACCCTTGCATCGACGATGGTGGCCTTTTTCTTCACTCCGATGTGGACCAGTGTGCTGGCCGGTCAAAAGGTGCCGGTGGATGCTCTCGGCATGTGCATTTCCGCCTTAAAACTGACCGTTGCACCGGTGCTTCTCGGTGTCCTGATCCGCTGGAAGCTTCCGAAAACGGCAGACCAGGTCGGAGTCTTCGGACCTACAGTTGCCGTCCTGGCGTTTACTCTGGTAACCGGGGGAATCGTCGCCGCCAGCGCCGACAAAATCGCTGAAAATTTCGGCAGCCTTGCCCTTGCCGCGCTCCTCCTGCATGTAGCCGGGTTTGTGTTCGGCTATACGTTAACCAAAGTGCTGCGCTACCCCGATTCGATTGCCCGGACCGTAAGTATCGAAGTAGGTATGCAAAACGGAGGCCTGGCAGCAGCTCTCGCGCGGCAACACTTTGCGACTATGCCACTGGCGGCCGCAGCTGCCGTATTCAGTGGAGTGACCCAAAACATCCTCGGTGCCATCATCGCCGCATGGTGGAAAAAGAGACCGCCCACCGAATGAGCCGCAGGAATATCTACTACTGGAAATGTGATCGGCCGGCGGCATTTCACGGGACCGGCACCCGCCCCCGGAAAGATGAAGAAATCGAAACACAACTTCTCGAAGCCCTGCAGGAGCACTTCGCGACCTGCGCCGTCAAACTGAGTCCCGGAATTGGGCAGGGAAATCATCTCACCTGGAAAGCAACCATTGATGGCACACCTATGTTCCTCCGGGTGGAAAACGGACCCGAGCGGGACCGTCATCTTGCCGTTGAATCAGCCATCCTCGATCGCGTTCGGGAATGCGGAGTCCGTACCCCGCTGGTTCATGGCTGCGATGCGTCGCGGCAAAAGGTGCCCTTTGCCTGGCAGGCTTTGGAATTCATTGCCGAGCCGGACTTGAACCACTGGCAGAAACAGCAATGCCTGAACGAGGATCAGATCGCTTATGAAATTGGTGTAGCTATAGCAAAATGGCAATCTGTCACCATGCCGGGTTTTGGTGTGCCTGATGAAAACCTGCACGGCTACCACGAAAAGTACGCCGACTACTTTCATCTCAATCTGGAAAGACATCTGGATTTCCTTGTAGAGAATCAATTTTTCAACCCGGAGCAAAAATTGGAGATCCTGACCGCTATCACCGGGCATTCGGCATTGCTTGAGCTGGAACAGGGTTGCCTCGTTCACAAAGATCTCGCACTCTGGAACATCCTCGGAACGTCCGGTCAAATCACTGCATTTATCGATTTTGACGATTCCATCAGCGGCGATCCCATGGATGATCTCTCATTGGCCGCTTGCTTTCATAGTGCCGAATTTCTCCGCCACATTATCGAAGGCTATGAGACGATGCGATCACTTCCCACCGAACATCGCCGCCGGTTTTGGCTGCACCTGTTGCGGAACATGATCGTAAAAGCGGTAATCCGGGTTGGAGCCGGATATTTCGAGCGGGACGACCGGTTTTTCTTAATAGGCAAAGGCGGCACCGGCACTGACTTAAAAATCGCAACTCACGAAAAAATTACCATCGCACTGCGCGGATTGCGCGAAGATCTCGAACTCTCACAACTATAGAAAATGAAACTCGGCACCTGGCTTTCCATCGGTTCACCCATCATCGCAGAACTTGCCGCCCAATCCGGCTTCGACTGGCTGTTGCTCGACCTCGAACACGGCTGCAGCACTGAAACGGGGATTCTGCCCCAACTTCAGGCCATTCGCGGCACCGACACCGCTGCCATTGTCCGGGTCGGCGCACCGTATCCCGACCTGATTGCCCGGGTTCTCGATTGGGGCACCCACGGGATTATGGTCCCGCACGTCAACTCCGCCGCAGAAGCCGGGCAAATTGTTAAGGCAAGTCGTTACTCTCCGGATGGAAGCCGGGGATTTTCACGGACCGTCCGTGCCAACGACTATGGTTTGAGCTCAATCGATGAAGTCGCTCCGCCGCTGATTATGGCCCAGATCGAGACGATCGAAGGTGTTAATCACGCAGCCGGGATCGCTGCGGTTGACGGCATTGATATACTGTTCGTCGGCCCTTCGGATTTGCAGCACGATCTCAAAAACCGTTCAGACTTAGCTCCGGGCGATTTTGATTTCTGTATTTCCCGGGTAGCCGAAGCCGCCAAAGCAGCCGGGAAAGCCACCGGCATTTTGGTTCGTGATATCAGAGATACCGGAAAATACCGTGAACTGGGCTTTACCTACATCGCCGTCGATTCGGATCTGGCGATACTTCGCAAGAGCTACCTGGGAACCACAAAGAGTTAGATATAGAATTCGGCTATATATATAAACCGGCATTCAACAGGGTACAGTCCCGCATTCAACAGGGTACAGTCGAATAGGTATAACGTGATACTCTTCTGTCCGCGGCCCGCTGAGCTATAGAAAGGATATGCGGACAGGAGAGTCCGCATCACGTGGCACCACTACCCGTTTCGGGACAAAAAAATTCCCGCGCACTTTTCAGAGTTGTCTCCGAAAGTGGCGGGATTTGTGTAAAACCTCCGGAGCATGCCCGGCATGTCATCGCCTAGCCTTCAGCAGGATAGTATCCGGCGATGCCTTTGATCGCTTCGACAAGAGCTTCCGCGTCGGCGACGTCAGAGCTTTGCTTGGCTTTCATGGCTGCCAAAATCACGGCGTGATGCTTTTTCAGGCGTTCGGCATAGTCTTCCTGACTGGTTTTGACCCGCTGAGTTAAATAGTAGTCAGCAATGGTCGAAATCACGCTCTGAGCGTGGGATTCCTTGTTCACCACCCAGCGAACCATCTGGTGCATCGACTGGGTATCGGCCTTGCCGGTAAGCTCCGCCAACTGGCCGGCTGCTTTCACAACGGTAGCGGCATCTTCAAGCATCGATGTGACCCGCGCGTGGTCATCGTAGATTCCGCAGGGAACCTGGCAGTGTGCCGAGGAAACCCGGGGCATAACGGCAAAGATGCCGGTGAGAATGATCGCGAAAATAGATATGGTTTGTTTCATGATAGATGTTGTACGCTGTAAACTGTCCGAAAAGATTCGGGTTTAGCAACTTCGTAGTTCCGTTTTCCGGGAATTCGCCGGGCCCTGATCGAGGACCCGGCAATTCGTTTCCGGTTGTTCGAGTCTGATTTAGACGGTTTCTTCCAGCACTTTAAGCGTCCGCAGATGACTTTCGACCCTGGGGATTAACCGGTTGGTGAAAAGTGCGTGGCACTCCGGAAGAAGTCCTTCCTCAACGGCATCGCGGTAGTCATCGAGGCCTTTTTCCTCGCCCTGCTCGAGAGACTCGATCGCTGATTCCTCTCCGAACAGGTTGGCTGTGCCCTGAACCGCTTTGGCGAACACGCCCCATGCGCCACTGCTGTCATCGGGATCGCCGCCCATGTTGCGGACGTTCGATTCGAGGTCAGCGACGGAATTTTGGTGCTCGTCGCGGATTCGGCGCAGTTGTGATGTCGCCGGCTCGCTCTCGAACTTGTCGATCGCCAAATTGTAGGTCTCGACGGCGGAGCGCTCACCGCGAAGCATTTTGTTACAGATATCGATGCACTCTTCCCTGCTAGTCTCATTAATTGTTGTTTTCATACACTTTCCCATTGCGCTGAAAGCGTGCCACGGGTGTAAAATGCTCCAGGTCCCTGATACAGAGGGACCGCGTTTTTTCCGGTTTGGTTTGGTTCGTGCGAAACGCATCTGCGATTTGCAAAACGCATATCAACCACCAAGCCGAACCTGTCCCGATCTTACTTTTCGGGCAATTAATTGCGTTCACCGACACCCGGTGTAACTTGAAGACGACCAGCGACACGGTCACGATTTTCCCCTCCTACGCTATGTCTGAATTACACGCAGCCGTCAAAACCATCACGGATCGATTTACGATGAATTTTGTCAAACGCGGCGACATCGGGGCATCGCTTTCGATCTGGATGGGAGGCTCGGAAATTCTCAAGCTTCACGAAGGATATATCGACAAAGACCGCACGACTCTCTGGGAAGATAACACCATGGTAAAACTGAACTCGGCGGTAAACGGTCCCATTGCCGCCAGTGTGCTTTTGGCCTTATTTCATGCTGATCTTTCGCCGGACTCTTTGGTCGGTGATATCTGGCCGGAACTGGCATCGGGAGCGATATCAAAGTGCAGCCTCGGCCAGCTTCTCTCCCACCAGTGCGGGTTGCCCGTTCCGGGTGACGGGCTCGACTCGTATGAACACGAAGCGGTGATCGCTGCACTAAATCAGCAGACTCCACTCTGGGAACCGGGCACGACGCACGGCTTCGAAGTCGGCACCTTTTCCTACATGGCAGATGAACTGATCCGCCGGACTGCAAAAATGCCTTTGGCGGAATACTGGAGAAAACAGATCGGTTCCATTCTCGACCTCGATTTGTACATTGGAACCAACATTCCCGAAAACGGTTCCATCGCGACGCCGCTGCCCGCCCTGGGACCGGTCGATCCCGGATCAAAAGATGCATTTGAGGCCTTCGCCAACCGGGATTCACTGACATCGCAGGCCTATCATTTTTCCAACGGCGGCAGTAACGGGTCAGCCGCACTGGAATTCCCCTTCCCCGGAGTCAGCGGCTTTGGCTCAGCCAACGGCCTGGCGCGTTTCTATACTTTGATGGCATCCGGCGGTCACTGGGCCGGCTTCCAACTGATTCCTCCGGAGGTTTGCGAGTGGGCGGAAAAACTACTGGTGGAAGGCCGCGACGAAATTCTCCGCACCACTACAGCTTTTTCGGCTGGATTCATGAAAGACCCTATGACCTCACAAAAGGAGCGCACTCATCTTTTCAGTTCCTCTTCGAGTGCTTTTGGTTTTCCCGGCGAAGGAGGAACTTTTGCCTTCGGTGATCCCGGAACGCAGTTTGGTTTCGCCTATGTGGTCAATCAAATGGATCGCAGCCTGATGCCGGCGGACAAAGCCCTCTGTCTGAGCCGACCTTTCTACGAATTTTAGGCACTGCCCCGGACCGCATCTTCGAGACATTTTTTCAATGTCTCCAAATTCACCGGCTTGGGCAGAACGATGCCGCTGGGGGAATCTTTGTAACCGGCTTCCCCGGATTCATGCGGCGACATCAGAGCTGTCATCATGATGATCGGAATATCCTTCAGCTCCGGCGTATTTTTGAAAAGTGTCGCCACATCGCCGCCATCCATTCCCGGCATTACGATATCCAGCAGTATTACATCCGGCAGGAATTCCAGGGCTGTTGAGAGGGCATTGTTGGAGTCGTTTTCCACGCACACCTCAAATTCACCGTCCCGTTCCAGATTCATTTTCACAAGTCTTGTGAAACCTACTTCATCATCGATTGCTAAAACTTTGACGGCCATCTTATCGAAAGTTACCAAACGCTACCCTGGTGGTCAATTGAATTCGCTACTGTCCAAATCCGGTGCCGGAATCGTGATCTTCGCCACCGCACCGTTGGTTAACATGCGGTTGGCCAAAGTAAAACGCCCCGCATGAAGCTGCACAATCTTGCGGACAACCGAAAGCCCCAGACCGGTGCCCAGACCGGTTGCTTTGGTGGTAAAAAAGGGATCGAAAATCTTGTTCAAATCCTCCGTGGCAATGCCCGCACCGTTATCGCAGATTTCAATAACCACGACCCGGTCGCCGGTCCTGAGATGAGCCCCGTCCCGGTCTCCTTCATTGCGCGGCACCTTACCCAGTGTCTCCTCGCGTATCGTCAGAGACAGAACCGGATTTTCCACGTCATCCATGGCGTGCATGGCATTGGTGATCACGTTAATTAACACCTGCTCAAATTTCCCCCGGTCGACGAGAATCGTTGCATTCTGCGCCTGGAAATCTTTCAGAACCTTAACTGACCTGCGGTTCACTTCATGACGAAGCAGAAGAAGCACATGCTCGCACAACTCGATCGGATCGGTCTCTTCGCGCTCGATTTCCCGGTTGGAAGAAAGATCCACCAGCCCCCTGACAATGCGGTCGGCCCGCTCGATGGCGTCCTTCATCTCCCCCATTATGATCGCGACATTTTCATCGCCCGGCTCGATACCCTGGTTCAGGTATTCCACCCCCATCACGAGCAGGGCGAGAGGATTTTTTACCTCGTGCGCCACGCCGGCGGCGAGACGCCCGATGGATTCCAGCTTTTCCGCCTGTATGAGCTGTAGCTGGGTGTCCTCCAGTTCGCGGTTTTTCTCTGTGAGATTTTTGTTCAGCTTCTCAAGCTGCGCTTTACCGGCGACCCGCTCGGTAATATCTTCGCTGATCCCCACGAGGATGGTTCGGTTTTTGCGGACGATGGGGATTTTTATCGTCTTCAGATAAATTTCCCCGCCTTTTTCGGTGTCGACGATTTCCTCGGGAATTGTAACCACTCGCCCCCGCCTGACGACGGCCTCATCCATTTCCCGGAAATACCTGGCCGACTCTTCGGAAAACAGATCGAAATCGCATTTCCCGATCGCATATTCTTTTTTGATCGTGGTCACTTCCTCCTGCTTTTTGTTCCAGAGAATGAACCGGTAATCATCGGAAGCATCTTTGGCGAACAGGGCGACCGGCAGGTTTTCAATCACTTCCTCGAAGATTCCAGTTTCGCTCGATACCTCGAAATCCTGGTCTTTTTTCGCTCGTTTGCCAAACATCATATTCGTCGCTCCGTGTCGTCAGCCCGTAACCATCATACTCGAAGAAAAGGAGGTTGCTCCTTGAAAATCACGATTTAGTAACGATTAATACCAATGCAAAAGCGCGTGTTAGTGATCGACGACTCCATGGTAAACCGACGAGTCGCTGAAACAAAACTACAAAACGCGGGGTTTACAGTGCAAACCGCAAACGACGGCGCAGCGGCTCTCGATTTATTACAAATCCCGGATTTACCGGTGAATCCGAATTTCGACGCGATCCTTCTCGATGTAATGATGCCGGGAATCGACGGCATCGAAGTTCTCCGGCGAATTCGCAAAGTCTGGAACGAAGTGCAGCTTCCCGTCATCATGGTCACCTCCAAAGATAAGAGTGAAGATGTGATCGAGGCCCTCCAAAACGGAGCCAACGATTATGTGACCAAACCTCTCGATCTCGCCATTTTGCTGGCGCGACTGAAAACCCACCTGAGACTCAAAGAGTATCACGAATCCCTGACCCGGGCGCAGGAATCGCTGATGAGCGCCGCGCGAATCGAAACGGTAGGCCTGCTGGCAGCCGGTGTAGCTCACGAAATTCGCAATCCGCTCGGCAGAATCCAAATGGCTGTCGGCGCACTGAAAGGGATGGTCGATCACTTCCCGGAAGAAGACAAAGAAACCGCTGATATGCTGATCGATACCGCCACAGAATCAGTCAGTGCGGCAGACAGCATCGTCGAACGATTGATGAAATCATTCGGCGACCAGAAAATGCCGCTCCGAGAAGTTGAGCTCAATGAAACGCTGCAAAAATCCATCGAGTTTTTGCGGCCGGAGATAGAAGCCGCTGAAGTGAATCTACAGACCGAATTTGAAGATTCTCTGCCCCCCGTTTCCATTGCCGAAGAGGAATTTCAACAAGCCTTTGTCTCCGTATTCCGCAACGCTCTTCAGGCGATGAAATACCACGGAGATTCCTCAAAAGACCTTTTCGTGCAAACGTCATCCGGCAAAATTACCGGGATCGGCCCCAACGAAGGCGGGCGGTCCGGCGACCGTCTTCGCGACGGGGATTCAGTAATTTATGTATCCCTGACCGACAGCGGCCCCGGCATGACCCGGGAGCAGAAAGAAGCCGCTTTTGACGCATTTTTCACGACCAAAGCAACCGGAGCAGGCACCGGACTGGGGCTCACCGTAGCCCGCAAAATCATCGAACTGCACAAAGGCATCATCCGCCTCGAAGACCGGGACGACGGTAAACCCGGCCTGAAAGTATCAATCATTTTGAAGACAGCCGGCGGTCGCGTTTCCTTCGTTTGATTGAGTCTGAGGTATCGCAAACCTCTATATTATTCCGCAGACTGTATTTGCCGGAATTGAATGTTTCTGAAGAGTGCGCTACGCAAGCATGCGGCTTTCATTTGCGCGATTCGCTATTCCAGATAGTCTTTCGATTTCAGCCAGGTTTCGATTCGTGAAACGACTCCTTCGTAGAGTTTCAGGTCGAAGATGAAATAACCGTGCCACCCGCCTTCGTAGTTTACCAGTTCGCTGTCGTTGCCCAGTTTCAGCGATTGATCGTGGAATTGTTTGGCGCCGATATATGGCACCACCTGATCGCCGGTTGCGTGGAAAATGATGGCGGGTGGCAGACCAGATTTTACGTGGTGGAGAGGCGACAATTCCCGCCAACGCTCACCGATACGATTTTGTCCAAAACCGTTTTCTGAAGTGTCTATCACCGGATTCAGCAAAACCATCAAGTCGGGACGGCAGGAAATTTCGAGATTGTCGGTAGGCTCATTCACTTCGTCGAACAAGGCCGTGGAAACCGCTACATGACCACCTGCAGAGCCACCGCTGACTACAATTTTGTCGGGATCGATGCCCAGCTCTTTGGCGTTTTCCCGCAGATACCGAATGGCGGACCGGCCGTCTTTTACGCAATCGAAAACGGTATTTCCCTTACCGGTTCGATCCCACAGACGGTATTGGAGTGAAGCAGTGACCATTCCCTGGTCGGAAAAATGCTTTGCCATAGTATAGAATCTCAATGGCTCACCACCGGCCCAGCCTCCGCCGTGGATAAATAGAAACACCGGGCGACTGTCCGTAGCAGGATCGTGGACTTCGGGATTAAACAGATGCATCTCCAGCTCGCGCCCGTCGATCTTCTTGTAGATTCGTTTTTGATCAGGCTCGATTGTTTTCGAGACTTCATCGAGCACATATTCGGGCCTTTGCGTGACGACGCCGGTCGGCGCAATGATCTGAGACGGCCACTTTTCGCTGTGCAGGATCGTATTTGTCGCTACTTGCGCATCGTCGGGAAACTCTATAGTAAGCGGCTTTCCGTTTTGCGGATTCGGCTCATAAAGCGGCGCGCCGGTGCTCGATATCGTGACCCGGATGCGATGCTTTTTGTTAAATGTCTGGCTGATCCAGCCCACAGGAAATGTAACGGAGTGCACTTCCCCCGGCGTCATAAGAACTTCGTGATCGAAGCCTTCGCGATAACGCATCCGCCACGGATAATCGACCAGCAGAATTGATCGCCCGTCGGGATAAACATCACTAACACGAACGATGATATCCGTATCCGGAGCGGTCGATTTTATATATAGTTTCGCAAAAATTCGGCCGGTCCATTCTACCGGCTTTTCGAGTGGAGCTGTGGTGAAAGTAATTACGTCGCTCTGTTCTTCGAACTTCCGCGCATCGCGTGCACCGGGAAAAGCGCGGCCGGGAATTTGCATGGGGTTGCGGGGATCACTTTCGAATGAAGTTGATCCACTCTCTGTAGTTGGAGGCTTTGACGAGAGAGATCCTTCAGCATTGAGAAAGTATGGCGTTTGCTTTGAGGCGGGCGGCCAATCCTGTAGATCGCGCCAAAGGTTTCCCGGCGCTCTGGATTCGCCGACGGCACCCATTGAGAAATAGCGCACCGGCGGCGCCTTGACGATATCGGCCGCCTCCGGTTTGGCTTTCAACCAGTGATCGAACCAGCGAATCATGTGTTCTTCGACCGGCCACGCGGCGCGTTCGGGAAAATTCAGTTCGCCTACTTTATGACCTTTGTTGGTGCGGCCGTGAAGCCAGGGGCCAATCGCCAGCCACTGATTACCACGCGAGTTTTCACCGCCTTTGTGTTGGCGACCGATGAAGCTCGCAATCGAT
>JARGOZ010000109.1 GCA_029213025.1 Verrucomicrobiales bacterium
GGAAAAGACCGTAGTCGAACTGCTCGCGGTCAAAGAAGGGGTAAAACAGTCAATTGATGAACATCTTCAGGCAAACACACTTGATACTGTAGTCAGTGATTTGGAAAGTTTCCGGCCCCGCCTGGAGTATATCCACATGCAAACCAGTCGCCTGCCTAAATCGGAACAGATGATCGTTCGCGGGAATCTGGCCGTAGCCACGAATCAGCTTGAAAAAGACCTTCTCGCTATGCTCGCCAAATCTCCGGGTAACGACGATCTCGCTATGGAGATCGCCCATATCAGAAAGCAGCTCTCTCCTATCCCGCTTGATTCGATGTTGCACCAATATTGAGGTCTCAGGTCAGCCCCCACCGCCTGCGCAACATCCAGTCGAGACCGAAAAGCATAACGATAGAGAAAAAGACCGGAAACTTATCCCATACCGGTGTCAGCCGTATATCGGGATCGCCGCTTTCTTCATGCAGGTTATGCAGTGCGAGAGTGCGGGACAGTTGATCCAGATTATCCCGGTCAAGAATGCTGCCGCCGGTTAAATGACAAAGGCGATTCAGGTAGGCCAAATCTGTAGTTACCTCGGTCATTTCCGGACGTTCTTCATATACCATGAATTTCTGCCCCATTTCCTCACCGTTCGGTAAAAGAACCCGCGCTTCGTAATGACCCGTCACTTCCGGGGTAAACCGGGTTTTTGCTGATGTCCCGGTTCGATCCTCGGCACCCCATCTCAGTTCGGTGACGAGCTTGCCGTCACGGAAAATTCGCAATGGCTTCAATCCCAAAAGCGATTCCGCCTTCCTTACAGCCAGTCGAAATCCCATCGGTTCGCCAAGTAGCAAATTCGCGCTTTTACTTCGAAAAGAATACTCCTGATTGGGAACCACTTCGCTTTGCGAAAGCATCCAGACCAGAAGCTGGTCCCAAAACCGGTCGAAGATATTATTCTCTATATCATTGCCTGCATTAAATGACCATTTCCAGAGCCCGGCTACATTGATATTTAACACCTGCCCTTTGCCGTAGCGTCGATGGGTGATGACCGGTGTTTTCTGCCCCGTTTCCGGATCTTCCGCCTCGGCAAGACTGGCGGCGAGGGTTTTCGATTCTGTCGCCCGCCGTGCCGCGATCAAAGCAGGTAGTGAATCGGACGTTTTCAGCCTGTCATTCAACATTTCAAAAGCAGAAACGCCGCGCCCCGATGAGGTGATGCTCATTTCAACGTTGCTGTTTCCGCCCGAGTCATACAGAACCGGCTCCAGTTCGGCGAGAGCATCATTGTCGTCGTCGAGAGCACGCCCTCTCGCAAATATCAAAGTTCCACCGAAAGAGTCGACATACTGCTTCAGATTACTTCCCAGCAAGTCCGGATCGAGAAGCCGGTTGAGCGAACGCCCCAGTATGATCGCATCGTATTGCTGATAATCCTCCGGTTTCAGCGGATCGGGGAGCTGGCCGCGCACATTGTCATTGCGAATTCGTCGCGCGCGGTTTTTCGCGAATGCCAGAATGGCATCCAGTTCGATCTTGTCATTTCTATACAGAGAACGCTGCAAAAATGTCGTATCCCAATAAGGGGAACCTTCAAGAATTAACACCCGGATCTTTTCATCGATGACGTTCAGGTAGGTGAATGCAGTGTTGTTATTGATATCCGTTTCTTTATCTGTAATGACCGCTTTAATTTCATATTGAAACTGACCGGTTTCCGGCTCTTTGATAGAGAAAGCGACCGGGATTTCAGGTTCTTCACCGGCGGTAACATTTTGAGTCGATACCAACTTGCCGTTTCTCAACAGTTGCACCGTCAAAGTTTCGTACTCGCAACCGATCAACCGCAGCCTCCCTGAACCCATGGTCGTCTGGTTCACATAGGCATACGGCTGGTAGTTATCAATTCGTACCGCGATATCCCGCACATTGCCGGTACTACCGAAAGGGATCGCAAAAATCGGAAATCTTTTCCGCCTCGCTACCTCTGCGGTTCGGGTCGAATTTTCCAACTCAAAATCATGGCCGTCGGACAGGATCACCATGGCTTCGATATCTGTATCGGTTACAGATTCGGCCATCGAAGTGATCGATTTGTGAAACCGGGTTGTCTCACCTTCCGCCTGCAAGGTGTCGACGCCTTCCGGAGTGATAGACGAAGCGTCTGCATCGAACTGAAAAAGTCGAATATCCACTTCTTCGGATCCCACACCTCCGAGAAATCCGTTGTCGCGAAGGAGTTTTCTTGCGGCATCCAGGCGGGAAGCACCGCCCTCATCCGGCTGAGTCATACTCAATGAGGAATCCACCGCGACCAACACCGCCCGGTTGTGCTTAGCTCTGGGAATCTCTTCAATCCGGGAAGGCTGAAGCAAAAGTAGAATCACTGCGAGCGTCGCCAGAACCCTCAGACCGAGGAGTGTAAATTTCTGCCCCGGTGTGAGTCGCGCGGCCGTAGTCCAATACATCCAAATCGTCGCAAGGATCAAAAATCCTCCGAGAGTTAGAATCAGCGGCAAGGGGAGCGTCGGGTTAAACTTGATTCCTCGATTTGGTTAAATTGATCAATGCACGGGACTGTACCCTGTTGAATCCCGGACCGTACCCTGTTGAGCGCAGCATTGTACCCTGTCAGGTTTTGAACAGTAGCAGAAAAAAGGCCGAGTTCCAGTGTCGCTCACAGCACATTTCAATCCACATACTCCAGAACGTAACGTCGGCAAATTTCGAAATAATCCAGCATCGAATCAATCTCGATCCATTCATCTTTGCCATGTAGATTGCCTACATACGGACGGGATAACAATACAGGGATGTTTTCGGCGAAGAAGAAACGGGCGTCGCTGCCACCGCAAGCCGCTACTGTTTTGGCTTGTTTACCGGCGACTTCTCCGCTGATTTCCACGAAGCGTTGATCCGTTTTCAAATGCGTCGCCTCCGCCGCGACGATTGTTTCCACTTTCACGTTTTTCCCGGCGAGTTCTTTCAACAATTTCAACATCGACTCAACTGTGTGGGGCGGAGGAAACCGCACGTCGAGGATCGCTTCCGCCTGTTCCGGAATTCGGTTTGGACTGTCATTCGGCGTGGATGCATTCGTAATCGAGCAGGTGGGAAACCAGTGGCTGGCGGGATTATCCGCGGAAAACTTCTCCGGAATCATTTCGTCAAAGGCAGCTCTGATTCCACTCAATGAGGCGATCAGGGTTTCGAGGGGATTTACTCCCAGCCAGGGCCTCGCCGCATGGGCAGCTTTGCCCCTCGCCAAAAGCCGGAGGTGCAGGATGCCTTTTTCCTCCCGGGTAATCTCGGTCAGCGAACCGCCGTCGGGAATGATCGCAACACCGCAGCGCAGGCCGATTTCCTCAACCAGGAATTTCACCCCATTCTCCCCGCCCCGTTCTTCGTCAGAGGTGATCGCCATACCTACCGAAATCCCCGGATATTCCCGGTGTAGATGCCGGAAAAGCTCCAGCAAAATCGCAAGCTGCCCTTTCATATCCCCCGCTCCGGGGCCGATTATCGATCCGTCACGGATTTCAGAACGATAGTGATCCGAAGTCGGGTGCTCCACCACATCCAGATGACCGCAGAACAATACATCGGGTCGGGATATACCCTCCGGCAGCGCAACGAGGGACTCGTAACCCTCTTTTTCGTGCATCTGCAGAGTGACGCCTCCAACTTCTTCGAGGTGATTTCTAAAAAGCTGAAAACACCGGTTCCGTTCCTCCGGTTTGGCATCGGTGCTTTCGATCAACACCAAATCGCGGGTCAGTTGAATGAGGCGTTCTCTTAGTCGTGTTTTTTCCATATATTCTAATTAATCCCGGTCCGGTTCACAGGGTAAATCCAACTCCGCGATTTCGAGAAGCTTGTGGCTGCCGCTTGTAGTGTGGGCGAGACAGAGAAACTGCCCTTTATTGACGAGACCGTCAGGCCCGAAATTAAAATTTACCGGAATGATACCAATTTCACTTTGGCCCGGAATATACAAATCCCCGGAACCATGCAATGAATCAAGCAACTGCCGCCCGGTCAAAGGCTCAGTGAACCGCAAATTTCTCATCAGCCAGGCACCGTCAGGTATGAAGCGCCGGGCGAGAACCGAAGGATAGGTCGCGCCGGTTACCCGGGCATTGATTTCGCACACGTAAACCTCCGTAGCATCGGTTCGCTCCGCAACAAGGAAATCGACACTCGCTGTGCCCCGGTATCCGCGCGAATGCAGCCACTTTCCCGCGATCCCCCCCTGCCGAAGCAGTTCGTTTTTCAATTCCGGTTCTGCACCGATATACGAAGGAGGCGATTCGTTCCCCTCGTGAACGCTGGCATCACTCAGAATTTGCTCAGTGAGGTCATATTGAGTCACCGAGTCATCATCGAGAAACAGTTGAATCGAAGGACTGCGCATGCGGATCACACCCTGCTCACCAGGCTGGAGCCAGCCCTGGACAATACAGGCGCCTTCGTAAAAAAAATGATCGGGAATTTCGTTTTCAATATCGCCGTAATCATCCAGAGAATCCACCTTCGCCAGTCCGATTCCGGATGCTCCGATGGCCGATTTGATCACCGCCGCGGAAAAACCGCATTTTTTGAGATGCTCCAACGCCGGCCTGACTTCCCTGGGATTCGCAGCCAGTTGAGCTTCGACCACCGGAAGCCCCTTCGAGACGAGGAATTCATGCAGCATCCGTTTATTATT
This sequence comes from Verrucomicrobiales bacterium, assembly GCA_029213025.1. Taxonomy (GTDB): domain Bacteria; phylum Verrucomicrobiota; class Verrucomicrobiia; order Verrucomicrobiales; family DEV007; genus Arctic95D-9. Next base: position 4,697 of record JARGOZ010000109.1, read on the forward strand.
GCCATGGCGGCTCCCCTCCCCGGTTGAAACAGTTTTCTTGCCTACCAACTTTGCCAGAGCCGCCAGGGTGTCATCCGTCACGAACCCATCGATCCACTTCGCTCCGTGAGATGACAGACAATCGAGAAACGGATGCTGAACCGTTCCGGACAGCCGATTGATTTCCAAATAATCCCGGTGCGGCAAAATCTCCAGGTCCGGCAAAGATAAGCCGAGCACTTCGCCGAAATATCCACACAAATCGGGATCGGGCACCCTTTCGAGAACCAGCAGATTCCCGCCCTCTCCAAAAAGCAGATCGATAATCGGGATCAACCGCCCGCCATAAGAATCGACCTCCCCCACTTCCTCGGACAAAACTCTGGTTTCCTCCTCATTGCCAAAAAACATGGCCAGAAGATTGGCAATAAAAATCGTGTCCCTTTGGGGGAAACCGGGCAACCGGCCGGGCGCATCAATCACACGCACCGTTGTGGAGGGAAGTGACATTCCACATGTTTGATCCGGTACCGCCCGCTTTCAAGCGGGAAGCACGCCGCTAAAAATAAAAATTGCATTTATGAACACTTTTTTCTTGAACAGTTAAAATCATGATGCAACGATTCAGAATCCTTATGACAAACACAATTGCAGAACCACCACAGTCGGAACAAACCACACGCACCCGGAGAAATTCGAATTATACGATATACAAACCCAACTCCGGTGGTAGCGGCGGAGCGGTATCCTTTTCTCTCAACCCGGAGAAAGGTGCGGTATTTGTAGAAGCGGCCAATCAGATTCATCAGCGCCAGTTCGACTGGGAAAACAAGATCATCATGAAATGGGGCCTCTCCGATCTCGGATCGATACTGGCCGGGCTGCAAGGTTCCCAGCCCCGGGCAAAACTTTTTCACCAGACCGAAAAAGCCAACAGCAGTTGCACCCTGATCCGACGCGAAGGGGAAGAACAGAAAGCGCCCTTCTGGCTTTCTATATCCAGACAATCATCCATCGATAAGCAAGTCAGAAAAGTCAATGTATCACTAACCGAAGCCGAAGCAGTGGTATTGGAAACGGCCCTGAAGACCGCAGTGAATCGCATACTTGGCTGGTAGAACGGGGTAGCGAATGCAAATCTTTTGATTACGATAAAAGCGGGGCTTACAGGTGCCACTACGTAATCAAAAATGGCTAACGAGGGGCAATCGCAACAGCACACCGGCACTCAACCCTGCGGGACCGAACGAAGTGAACTAAACAGGGAAACGCAGCACCGCCCCTTTTTTCTCCTCTCCGGAATGGGCGCGGACGAAAGGGTCTTTGCCCCGCAGAAAGAGGAGTTCCCCTGGTTAATTGTTCCCGGGTGGATTACACCTGTTCGAGGAGAAAGCTTACCTGACTATGCAAAACGCTTCGCGGAAAAAATCGACCCCGGAGTCCCCTGTATCATAGGCGGTGCGTCGTTCGGCGGTATGCTCGCCGTGGAAATGATCCCCCACCTGCAGGTCGATGCCTGCATCCTCATTGGCAGCGTCAGTCATCCATCCCAGTTGCCCGCGATTGTACGCTGGGTTCGCCCGTTTGAGTTCATGACCCGGATTGTTCCCTACAAATTCCTACAACTGGCAACGCGAATCATTGTTAAGGTCTTTGATGACTTTTTAAGCACCCATAACCGGACCATATTGGAACAAGCCCAAAACTCCGAAGCTACTTTTTTCCGCTGGGCAGTCCGGGCGCTCGTATATTGGAAAAAAGAAACGAAGGATCCTCCGGGAAAAATCTACCATATCCACGGCGAAAACGACCCGTTGCTCCCTTCCGGCAATCTGGAGCCGGATGAGATAGTGGAGAACGGATGGCACGTAATTTCACTTCGAAACGGCGAAAAGGTAAACCGTTTCATCCAGAGAGTCATGGATGAAACGAGACATAGCCCTTCGCTGAGTTCCTGACACTTTACCCTGTTGAATACAGGACTTAACAGGGTACAATGACCTTTCTATAGAGCGGGAAATCTATCCGATCCCCTCTATTTTCGTCTGGCCGGGAATTGCTACACTATTGGGCTCGTATGATTGATCCCACTGCAGATTTTCCTCTTCCGGGAAAAAGTCCTCTTTAGCTGCCATCGCGTCTTCCCATGAGATTTCCTGACCGGTATGTGCCGACATTCTGCCCATGATAGCCATCATCGTCGAATGCATCATTCTCGGTCCGTCATTGATGAACTCGCCACTGCGAATTGACTTAAACAGATCGTCGTGCTCAACTTGATACATATTTGGTTCCCCGCTGCGAGGCTTACGGAACCTCCAAATTTCCTTCCCGTCATTATCTACAATGAACGGGACACCTCCGCGCCCAACGATCAATGTTCCTTTGGTTCCACGCACATAGTCCGCATTCTCATTGGTACAACCCGGCGTTTTTCTCGAAGCGAGATGACACCAGACATTGTTAGGGTATTCGTAGGCAATGTGATAGTGATCGAATATATTTCCATCGGCCTGCGGTGCGGCAAGCCCGCCGGTGGCACGACATCTGATCGGGCTCGTATCGCCCATAACCCAACCGATTTTATCGACCGAGTGGACAGCCTGTTCAACCAGTCCACCTCCCCCGAGCCACGTATAATTGTACCAGTTTCTAATCTGCCATTCGATATCGCTCATCCCCGCCGTGCGCTCACTGGGATCAATATGCGGTTTTGAATGTCCGGAATAATAGGTCGCGTACACACCTACAACGTCCCCGATCAGCCCTTCCTCCATCACTTTTTTGTAAGCGGCGACCCGGCTTGGGGAGTACCGCCAGCAGAAACCTGCCACAATCGAAAGCGGTTTTCCCTCGGACATTTTTACGGTTTCGTAGCCGTGGCGAACACCTGCCGCATCCACCGCCATAGGTTTTTCGGCAAAAATATGTTTCCCGGCTTCTACCGCCGCGCGCAGATGAAGGGGGCGAAACCCCGGGGTGGTTGTCAGGAGAATCACATCGATATCCGAGTCCAGAACCCGCTTGTAGCCATCAAGACCGACGAACTGGCGATCAGAAGCCACATTCAGCTTCGGGCCAATCTTCTCGTTCTTGGCAAGGGTCTTCAGCGAATTATCGATCCTCTCCTGAAAAACATCCGCAACCGCGTGAAGCTCAATATTGTCGTCCGCACTCAAAGCCTGTAAAGCAGCACCGGTTCCGCGTCCGCCGGTTCCGACAAAACCCACTTTTATTTTCTTATCAGGATCAATCCCCTCGCCCCTGGCAGCCCCGGCGAAGGCCGATGCGGCAGCGGTAGCGCCTGCCGCTGTTTTCATGAATTTTCTTCTGTCAGAAACTTGCGAGCTGTCTTTTGCTGGATTCATGGCGAAAGTTAAGCGGCGGGAACTGCAAGGCAAGGGGTTGATGAATACGCAAACGGGGCGAGTCTTATCCCGATTTTAGAATGATATTTTCTTCGACACAGACTGCGATTCCTGTACGGCTCTACCTCGGGATTTTGCTCATCCTTGCGGGAGGCTGGGCACCGAAGGCATATGGCCACAAAGTAGCATCAGCCTCACTGATTCTATATCTCAACACGGAGGACGAACGGACGTTCTCGGTCTCAACCCAAATGGAAGTAGAGTCTTCCGGCGATCCATCACTTGACGATGAGATAAGCCCGGAGATGGCGGCAAAGACCTTCGTTGAAAATCAATTGTTGCTGTTGATTGACGAAAAAGAACAGCCGCACAACCTAACCACGGAACTGGTAAGTGAAACCGATGAAGATACCCCGGAAGAACTACAGCGGCTTTCGGTTCTCGTGACGTGGAACGGCAAGCTTCCGGATGACGGCAAAGAACTGTCTCTTTTCCTCAAAGAAACTTCCGAAATGTCGATAGTAATTGCCACGGTTAAAAACGGCACCCCGGCAAGAAGACTACAGGTAATGTTTGCCGGCGAATACAGTCGCGCGGAAAATATTGAACCGATTCTGAAAGGCGACCCCTTCGATAAAGAAAACAGCCAAACCGAAGAAACTTCCACTAGTGATAAGGAACCGGAAGAAGATGCCGGGGAGTCCCCGGAAAACGCTATGGTAGCAGCAATCAAATCCGGGGCCGCGGCTATGCTCTACCAATCGCTACTTCCTCTCATACTGGTTCTGTCATTTGTGATACTAAAGGGAACTTTACGGGCTCTGGCCGTTCCTTTCGTCATATTTCTGATTTCCGAAAGCCTCGGCATTGCCCTCACTTCCAGGGGTGTAATCCCGGCTTATCCCTGGTCTCTCACGGTTTGCGTAGGAGTATTATTTCTCCTGTCTTGTGACAACATGTTTTCTTTCAAATTCCGGTTATGGAGATACCTGGCAGGAATCGCTGGAGGATTTTTCCTCGGCAACGCAATCTCTCAAAGCGGATACCTGCTTCAGTTAGGCGGATCACCTACAGAAGCCCGGGTACTACTGTTCTTCCAGCTGGGTTACAATGCGATCAACCTCATAGCGATACTTGCCATGGGAACGGTGATTACCCTGTTCTCGCGATACTCGCTTTTCCGAACCGTTTTCGTCATACCCATATCAATCGCGGCAGCCGGTCTGGCCGTGTTTCTCTACCTACAGGGAAACACGCAAATCGAGGAACTGCTTCGCCCGGGATAAAATCAACGGGGAGAGCTTGGGCAATCGCCTAATGGTGAAAGATACTGTATTCCAGATTGCGGATTCGCCCGTTGAGACGAAACGATGCAATAGTCACGGCCGCAGCTGCCGAAAGTACAAATCCAAGACCGTAGAAGGCCTCACTGGCGAGAAGCGATGAATAGCTCAAAATAACGTTGCCCAATCCAAAAACCACGGCACTCCACATGGCTCCTTTTCGATCATCGAAATAAAACAGTACCGTGAGCATCGATAGAAAAACGATCAGCAGAAAAGCTCCTATGAGAGTAACTTGGAAAATCCCCACCTGAAGAGCCCCGATTGAGAGGAATGCACCGATTGGCTCTGACAAAATCAATAGTATAGCTGTGGTAAATCCCTGAACCGCAAACAGTTTATTAAATCCCTCCTGTAGAGATCCGATGATATTCGCCTTACCTCTCTCTATGGCATCCAGGCTGCCCCCTGACGAAATTGCTTCGGAAAGTTTACTCAGATTCGGGGCAAACCGGGTTTCCAGGGCCAGAAAGAAAACCGAGAACCCGGGCACAATCGACAACAGACTGAGATATATCGCCATATCGTAATTGGGCGCCGCCCGGAGAACACCGTTTATTTGCTGGGAATCGTGGGCCAACCACCAGAACAGGATCTTGTCTCCCCAAACGCCAAAGTTGTAGAAAAAGCCACAGATGGCGAGTTCCGGAAATTTTCTAAAGTATGAAAGAAAACCCCAGTCCCCCAGGGAGTTATCGCCCTCTGCCTCCCCGCACAACAAATACAGAATGGAAACAAGCAGTACAAAGTGCCCGAGCGCAAAACTCAGCACAGCCGCTTCGATACCGAAATTCACCGCCGTTATCCAGCCGGCAAAACAGCTGACCACGTACCCGAGAGCATACCCGGAAACTACACCTTTGTATTTTTGCAAAGATCCCAAATAGTTGGCTCCTACAAAAATCAATGAAACAAATACTGTCAGCGAGATCGCACCCATCTTGAACAGGATCGATCCCGTGCACAGCAATCCGAACACCACGAGGCCTACTACAAAGGAAATCAACCCGACCAGGGTCATGGCGGAAATACAGGTGGGCAAAAGCAATTCTTTCCTTTTTCCAAATATAAAATCAGCGGAGTGCCGGGTGAGAATAAACTGGCTCCCGCCGGTGATCAGCAGCGCTATGGCATAGGCATGCGTTACTACCGACGAAAAAAGCGTCCGTTCAGCCTGACCGATCTCATTTCGCAACATCAGATTTAGCACCGCTATCGACACAATTGATATGATCCACGGGCCGCAACTGAACAAAGCGGAGTGAAAGTGAGCCTGAGCCGTCCCCGAATAGGTCCGGGGCCGGAGATACTTCTCTAATTCGAATCCTATACCTGCCATCTTAACGCTAGTGAACCTGTTCAGTAGTTTGTTGCCCGAGTCGAATGTAGTGATTCTGGAACCGCCGCATCACATCTTCTTCCTGATAACAACGATAGACCCTTTCCTTGCCGTTGTTTCCGTAGGTATTCTGTAGCGACCGATCCTTAAGCAGTGTGATAATTGCTTCGGCAAGTTGGGCTGCATCGGCCACCGGCACCACAATTCCTCCGGGCAACTCATTACCGGAGACCCCGTGAATCAGCTCGGAGCAGGAACCTACATCGGTGGAAACAACGGGAATATTTGCCGCAAAGGATTCCAGCACCGCGAAAGGTAGACCTTCGCTGATACTGGAAAGCACCATAATATCAAACAGTGGTAACGCTTCTTCCAGTTTTTTAGGTCCGGTCAAGGTGACTCTCGAGTCCAAATTTAAATCCCGGATGAGCGACTGGCAACTTTCGAAATATTCGGGATCTTCATCAGTCGGACCAACTAGCAAAAATTCCGCATCAGAAATTTCATCACAGACATGTTTCGCCGCCCGGATCAAAGTTCTCACATCTTTGATAGAAACAATCCGCCCGAGAAAGCCTACCGTCTTGCGCTCCGGGTTGGACTTCCTCATATCTTCCCGTTTTTTTTCAATCGTTCGGAAACGACCGGGATTTATCCCGTTTGGAATGATTTCAATCTTGTCACGATCGGCGCCAAATTCTTCCTGAAACCTCGCGTTTCGCTCGAAAAGAGAAGTGATATGATCTGCAGAATCGTAACAAAACCGTCCGAGGTAGATAAATAAGTCAATCCACGTCTGCCTCATCAAACTAATCCCGGCCGGTGGCCGGGCAAAATCCGCCGCAAGAGTCGGAGACCACTCCTGGTTCAATAGATCAGTGATGCGCTCCCTGACATAGATCCCGTGCTCGGACAGTAAAAAAGGACGATCCAGCTCATACTTCGCCACTGCCCCGAGAAATCCAGCATACCCGGTGCTTACACTATGGTATACTCTCGCACGGGGCAGCCTCGAAAAACTTCTCAACAATTCCCAGACAGGCTTCAGGATAAACCGGGTGTTCCAAAAACACGAGGTGAACGACTCTCCGGGATAATAGCTTCTGTAGGCCTTCTGCAGGTATTCCCAGGTAAGCGAATGCTTCCAGAAAATTTCAAAGGGAACAACAGCCGCAACCTTTTCGAACTGACTCACTGCTTTCCGGAATAACTCAGACTCCCTGTCCGTGCTTTGAAACGAAGCAAACAACAAATCGAACGCCTGTTGCATTTCGTCTTCGATCCGGCTGTCTATCTCCTGATCGCAATCCTCAGCTTCGTTGTCAAATATAAATACCTTTTCTATACTTACGACATTGGAGGGAACATCATATTTTGACTTCCCTACTGCGCCGGCCTGTGCACCGATGTAATGTATAGCAAACGAAAGATCAGGCATTGTAGAGATCGCCTGATGGACCCATGTCGAAACTCCACCACTAACGAAAGGATAGGTTCCTTCCAATATAAAGCAGACATCAACCGAACTTTTGAAATTACCGTTCATCTTCGCCTCGATCCTTTCCAAAACTCTAATCCGAATACGTGATCCGATTCTCTTTCCGCCGAAAGTTGCAGGGTCTGCCAGTCTCCGGTTAGCGCACACAATTCCCGAATTTTTTCTCTACTCACACTGTCAGATTCGTCCAATTCACTGCGTATCGCGGAACCACGCTCCACATCCTCCAAAGCGACGAAACACTCAGCCAGACCAATTACTGACGCCTGGTCGTCCGGGCATTCCGAAAATGATTGGATCGCTTTTTGCAACAATCTGAGCTTTTCCTCACTGGTAACCGTCCCGGACATAGCCTGAATCTGATACACCGACCCCATACGGTAGTTTGTATCAACATTATGGTGACCGTTCCCGGGTTGCGCGCCTGACAGCATTTCTTCACCCTGTCCAGCTAGAACAGAAACCGCTGCTCCGGCGTGAAGACTGGACAGAGCATTCGAGTCATCACGAATTTTCTTTAGTAAATTAACCGCCGACTCATTGTAACAGTCTTTTACAAAACCGACCGACTTCTCCAGCCCTTCGTAGTTTTCCCTGCCCAGAGAGGTAAGAATCGGAAACTCTACCGGCGGCAACCTGCCACCGGAACATTCCCGCAACGGATTACCGACAACTAACCCGGAAATATCGTGGGTGTACTTTCCTCCGGATCCCGTTTTGTACAGCAACACCCCGACGCCAAGCAATCCGGCAAACGGCGCGAGAATACACAACAGCAAAGAAAAACCCAGAAATGTAACCCTGCCACCCTTCTGAACCAGATCGGTATACCTGAGAAGAACTACGAAATACGCCGATACAAGAAGAATATGAACAGCAAAGGCAACCGCAGGGACAGCTGGTACTGCAAATATCAGCAGAAAATCCACTACAGCTAAAATCCAGAGCGTATGAAAAGGATTCGATTTCATTGTCCCCGGATGGCGTCCAATGACTTAACGGTATATTTAACCCCTCCCTCGATCGAAGAGGTCGCCTTCTCTCCGAAAGCTTTAGCCCCCTTTTTCCCGTCCATCACGAGGACATAAAGAGACGCTCCCATTCTTGCGTAGTAGCCCGGTATAGAAAGTTTCGAGACACGGTCAATACTTTTTTTGTTTCCTTCAAACTGCAGCACGCAAGCAGCCATTCCGGTGTTATCCCGCAATGCAATCGCTCTGTCTACCGCCACAGCAAAGTCCTCCCTGCCCACCGGTCTGGACCGGTTCGTCCTCCCCCCCATCCAGAAATTCAGAACAGCTTCCATGCAGCCAAAGTTATTCCATGAAATCGAGGCGAGTCTCATTCGACGCACTAAAAGATGAGCCCTGCCTGCGGAAACAGGAACCACAGCGAGATAGTCACTCTTACTGCCAGGGCTTTTGTAATCCCACAAATCCCTACATGTGATCAGTTTCTTTTCCCGGACGGCTGTGGCCATCATTTTATTGCGCGCAGCTGAAATTGTTTTGGGCATTTCACCGCAGGAACCACTGCATTCGGCAATCTTAGAGAAGGTTCCGGCGCTTGATTCGATATACATACCGGCGGACAGAACTCCAAAATTGTGGTGCATAAGTTCCATTATTTCCTGAGCCGCCTCCCTGTCGTCCTCAATTTGAAATACCTTCACCAGTTCATCCGGCATTGATACAAATTCGGCGTTGTGGAGAAAAAGAGTCTGTTTCAGCTGGATTTCGTTTTCCTGGTACAAGGATACTTCCGCTTGCCGTCGGGACAGTTCCTCTTTCACAAAAGCGAACTCCGATTCCAGTTGTGGTGTTGTATCCGTAAATAGATTCCTCGCAAAACCAGCCACGCCGGCACAGGCAATATACGATCCGTAGTGTGCAGCATTCTCAGCCAGAAGCGCCGGAAGATTACCTGCATTGGGTATGCAGATTAAAAGCGAAGAGAAAAACGCGGATACGGCAGCAGCCCGAACTCCGTCCCAGAATCCGTACCGGAAGCCAATCAATAGTGGAATCAACAACCAGGGAGAGGGATTTATTTCCAGCCACGCCGGATCGGATCGCCGGAACAACCAACTCACGGTCCCGATTACCAAAACCATTAAGGCGATATCCAGAACATAGCGAAACCGCTCCGGGACTCTCGTCACCGACACGAATTGCCTGTATAGAAACTCCAGCTTTTTCGAGAACCCCATAGTAGATTTTCCATAATTTACATGATTATTTAAGAAATAAAAATAATTTAGATAAATTATGCAAATATACCCGGGCGCACAGGAAAATCGTACCCTGTTAGGTCCCCTATTGTACCCTGTTGGATCTACCAATCTTGACGGGAGATACCTCCGCCTTTGACCATCCGAACTACATCTTTTCCATCAACTTCGCGACAAGGCCGGTCCAACCGGTTTGGTGGGACGCTCCCACTCCCCGCCCGTTGTCACCGTGGAAATACTCATAAAAAAGAGATAAGTCCGAGAAGCCTGGCTTTCTATACATTTCCGCGTGATCTCTGTGAACCGGCCGGTCACCGTTTCCATCTTTCTGAAAAAGAGAAACCAGTCTCCGGCTTATGTCATCAGCCGCTTTATCCAGAGTAACCCGGTTTCCCGATCCGGTCGGATACTCTACTTTGAGGCTGTCGCCATAGAAACTGTGATACTTTTCAAGTGCCTCGATAATCAAATAATTTACCGGAAACCATACCGGCCCTCTCCAGTTCGAATTCCCGCCAAACAGGTAGTTATCCGATTCCGCCGGGGTATAGGCAACGGTGTGCTCCGATCCATCCAGCTTGATTTTAAAGGGGTTCTTCTCGTGGTATTTGGAAAGACTGCGGATACCATAAGGCGAGAGGAAATGATCTTCATCAAAGAGGCACTGCAAAACCCTCTCCAACCGCGACTGGGAAGGCATCGCTATAAGCATCTGTCCGGGATGAGTACCTTTTTCCGCATCCCCGAAAATCAGACTGCTCTCATCCTGGTCAAATATTTGGTTGTGCTCGATAAACCACTCCATGCGCCGCTTGAATAACGGCAACCGGTCAACGACCTCGGTGGAAAGCAACTCTACCGAGCAAATAGGCAATAGTCCAACAAGGGAGCGGATTGCCATATGTTGCTCCTTCCCGTTTACACGCAGAGAATCGTAGTAAAATCCGTCCTTTTCGTGCCATATCGCCCCACGGCTGATATCGTGAGCAGCTTCTGCTATAGAAATAAAATGCTCGAGAAACTTCGAAGCAACCCCTTCGTAGGCTTTGTCTTTTGAGGCCAACTCTACCGCTATACTCAGCATCGTTCCGGCATAAAAAGCCATCCACGCCGTGCCATCAGCCTGAACCAGTTCGGTTCCGTCAGGTAGAGGTTTAGAACGGTCGAAAGCGCCGATATTATCCAGCCCCAAAAAGCCGCCGGAAAACAAGTTTTTACCCTCAGGGTCTTTCCGATTGACCCACCAGGTAAAATTCAGCATCAGCTTGTGAAAGCACTCTGCGAGAAAAATTCTGTCTCTCTCACCGGGAGATCCAGTCATCTTATACACCTGCCAGACGGCCCAGGCATGGACCGGCGGATTAACATCGGAAAAATTCCATTCATAGGCCGGAATCTGGCCGTTAGGATGCATATACCATTCCCGCAGGAAGAGAACCAGTTGATCTTTGGCAAATTTCGGGTCGATCTCTGTAAAAGGGATCGCGTGAAAAGCCAGGTCCCATGCCGCATACCAGGGATACTCCCATTTATCCGGCATTGATATGATGGCCCGATTATACAGGTGCTTCCATTCTGTATTACGCACTCTCACCGGCGGAGCACTGGGCTGCGAGGGATCCCCGGCCATCCAGTCTCGTACCGAGTAATGATAAAACTGTTTGCTCTGTAAAAGCCCCGCATACGCCTGGCGTTGAATCGATTTATCATCGTCCGACAGCTTCGGGTTTATAATATTGGAATAAAACGAATCCGCTTCGGCAATCGCACGGTCAAATACAGATTTTGTCCTGGCAAATGGATTTTTTTTACGGGAAAACTCATCCGTGGAAGCCAGCCGGAAGCTCAGGCTTTTTGCTTTACCCGGTCGCACCTTCAACTCGTAGCGCGCGGCTGCTTTGGTGCCTCTCTTTTCCGGATTCACGCAGTGTTCCTGGTGATGAATAATGTAGTTATGAAAGGCATCCTTCACATAAGGGGATTCGTTTTCAGCATTATATAACCTTTGCCGATTGGTCATATTCTCGGTAAAGAGCCATTCGGCAGGAGCTTCCCTGGCGTAAAATCCGAATTCGGAAAGCGTTTCATGTTGAGCCAGAATGTATCCGTCGTCCTGAAGCTCCAGGGAAGGACGTTGAAGTTGCTCTTCCCACTCACAAATCCAGGTCCAGGTATTCCGAAACCATAGTTGTGGCAAAACCTGGAGGGTAGCGGTTTTCAGCCCCCTGTTTTCCGCAGTGATCCGGATATGTATATCATTGGCTCCGGTCTTCGCATATTCCGCAGTGATATCCCAGTAGGCGTCATTGGCAAACGCACCGGTATCGAGTATCTCGTATTCCGGAGCCTTTTTATCACGCTGTAAATTCACTTCCGTCAATTCATCGTAGGGAAAGGTCGACTGCGGATATTTGTAGAGACTTTTTACATAGGAAGAAGTCGGCGTGGCATCCAGATAATAATACAATTCTTTTACATCCTCACCATGGTTGCCACTGTGCCCGGTTAATCCATATAATCTCTCTTTCAGGATGGGGTCGCAACTGTTCCACAGGGCCAGACCAAAACAGAGGCGGCATTGCCGGTCGGTAAATCCCAATAAACCGTCCTCGCCCCAGCGATAGGCGCGACTCCTTGAATGATCGTGGGGAAAGTAATGCCAGGCATCGCCGTTGTGAGAATAATCTTCACGAACCGTTCCCCATTGTCTCTCCGCAAGATAAGGTCCCCACCTTTGCCAGTTGGCCTTTCGCGAATCGCTAAGACTAAGTCGCCGGCGCTCCGGATTCATGATTCGTTTTTTCTTCAATGCCATATCGTCTAGTCGGGGTTTGCCTGAAACGTTCGCAGTTTTCGGTCCAAAAAAAACGGGGCCAGGGGAAGTAATGCGCAGAAGAATGTGACAACGGCCCACAAAACCGGCAACTTCCTGGCCGTCAAAGCAAGAAGGATCGCAAGACAAAGCGCAACAAAAAGCCCCCCGTGGATCATCCCCGGAATACGAATGACTCCCGGCATATCCCATACCCTTTTCAGCACGGAAAATCCAAGTAGAATGATGTAGGAAATGCCATCCAGCATCGATGCGATGCGAAGGCGGCCTATCTCGGTGGAAAGCAATGTTTTCAAAATCAGGTCGGCAACTGTTGCGCAAAAGGACAAAACTGCGAATTGATCTTTTTCTCAACCCGTCAATCTTCAGGGGATGATTCTGGACATCCCCGAAGGAAATTTTGAAGGTTACATTTTTGATTGCGACGGCACACTGGTCGATTCCATGCCGCTGCATTACAAAGCATGGACCGCCAGCTTCCGCCATCACGACGCACCCTGGAACTGGACGGAAGACGAGTTCTACGCCGGAGCCGGAATTCCGGACCGGGTCATCGTGGGTAACCTGAATCAACAGCACAATTCCGATATTTGCCCCGATTCAGTTCACGAATACAAGCTGCAATGGTACATGGAGCGGATGAATGAATTGACGCCTGTCGAAGCTGTTGCTGATCAGGTCCGAAAATGCCTTGATTCCGGGATGCCCATTTCCATTGGCACCGGCAGCGATCTCGCACTTGTCGAACCGTCATTAAAATACACCGGACTCTGGGATTATTTTGATATCATTATTACCCCGGCCGAGGTGGAAAGAGGCAAGCCCGCCCCTGATATGTTTCTGCTCGCAGCAGAAAGAATGGGAGTGCCTCCTCAGCGCTGCCTGGTCTTTGAAGACGGGCAGGCAGGCATCGACGCCGCGACGGCTGCAGGAATGCACAGCGTATTCGTAGACAGCAGAAACGGCTGAGGGCAGGGCACGAAAAAACCCGGAAGTGACCTCCCGGGTTTTCGTGAAAAGATTGGCTTTCAATCTTACTGAGGAAGCAGGACATTGCCCTGCTCAGTAGCGAGATACCCGCCACTGGACTTACCGTCTTCATCAGTGGTACGCTCTTCGAAGATGTTGTCGATACGACGATCCGGAGATCTTACAGTTGCTCCTGCCTTCGCACTGGAAAGTGGAAGCTGGGAAACGTGACCGTCACAGAACCCAACGACGCATTTCTTCTTGTTCAACCAGGGGTGATATTCTCCCATCACGCCGGCACTGTCCATAATTCCATCAAAAACGAGAGGTGAGTTGGAATAACTGGAGTCGGTCTGGCCGACCACGTATCCGTACACACACTCGTCAGACTCAATTTCACCGTCTTCTTCGGGTGGTCTCATCTTATCAGGGTGCTTGGTTTGAATCCAGAATACCGCTTCAGTATCGATATAGTCGGGGATCAACACATTAAACGCTTCGTAGGAAGAGGAAAAACTGCTTTCGTCTCCACTGTCGCTGTCTGCTTCCGGATCATAAGAAGGGTAAAGACCTTCGAAGTCACTGGAAAATACCCGGCAAGCCAGAAGAATCTGACGGATATTACTCTGATCTTTCGTTCGCATACCGCTTTGGCGAATACCGTTATACGCCGGAGTAGCCACCCCGGCGAGGATCCCGATAATCGCGATCACGATAAGCAGCTCAATAAGGGTAAAACCCTTAACTGCTTTCTTTTTTATTGTTTTCATTGTAGTTAACTATTGTTAGGTAAAACCCGAATCCGGGCCTATGTATTTTTATTATTGCATGGGCATTGTAAATACCTCACACAGGCTAACATTCTTCCATTTATTTCCAATACGGACAAGAAAAATCACGAAAAGCCTCCAGATTACCTGCAAATGATACCGATCGAAGACTTATTCGAAGACATCATCGTTAAAACGATGAGGGGTCGCAGCGTTACGGAACAACAGCTCGCTGCAAAAACCGGCGAACCGCGCGATGTTCTTTCCCGACTTTGCCGGGGCGAATTCTGTGACGAAGGTGCCCTGCCAAAGGTCGCAAAGGCTCTGGGACTGGACGCTGACGCCCTGCTGGTCGCCGCGTCGAAAGCATGGTATCCCCGCGCCGTCATCCTCGAAGGGCTGGAACAATTCAATACACCTTACCGGGACATGAGAGTCAATTCGTTCCTGGTCTTCGACCCGGAAGCGAAAGTCGGCGCATGTTTTGATACCGGAACCGATTGCAGCCCGATGGTCAAAAAAGCGGAGCAGGAAGGGATCTCAGTGGAAAGTATTTTCCTGACCCACACCCACAATGATCACATCGCCGATCTGAACCGATTGAAAGAAAAAACGGGTAATCCGACAGTTTATTCCAATCGCGCGGAGCCCTGGCCTTCCACCACTCTCTTCGACGAAGGAGACACTTTCACAATCGGCAGTTTGCAGGTGGAAACCCGCACCACAAGCGGCCATTCCTGCGGCGGTACTACATTCGTCATTAACGGTTTACAACGCCCTGTTGCGGTGGTGGGCGATGCCATTTTTGCCGGTTCCATGGGCGGAGGTATCGTTTCCTTTGCCGATGCCTGGGAGAACAATCTGAAGAAAATTTTGACTCTGCCCGACGAAACGGTCATTTGCCCGGGCCATGGTCCGATGAGTAGCGTAAGAGAGGAGAAAAAACATAATCCCTTTTTCGCCGGCGAATTTAAACAGGCATGATTTCAGCACCCATTGTTCTTGCCTCAGGATCACCGCGCCGCAAAGACCTGTTGTCGGAGGCCGGTTATCAATTTGAAGTACGACCGCCGGATATCGAGGAAATTGATGATCCATCTATAGGAATCCGCGAACTGACGGCAATTAACGCGAAAATCAAAGCCCTGGCCGTAGCGGAGAATTCTCCGGACCAGGTTGTGATCGCAGCTGATACTCTGGTGTTGTTTAACGAGAGGTCACTCGGAAAACCGGCTGATCTGACAGAAGCGGCCACTATGCTTGCGGAACTGAACGGCAAAACCCACCATGTCTACACGGCCGTCTGCCTCATCAAACACGGGTCGGGACAAATCATCGAATTCGATGTCGCCACCGAAGTGACCTTCAGGGAACTAAGCGAAGAGGAGATGAAAAACTACCACTCGCTCATCGATCCCCTCGATAAAGCCGGAGCGTATGCCGCCCAGGAACACGGCCATCTGATCATTGCCGAATCAAACGGCTCGGCCACCAACGTCATCGGTCTGCCGATGGAAGAGGTCGCAGAAAAATTGAAGACTCATTTCGCGATCGAGCCTTTGATATAAAAGACCCCGATAGCAAAAACAGCCGCAAAAACGACCTTTTTCAACCAGACCAACGGAGTCCGGTCCAACACAATCTTTCCGATCCAAATTCCGATCACCACCGCCGGGATCGAAAACAGTAGCATTCGAACAAGGAGCAGAGTTGTGTCACCTTCGATAAACATTAACCCGTTTCTAACCAGCCCGGAAGCGAGGAATACCGTCTGCAGAATTGCGACCATCTGAATTTTACTCCAGTCCTGGGAATACACATAGGCGACGATCGGCGGCCCTCCGACATTGAAAGCGCCTCCCAGAATTCCTCCGCCGATGCAAATCGGTATCCCGGCCCTGGGAGACATTTGAATCACTTCCTTTCGCAGAAACTCGGTCAGAGCAATCGATATCAGCACCACCCCCAGTATTCTCGTGACCCATACATCATTAAACGACCGCAGACCGTAGTACCCTATCGGAATCCCAATACTGATCGCTATAATCAACGGCCAGCATTTCTTCAGACTGATCCCCTGGCGATTGAACATGATCACACCGACACACACTACCAGATTCAACATCGCAGTTAGTGTTACCGCATCCCGCACCGTCATCATCAGCGGCAACCCGGCCATACACACAATCGCCAGACCAAAACCTGTCGCAGACTGGACAAAAGCGGCCGCGCCGAGCAGCAAAATGGTAAGCCAGAAAGTAGGATCTCCCATCAGGTATGAAAATTTTACGGATTGGTTTCCACCTCGATGGATGATTGCGGTTCTACGGAATCCCCTACCGGCGGAGGAGCAAGCTGATCGTCAGGTCGCCCGCGCCATTTGATCAGAGAAAATTCACCCGGCAAACGATCCAGTGCCGCGTCCGCATAACCGGCACCACAATCCAGAGCAGGGCTGGTCCGCAGCTCGAAATGAAGGTGGGCGAGATATTTACCGTCAGCATTGCCCACTTCACCTATTCGATCACCTCTTCGCACCCGCTGGCCGACGAAAACACCAATCCGGTCCAGATGCCCGTAGAATGATTCGACTAGCCTTCCATCGGGCAACTCGTGAAGGAGAATCGCCACATTGCCCCATCCATCAGCCGGCCAACCGGTATAAATCACTCTTCCGTCCGCTACGGCAAATACCGGGTCATTTAAATCCGAATTGTTGCCTCCGATGCCATTGATATCGTCCCCCAAGTGCCTTGTCGTGAGGAAAGGCTGCGCATTGTAGGTCAGCCCGGCATGTTCCGACCCCATGGGAGGATCAAACCGGACTGCCGTGGGTGCCGTCACCATTTCAACCGGACTGAGCACGGCAAAGGCCGGATCGAATATCAGCTCCTCTAGATTCGGGTTAAGAAGCCCGACAAAAGCATCCACTCCTTTTTCTTCCCCGGCTGCCGGATCGTCATCGCTCTTCGGTTTCACCGAAACCCATATAGCGAGGGCGAGTCCAAATATCAGAACAAACAAAGGAAGGAAAAAGCGGTAGAATTCTCTGAAATGTTGCTTCAGATCAACATTTTCAAAATATTTCGATACTTTCAATGCGCCGGAAATTAGATGAAGGGACCACAAGGTGCAACTACGGTTCCGCCATCGAATGGAAATAGAGAAACAACGGTTCAAACTCACCATCGCCTATGATGGACGTCTCCTCGAGGGCTGGCAGAGTCAACCCGGCGGTAATACCGTTCAGGATCATATCCTTGCGGTTCTGCAAAAGGTCTGCCCGGCTGTTTCATCGCTTCACGGTTCGGGCCGGACCGATGCCGGAGTCTCCGCACTTGGCCAGGTCGCACATTTCGACACACCGGGAACATGGAAAATGGACTCCACTGCGTGGCAAAAATCCCTTAACGCTCAACTGCCTCCCCGAATCCGAATTATGAACTGCGAACCAGTGGACTCCGGGTTTCACGCCCGTTTCAATGCACGGGGGAAAATTTACCGGTACCGGATTTTCGCCGGCGAAGTTCTGCCTCCTCTCGATTACGGACTGGTCCTCCACTGCAGAAATCTTCCTCTCGATCAATTTCAGCAAAAGCTCTCCGTTTTTGAAGGAACCCATCATTTCCGGGCCTTTTCAGCGAATCGAAACGACGGCAAAGATGAAGGCAGAGACACGGAAAGAACCATCTTTCAAATTACCCCCTCATCGCCCGGACCGGATTACCTTGATATCGATATTCACGGCAGCGGTTTCCTTTACAAAATGGTTCGGTTCTTGATTGGCACGGGCATCTATCTGGCCAAAGACAAACTGGAAATATACACGGTCGAGAACTGGCTTCGCGAACCTCCGGAACAGGAAAAAGCACCCTACTGTGCGCCACCCGACGGGCTTTCTCTGGTCGAGGTCTGCTATTAAAGCCGACTGTACCCTTCCATGAGAAGGTATTTTTCAAGTTAATTCAAAAAATTAATTT
>JARGOZ010000110.1:0-13999 GCA_029213025.1 Verrucomicrobiales bacterium
TTTCGTAGCCGGCTTTTTGCAACAGTTTCGGAAAAGTCTGCTGCGAGCCGTCAAATTTCGTTTTTTCATTCATGAAAAACCCGTTTTTGTGACTGTATTTCCCGGTGAGAATGGTGGCCCGGCTCGGCCCGCAAATCGAATTGGTGACCATGCAGCGGGTGAAGCGCATCCCCTCTTCTGCTATCCGGTCCAGATTCGGGGTCGGTGCGATTTCGGCCAACCGCCCTCCGTACGCACTGATTGCTTGAGTAGCGTGGTCGTCGGAAAACACAAATACGATATTGGGACGGTCATCTGCCGCCACAGCGAAGCGGCCAAGGCAGAGAAAACCGACGAGCAGGAGAGGAGAAAGGCACCATTTCATCATCCGCCACGATACACAGGCGGCCTTTCGCTGCATCCCGTTTTGGGGATGGCATTACGCCAGTCGGAAGGCCTCGCGTTCGGCGTGACTTGCGATCAATGCCGGGATTCCCTCGACAACTTCATGATCGATCCCGCTTTCTTTCATTTCTTCATGCACTGATTTTGAGAGATTTACAATCCTTCCGCTGATTTCCTGGATTTTGGAGAACAATTTTTTCTCGTTGATTTGCCATTCCGAAGCCGCTTTTCGCCAGGCCGCTTCGCCGATCTCACTGAATTTGTACTTCCCGCCGATCTTCATCGCCAACCTGGTTTTTCTTTCGTTGTAGAGGTGTTTATACGGAAAAACACTCGCGATATCATAAAGAGGAGCCAGCCGGACCTGACCGCCGGCGGCGATGAGAAAGGAATAGTTCTTGGCGTGCGCATCCGTTCCGCCGATCAGAAAATTGAAAATCAGCGCATCAATAAATCGTTCCTGATCCTTTACCGGACTGGAAGAGTTGCCGAGGATGTGTTTGATGATTTGCTCAGGAGAAGGCCCTCCTTCCCGCTGGTATTTCAGGCCCGGATCGCATGCCAACGACTGACACATATCCTCCTGATGAATCCGGCGAACTCCTTCGGCCGTTTCGATCCGATCATATCTTTCCACCACAATCACAGATCGACCGCCCAGCGTTTTGACATCGCTCTTCGCCGTCGGAAAACCCAGCTTTTCGGCAAGTTTCAGGCAAAAATGCTCGTTTTCCGCATGACCGTTGAGATCACTGCCGCTGGGTTTCAAGATGTGAGTCGTCGGCATCAAACCCGAGGGAATCCCCCAGCGATCCTGTTTTCTGTCATAAAAGAGAGCGATTTTAGGCTGCGCTCCGGCGAGGCTGAACTGCCCTTCGGTTTCCCCCAGTCGGGTGGCCCCGTGGTTTTTCATCAAAAGATCAATCCGGTGAGCAAGATCACCGGAGTCCAGCCAATCGATCCCTCCACGACTTTCTCCCGAGAATTCCCTGAGGCGGTCGGGCGTGACAAACTGGATCGCCCCGGCGCATTCCTCTCCGACATGGGCGAGAAGCCGAAATGGATTTTTCGCAGAGACGTTAAATCGTTTCGCCCATTCATCGAGGACAATGGAATTATCGGGCAGAAGACCTTCGATAAAGGCTGAAACCACCTTGTGGGAATACTGCCGCCCCGCCATCGGCATACTGAGGGACAGAGGATATCCGTTCGGCGAATCGATCCATTCATCATCGTAGACAAAGCGGAATTGATTGGAGTTTCGATTCCACGAAAGTATTCCCACTGCTTTTCCATCCGCGATGGCATGAAGTTGCTCAATCATCGCCGAGAAGTGAATCCAGATTTACTTCCGCCGAAGACGCAGGCGATATCGGCCTCGGATCGACTTCAAGAGTGATATCCAAAGCCCGCAAAGTCCGGAATACCAGCCCGATATGAGCGGTATTTTTACCTTTTTCAAACTGAATGATCCAGAGCCGCTGGACTCCGGTTTCATCTGCCAGTTTCTGCTGGCTCCAGCCAAGCTCGTTTCGCCGGGCCTTTACCAAGGCTCCCAGCTCTTTTGCCGTTCTTATTTCCATTCGCGAGGAAAGCGTATCACGTATCCGATCGCATACAACATGGTTTTTGTATCTGATCGCATACACTTAACTAAGTATCCTTTCGCATACATCAGGCCGAAGCTTAGACCCGCCTCCCGAATTTGCGATCCAGTTCGGCATAGGTGATCTGGATCAGGGTGGGTCGACCGTGGGGACAACAATACGGCATATCGCACTCCAGTAAATCCTCCAACAGGCGCTGCAATTCTTCGCGATGCAGCGGATCGTTCGCTTTGATAGCATGGCGGCATACCGTGGTTGCGACCATGTCCTCACCGAGGCGCATTTTGGACATTTTATCGCTGTCTTTCCGAATTTCATCAATCACATCGTGGATAAATCCTTCCGGGTCGTCGCTTTTTAAAAAGGTCGGAAGAGCGTCGATCTTCAACGTGTTTGAACCAAACGGTTCAGCGCCGAAACCGAGTTTGCTGAGCACTTCGGTGTTTTGTGAGACCAGATCGAAATCCCGCGGAGCCAGTTCCATAGTGATCGGCGTCAGCAGTCTTTGCGAGGGAACATCTTCCGATTCCATTCTCCTCATCATTTCTTCAAACAGAACCCTTTCATGGGCACCGTGCTGATCCATCAGGACGAGACCTTCTTTACTCTCCATCAGAACGTAGAGTTTCCCCAAAACGCCCATGATCCGGTAATCCTCCGCTTTCAATCCGCCGTCTTCGCTCTCCGGTTCCGGCTCTGCAGGCACCTCCACCGGCGCGACGACTTCCTCCGTAACGGTTTCCGAAACGGCCGGAACGACCGATTGTACCCTGTCAGTTTCGGGACTGTGCCCTGTACGGTCCGGGACTGTACCCTGTTGAGTCGCTGTCGCGGCCCAGTCATTTCGCAGCGACCGCTGTTCCGTTTCGGGAATTAAACTGGGCTGCACCACCGTTTCTTCGCGATATTGTGGCTGCGGTTTGGGCAGCGTCGAATCTGTTCCCGTCAAGCCGACGCCTCCTACAGGGCGGCGCATCTGGCGACGCAGAGTTTCCTGCACTGCTTTGACGATGGCATCCTGAACGCCGAATCCATCGTGGAACCGGACCTCCCTTTTTGCCGGGTGAACGTTCACATCCACTGCCGTCGGGTCCATTTCGAGAAAGATAAATGTCACCGGATACTGCCCTTTCATCAAGGCAGTATGAAATCCCTCGCGCAGCGCCCGGGTCAGCATGATCGCCTCGACAGGTCGACCGTTTAAAAAAGTAAACTGCTGCTTACGGTCACTTCGGCCCATTCCGGGAGGCCCGATGAATCCCCGCACGGTAACTCCGTTTTGCGTATGAGGCTCCAGCTCCAGCAAACGGGACGCGAGATCATTTCCGCTGAGCCCGGCGATCCGCTCCCGCAAACTTGTTGTAGCAGGCAGCTGAAACACGAGCCGGTCGTTGCTGACCAACGCAAAACGAATATTTTCATGAGCAATCGCCTGAGT
The DNA here is from genome assembly GCA_029213025.1 of Verrucomicrobiales bacterium. Taxonomy (GTDB): domain Bacteria; phylum Verrucomicrobiota; class Verrucomicrobiia; order Verrucomicrobiales; family DEV007; genus Arctic95D-9. The sequence continues at coordinate 3,430 of JARGOZ010000110.1, forward strand.
CCGCACCACCTGCTCGAGATGGGAAAACTCAGTATTCTCGGTGCGCAGGAACTTTTTCCGGGCCGGCAGATTGAAAAACAACGAACGAACCTCGATTTGCGTGCCGGCCTGTTCCCCGCTGTCTTTTACGCTGATGACTTTTCCACCGTTGATAATCACTTCCGTTCCGGTGATGGAGTCGTGTTCCCGCGTTTTCAGGGTAAATTTCGACACACTGGCAATACTGGGAATCGCCTCACCTCGGAAACCCAGGGTACAAATCGCGGCGAGATCCTCTTTTGAGCGGATTTTCGACGTGGCGTTCCTTTCCAGACACATCAGCGCATCGTCCCGGTTCATCCCGCAGCCGTCATCGGTAACGCGGATCAGGGCGATGCCGCCCCGCTGCGTGCGGATCTCAATATTCGAAGCTCCGGCGTCGATACTGTTCTCGACCAGTTCCTTAACCACGGAGCTGGGACGCTCCACTACCTCCCCGGCGGCGACCTGGCTGGCGAGTGCTTCGGATAACAGACGAATTTTTCCCTTTCCCATAACTTTACCAGGCACCTTAGCCACAATTTTGCCGAAGGCGACATTCAATCTTTCAGAACCTTCGCTTCTTCAAGACAACCGATTTATTTATGAACAGAATGGTAATTTTGTCGTATATTTTCCCATGATCACAATTACCGACGCAGCGGCTCAACAACTTCATAAAATGCTTGAGGGCCGGGAAGAGACAGGCTTACGCCTCTTTGTCGAAAAAGGAGGGTGTGCCGGCATGAGCTACGCCATGAAAGTGACTTCCCCTGAAGCTACCGACACCGTGATCGAAAAAGACGGCGTGAAGGTTTTCATCGACAAGGAGAGCGAAGAATATCTGGCCGGTATCAATCTCGATTACGTGGATGCCCTCAACGACAGTGGATTCAAAATCGAAAACCCCAATGCGGCCCGGAGCTGCGGCTGCGGAACCTCGTTTGAGCCGACCAATTCAGAGAAACAACCTGCTTATGATCCCGAAACGATGGACGGTTCGGTTTGCGGGAGTGAAAAATAGACTTTCCACCTCCAGTTCATGCGATTTCTCGAAGATAAAGGAAGCACTTTTTCCACCACCAGCCCGGTTGTTGAAGAGGAAATCAATGACCGCGCCAACCTGTTCACCTGGATAATTGTGATCATGGTTCTCCTCGGGCTGAACATCGGCTCCTGGTCGTTCTGCAACATGGTTTTCGGCCATCCGGAGCACCCCTTCAGTTACAGTCTTTTGACAAGGTTTGAAAAACTCGAACCGCTCCGGGGTTTCACCAGTACCGGAGTGGCCGGAGGCAAATTCCGCTCACCTAAAGAACTCTATTCCCAGGCCTATCCCTTTAAGCGCTCCCAGCTTAGAGCCTACAACGGAATCCTGAAACGAAACTATCTGTGGAACTACAAAGACCGATCCCCGGCGACTTTTATTTACGGAACATTTGTCGCGGAGGAAATTCGCCCCCTTTCCGAAAAGGATATGTTTCCGAAAGGAATCATGGTCACCGGCACAGCTCATAAGTTTCCGGATGCCAAAGTGAAATTACTTCTCCCGACCACCGAACCGGTCACAGCGGCAGATCAATACAAAGTCGGGGAAACCTTTGAAATCGGAAAGTCATCCGTAGCCGCTGCCGTCATCCACGCCGAAAAATCAGGCCCGGATGACCCGATGGTCTTCACAGCGGTTCCGCTCATTACGAAAAGCTCGGGAGGCGGCGATCTTCCATTCAAGACACCCTCCGGGGAAACATTGCTGCTCCGGACTCCGGAGTGGGTCAAGCTCTAGACCCTTACAGCACTTTTCATTTGACCCTTGCGGCCCATCCTGTAATTTCCATACCTTATAAATCTGACTCACTCGATAGAGAATTAGAGAATTAAATCCTGTTACTATTTTTCAGTGGATGAAACTTGCTATTGATCTTGAAACCGCCAACACCCAGCTGGAAGGAAAATCCGCTGACGAAATCGTTCAGTTCGCCCTCGACCTCTCTGACGGCGATGCCATTGTGACGACTAACTTCCGTCCTTACGAAGCGGTAATCCTGCATCTGGTGACCCGTCGCAAGCCGGACATTCGCGTCCTGTGGATCGATCACGGACTCAATCTGGATCCCACCTACCGGTTTGCCGAAAAAACGATCAATCAGCTGAATCTGAACATTCACAAGTTCACCCCGCTCGAATCGGCAAAAATCCCCGAGGCAGCCTATGTGCCCGAGGAGCAAAGGACCGCTGAACAGGAAGCCTCGATTCATGCTTTCAGCGAGACGGTGAAACTGGAACCCTTCCGCCGCGGAATGGCCGAACTGGACGGGGCCGCCTGGTTCACCGCCCTGCGACGTGTGCAAAACGCCAATCGCGCCGGGATGAACTACCTCGAAGCCGGGCCAAATGGAATCCTCAAAGTCAATCCGATCCTCGACTGGACCGACGCCGAAATGGATGCCTACCTCGCCGAGCACGATCTACCCGACGAGACATCCTACTTCGATCCCGCCAAAGCCGGCGAAAAATCCGAGTGCGGACTTCATGACGGTCGACTGGTAAAAGAGTAGACCGCCGGAAACATCCTACACATCCAGACCGAAGAAATCGGCGGCGTTCTGATAGCAGATTCGCTTCACCATATTTCCGACCAGCTCCATATCGCGGGGAATTTCCCCGTTCTCTACATCCTGACCGACCACGTTGCACAAAATTCGGCGGAAATATTCGTGCCTCGTGAACGAGAGAAAACTTCTCGAATCAGTCAACATTCCGAGAAATCTCGAAAGTAGAGATGTGTTTGAGAACGCATTGATTTGCCACTCCATGCCTTCTTTGGTATCGAGAAACCACCAGGCGGTTCCGAGCTGGAGGCGACAGGGTGGTTCACCGGGCTTGCCGGACTGAAAGTTTCCGACCATCGCGGACAGGGAATAGTTGTCTTTCGGATTCAAGTTATAAACAATCATCTTCGGCAGTTGCCCGCGACTATCGAGAGTGTCCAGATACTGACGGAAAGCAGCGGTGTGATTGATGTCCGCAATGGAATCACAACCAACATCCCGACCCAGCTCGCCGAAAACACGACTGTTGTTATTTCTTTCGCACCCGATATGAAGCTGCTTCGTCCATCCGCGGGAGGCATCAAGTTCAGCGAAGTACAGCATCAGGAAGTTTCCGAACTTATCGGTCTCCGCCTCGTCAGCGCATTTCCCGGTGCGCACTTTATCAAAAATCTTTTCCGCTTCCGCTTTTGAGCATTCCGTTTGGAAAATCGTGTACAGACCGTGATCAGAAATTCTACCGCCCAGTTCGTGAAAGAAATCGTGCCGCGAACGAATGGCATCGAGAAATCCGCTGAAGGATCCGCAGTCCCCCCCACTCACTTCAGCGAGTTGATTGGCGTAGTTGTTAAAATGCTCACTGTCGTTTACCCACAGCGCCGCATCCGGACGGAAAGTGGGATACACTACGATGTCTATCGAGTCATCTCCGGCTATCGCCTTGTGGTGCTCCAGCGAATGAACCGGATCATCCGTGGTGCACAGTGCTTTCACTTTCATTTTCTCCAGTAGAGACCGGCAGGAAAACGACGGTGAAGCCAACGCCTCATTGCCGGCTTCCCAAACCTCATCCGCTGTGTCCGGGGAAAACAGTTTCTCAAACCCAAAATACCGGTCCAGTTCAAGATGCGTCCAATGATACAGAGCGTTTCTCAGGGTATGCGGAACCGTTTCCGCCCAGGCATCAAACTTATCTCTGGGATCCGCGTCCCCGGTGATCCGGCTTTCGCAAATTCCATTGGCCCGCATCGCTCTCCATTTGTAGTGGTCACCCGCCAGCCAAACGTCGAACAGGTTTGCAAAACTGCGATCAGAGGCGATTTCATCCGGCGGCAGATGATTGTGAAAATCGAGTATCGGCTCGTCTTTGGCAAAATCGTGATACAGCTCTTTCGCCGCAATTGACTGCAGCATAAAGTCATCGGTAATGAACGAATCGGACATGGTTGGGAGCTAACCCGAACTTGAAATGAATGCAATCTGAGACTTCCGATTCCGTTAATTCCGGTCTTGGCTCAAAAAAGCATTAGAATTACAGTAAATAACGGGAAAAATAAATATTCATATTAATTTATTATAAACTTTTTCTCACTATCCCTGTCGACAGAGTTGTAATTCATGAAGCCTCAGTTTATACCTTCCGTCAAAAGGCGTTAAACTTACTATTCCACCTACAAATCTATCTATTTGATGAATTGTCTCCATCTTTACGACAGTCAGACTCGCGAAAACAGGAAAGTCGTCCCGGCCAGGGGCGATACCCTGAGATTCTATTGTTGCGGTCCCACCGTCTATGGACCGGCCCATATCGGAAATTTCCGCACCTTCGTAATGCAGGATGTTTTTCGCCGGGTAGTGGAATCGACCGGAATAAAAACGAAGCATGTCCGCAACCTCACGGATGTCGATGACAAGACAATTCGCCAGTCTCAGGAAGCCGGGGTTTCGCTCACTGACTTCACGGCGGGATGGACAGAAAAGTTCCATAAAGACAGTGAGGCGCTCAATCTTCTCAGCCCACATGTGGAGCCGAGTGCCGTAGAGCATATTCCGGAGCAAATCGAAATGATTGCCACCCTGATCGAGAAGGGACACGCCTACCGGGCCGACGACGGTTCCGTATACTTCAAAGTCGACTCCTTCGATGACTACGGAAAACTTTCCCGCCTGAAAGAGCGCGAAATTACGACCAGCGAAACCGAGCGCGAAGATTCTGACGAATACGAAAGAGAATCTGCGGCTGATTTTGTTCTCTGGAAAGCCCGCAAAGAAGAGGACGGCCCCAACTACTGGGAATCGCCGTGGGGCCAGGGTAGACCCGGCTGGCACCTCGAATGTTCCGCTATGTGCAAAAAGCATCTCGGCGAAAGTTTTGATGTTCACTCCGGCGGAGAGGATTTGCTTTTCCCCCATCACGAAAATGAAATCGCCCAAAGTGAATGCTGCAACGGCACCTCTTTTGTAGACCATTGGTTCCATATCAGTCATCTCATGGTCGACGGTGCGAAGATGAGTAAGTCACTCGGAAATCTCTACACCATCGATGATCTGGCTGAAAAGGGCTTCACTCCGGAAGAGGTTCGCTATGTTCTTTTCTCCGGGAGTTACGGACAACAGCTCAACTTTACGCTCGACTCACTCAAGGCCGCCGGAAAAGCGCTTGAAAGGCTCCGTGACTTTAAAGAAAAACTGGGAGCCCTGCCGGACGGACCCGCTTCCAGCATCGATGATTTCGGGCCTTTCAAACCTGTCATCGAAGCGCTTCTCAATGATCTGAATACCTCAGATGCTCTCGGAAAACTTTTCAGTCTCGTCAAACAGTTCCTGAAGGAGATTCCCAACCTCGACACCGATTCGCTCAATGAAGCGCGGCGCGGTTTTGCCTGTTGCCTCTATGCCCTCGGGCTTCGACTCGACATTCCGAAATCCACGAAATCCGCCGTACCAGACGACATCGCAGATATGGCGAAGGAGCGCTGGGAAGCAAAACAAAACAAAGACTGGGGAAGGTCCGACGAACTTCGGGACGCGATCCTCGCGCAAGGCTGGCAGGTGAAAGATACCAAAGAAGGTTATACCGTCTCTCCTCTGTAACTGAATTGTTCCCGGGCAAATGGACGAGGATCGGGCGGCGTTTCGAAAATTCGTCGTAGTGGGAAATTCCGGGTCCGGGAAGACCACCTTCGCGAGAAAACTCGCCGGTCTGACCGGTATCAAACATATCGAACTGGATTCGATAAACCACCTTCCAAACTGGACGGCTTGTCCGCCCGAACAATTTCGGGAGGAATTGGAAAAGCAAATTCTCGAAGCGGAAAAGACCAGCAATGGTTGGGTGACCTGCGGTAACTACACACGCGCAACTCAGTGCTTCCATCACCGGAAAGCGGATTGTGTAGTTTGGCTGGATCTGCCTCGCAACGTCATAATGCGAAGAGTCGTAAAGCGTACTTTGAAAAGAGCATTTTACAGAGAAACGCTCTGGAATGGAAATCGCGAATCTCTATCCAATCTCTACCACTGGAATCCGGAAAGAAATATTATGGTGTGGGCGTGGACGTCCTTCCCGATAGTTCGCGCTCGATACGAAAAAATGACTACCGAAGGTACCTGGGATCACCTCACCGTCGTCCGTTTAAAAACGCCAAAAGAGATAGCAGATTTCCTGCGAAACTTTCAGCCCGAATAACCGACCGCAGCTTCGTTCATCGCAAGGCTGGAGATTCCATTGGTAACGTTCCTTGAATGGAGCAACACCTCCCCTTCCAAATCCACCTCATCTTCGCAGCCGCTTTGCATATCCCCGAGCCGTGCCGTGACCCAGGCATTTTTGTATCGCAGAGTAACCACTCCGGTTCCACTATCCGATTCCACGGAAAAATGATCGGGAGCTATAATGCCTTTCGCCAGCCACTCTTTGCGGATTTGTAAAAGTGATCGATACCATTTCAATGTGAGTTCATCGCCCTCGCTATAGGAAGGAAGTTTCGAACGCAGATAGGTATCTTCATCCAGCGGAGATATAAATTCCTGCCAGTCATGGTGCCCGTATTCGCGCTTCCTTCCCGCGATAACCGCATCCCGCAGCCAGTGATCACCAAAATCGACAAAAAAACAAAACGGAGACGGGGTGGCAAATTCCTCACCCATAAAGATAAACGGAATCGCCGGATAGAGAAGCGTTAACGCAGCCGACGCTCTCTGCACCGCCGGGCCAGCCAATTCGCCGATGCGGTGACCGAGTGGATGATTCCCTACCTGGTCATGAGTCTGTAGCCCCTGAATGATCTGACGATATGACGCCCGGTTATTGGTGCGGCAACGACGGATCTCTCCCTCTTGCCACTGATAGAGAAATCCTTTTTCCAGGCAGATCTCCAGATCGGCAAAACCGTTGTACACTCTTTCCGCCACTTTGGTTTGATTGAGAACTATAGAAAGAATCGCGTGAGGGATCTCATCACTCCATACTCCGTCGTATCCCTTTTCAATTAACTCCGGATCATAGACACAGGTTTCCCCGATCAAATGCAGTATCCGGGGCGACCTTTCCCGCAAATCATCCACATAGCGTGCTATTTCATGGGTGATGCGATCTTTGCTGTTGTCAGCCATCAAATTGATCGCATCAAGCCGCAATCCGTCGAGGTGAAAGTCCTCGATCCAATACCGAACATTTTCTTTGATGTAGTTGCGGACTTCAGTAGAGAAATCTTCGTCAAAATTAAAGGCATCACCCCACGGCGTCCGGTGGTTCTTCGAAAAATACGGCCCGTAGTTGGCCATATAGTTTCCTTCCGGCCCGATGTGGTTGTAAACGACATCCAGTATCACAGCCAGACCTTTTGCGTGGCAGGCATCGACCAGCGCTTTCATATCATCCGGATGGCCGTAGTTATGGGAAGGCGCGAAAAGATTCACGGCATCATAACCCCAGTTCCACCGTCCCGGAGCCTGCGCAACGGGCATAATTTCCAGGGCAGTCACTCCGAGATCAACCAACTCATCGACTCGCTCAATCGCAGAACGAAAGGTTCCTTCCGGGGTGAAAGTGCCTACGTGAATTTCATAAATCACCAGCGAATCGCGATCGACCCCTTTCCAGTTTTCATCGCACCATTCGTATCGGCTATGATCAATGATCTCCGAAGGGCCGTGAACACCATACGGCTGAAACAGCGACACAGGATCAGGGAACGAACTGCCGTTATCGATTTTGAAACGATAACGATCCCCGGCAGCAGCCTTCACCGTTCCGCCGAAATACCCGTCCTTCAAATTCGCAAGCTCGAATGAACCCTTTGCTTCGATCTCGATTTCGACCCGTTCCCCGGCGGGCACCCAGACTCGAATGTCCGATTCGCCTCCACCGACCGGGACAACCCCAATTCTGCTACCGTTTCTTGTCTCCATGATAAATCGGAACAGAAATTACCGACTGTACCCTGTTGGGTCCGGGACTGTACCCTTTTAAGTCCGAAATTACCTCCAGAACGCCAGAGCACAAATCAGAACCAGCCCGCCAAAAGCCGCCCCTCCGATCGCGCCTTTTTTTAACCGGTTTCGATCTTCGAGCACCCAGTCAATTTGGTCGCGCATCAAATAGGGCATTCCGACCCAGAACATACCGACAAGGGCTCCCCCGTAAGCCAACGCGACAATAAGCAGCCGGGAAACCGGTTCTTTCAAAAAGGCTGATACCAGAATGGGACCAGCCAAAAGAATCAAAAGAAAACCGGTGGAACGCACCGCGATAAATTCCTTCACATACACAATTACTCCGACACATCCGGCGATCAGAACCACCTGCACGAGGTGTTTCACTTTGTAAAATTCGCCCAGATCCATTTGGCTCCAGACAATAAAGGTCCAGATAAATCCGATGACAGTCAGAACCGAGCCGATTTTCTCATTCCTCGGAAACTTCTTCAGAAAATCAGCGGTTTCGTCAGGTTTCAGCCAGGCAAAACCATGAGTTCCGATGAGCCATAACCCAATGAGAATCCCCATGACTTGAAGGGGAATTCCGGGCCGGTAGAGTGATTCGTAGATCGCCTGCATTGCTCTATATCACCAGTTAACGGCGTATTTTGAAAGTGCGTCCCACAGTGGCGGATTTCCCGATTAATTCAAGACCGGATCGCCATATAGCGTGTGACCGGTAGTTTCACGAATATCCACCTCGAATAATTCACCGGCCATCCTTTGAGCATCGCCTTCGAAAATCACGATCCGGTTGGTCCGGGTCCGCCCGGCGAGAGTTTCTTTGTTGTTCTTACTGGGGCCTTCGCAGAGAACTTCCTGCCTGGTCCCGACCAGATCGGTGTTCTTCCGAATCACAATCGAGTTCACCAGATCGAGCAGATCCTGATTTCTCTCTTCCTTTACTCTTTCAGAAAGCTGATCCTCCATTTCCGCCGCCGGTGTATCCTTGCGTTTGGAGTAACGAAACACAAATGCCTGATCGAACTGAACGTGTTCGACGGCTTTTTTGGTTTCCAGGTAATCTTCCTCCGTCTCGCCGGGAAAACCGACTATGATATCGGTCGAAATAGCGATATCCGGACGGACGGCTTTCATTTTGTCGCAAATTTCGATGAACTTTGCGGCTTTATAAGGCCGGTGCATGCGCTTCAAAATCCTGTCGGAACCGCTTTGCATCGGGAAGTGGACGTGATCAACCAGTTTCGGGAGATAGCCGAAGGCTTCGATCAGATCATCCTTGTATCCGATGGGATGCGGGGAAGTGAAACGGATCCTTTTGATGCCGTCGATTTCGTGCACCGCTTCCAAAAGCTGAGTGAACGGACTTTTGCCGTCGACCTTTGGAAACTCGTGGCGTCCGTAGAGATTAACGATCTGGCCGAGCAAAGTTACCTCGCGAACTCCTCTATCAACGAGGCGTTTGCATTCTTCGACAATCTCCGGAATCGGTCGCCCCCGCTCGGATCCACGGGTGTAAGGCACAATACAGAAGGTACACTTCATATTGCAGCCCTGCATGATGCTGACAAATTCACTGACGCCGTAGTCTTTATCGATGTGATCACGGATCGTGTTCTGAGAATCCTCTTCCTCATCGACGTCGACAATCGGAAGACACAAGTTATCCATCCGCGCCTCCTCCTTCTTCGCCATCAAATCCACACAATGATCGACCACTTTGTGATACTTTTGGGTGCCGGCGACTAAATCGACGTGAGGCAGAAGTTTCGGCAGCTCCGCGCCCCGACTTTGCGCCATACAGCCCAGAAAACCGTATACCACCTTCGGGTTCTTTTTGCGGTGCTTGCCCATCTGCCCCATCATTCCGAGGGCTTTCTGTTCCGCCTGATCGCGGACTGAGCAGGTATTTACGAGGACAACATCTGCCTCGTCCGCTTTGGGCGTGACGGTAAATCCCCGTTCGACAAACATCTGCGCGACTTGTTCGGAGTCGCGTTCGTTCATCTGACAACCATAGGTTTTTAGGTAGACTTTTGGCATAAGGTGCTGGATAAAAAGTCCGCGAACTTACGCGGATTTTGCGATGGAAACAACCCCTGGACCGCGTATTTTGCGGCCATGGCTGAAAAAACAGAGAACAAGGACATATCGGCTCCTGAATCGCCAAATACCGAGACCCCGATGCGTACCGGTGCCGGCGGAATCCTGATTCTGATTGTGGTTTGCACGATTCTCTGGGCTTTGTTCACTTTTGGTCCCAAAGGGGCTAACTGGCTTACCGACGTCACCCAGGATGTATTCGGCTTGAATGAAACAGCAGCTCCGGATGCCGAGCCTGTCGGGAAATCGACCGAACCGGAACAAAAATCCCTGCCCGTAGAGCCCCCCGCTCCGGTGCCTGTAACGAAACCGGAATCATCCGGAAATCCTGTGATAGATAACGCCAGGCGGCAAATCATCGAAGCACTCGGGGGACCGGAAAACGCCGTGATCCGACACATCGCGGTTTCCCGTGATGAAAATTCTCTCGTCGCAGCCGTACAATTACTAAATAC
>JARGOZ010000110.1:14009-22958 GCA_029213025.1 Verrucomicrobiales bacterium
AGCAAAGCCGAAATCATGGAAATCTACTTTGATAAAGACGATTTCGGTCGTTATATCTCGATCCCTGACTCACCTGTCGGGAAGGAAATCAAAATTTGGACTGAGTAAATGAGCGAACCGGCTGCATCTTTCGATGAAATAGTGGAAACCTTCGAACTTCTCGGCGGCGACTGGGAGGAAAAATATCGCTACCTGATTGGTCTGGGGCGTAAACTCACTCCCCTGTCGGATCAGGAAAAATGTGAAGCCAACCTTGTTAGAGGCTGCCAGTCACAGGTTTGGTTGATCCCGGAAATCACTGGCGATGGCAAATTCCAGTTTCGCGGAGAAAGCGACGCCTCCATCGTCAGCGGACTAATCTCGGTGATCCTGGCGCTACACTGGAACAAATCCGCAGACGAAATTATCAAAATCGATGCCCAAAAGGAATTGGGAAAACTCCAGCTGGAAAATCATCTCACCGCGAGCCGGAGGAACGGCCTGTTCGCAATGGCCGAAAAGATCAAAACCTGGGCGGTGGAACATTCTGCTTGAATCCCCCGGGGCACAGCAAGTTCTACTTCACTAATATATATTGTATTTATGGTATTTATATATTATATTTCTGTAATACCTTCGTTCCGAGGTATTTTTCATGAAATACGTAACTCAATTTCTGCAAAATTTTTCCGGTAGATTTCCACGCCTGCCAATTGGTTTGGGAATAATTGGTCTTCTCGCCGTCGTCACTGCGGCTTTCTATATCGCCGGAAGGTTCGTCCCTGCGCTTTCGTCTGTGGTTGGGCACGCAGGTTTTGCCATTTGTATCATCAATTCGGTGCTCGCTATTGTTCTCCTCTATCGTCAGACCGCGAAGCAAAGTAAAATAGAGACAGCTCTCGCAACGGCTGAAAACGCCGCTCAGGGAAAAATGGATTTCCTCGCCCGGATGAGTCACGAAATCCGTACACCTCTCGGGGCGATGATGGGCTTCGCCCAATTGCTGGAACAGGCCCGGCTTTCCCGTGACGAAAGAGGAAATCTCGACGGCATCAATTTAAGCGGACGGTTTCTCCTGAGAATCCTGAACGATATTCTCGATCTTTCCAAGATCGAAGCCGGTGGTGTCGAACTGGAAAAAGAACCTTTCGGCCTGACCGGACTCGGTACAGATGTTGTCCAGATTATGAAACCGCAGGCGACGAACAATCAGGTCGATTTGAAGTTCGAATGCAGCGACTTGAAAGGAATGACGGTGATTGGAGACCGCCACCGCGTAAAACAGGTGCTCATGAATCTGGTCGGCAACGCCATCAAATTCACTCCCCAGGGGCGCGTTATTCTGCGCATCACAGCGGAAAAGTCCGGCGGCAAATCAGCGAAGGTGTTGTTCGAAGTTGTTGACTCCGGTATTGGAATGTCGAAGTCGCAGATCGACAGAATTTTCCAACCCTTTTCCCAGGGGAACGCAACAATCGCCAGAAAATTTGGTGGAACCGGACTGGGGCTTCCTATTTCCAAACAGCTGGTCGGCATCATGGGGGGCGAGCTCGCTGTGTTCAGTGAAGAGGAAAAAGGCTCATGTTTTTCCTTTGCTCTTGAGCTGGAGGTTTCCGACGAAATTGAGACTGTCAATAAGCCTTCCGAGCGCCGAATTGTTAAAACACCGCGGAGAAATGCCTCTTACCTCAAAATCCTGGTAGCTGAAGATGAACAGGTAAACCGAACCCTGATATCGAAAATCTTTCAAATGCTGGGGTATCCCGTCGACTTCGCTTGCGACGGAATCGAGGCCGGAGAAAAGCTGCAAAGCGGGGAAAGATATGACGCGATATTTCTCGATTATCATATGCCGCACTGTGACGGGCTGGAAATGGCCGCTAGGATCAAACGCGGGGAATTCGGCGATTGTAATCAAAATACCAGGCTGATCCTTATGACCGCAGATGCAACGATTGACGGCAAAAAGGCCGGTTTTGATGATATCGTTCCCAAACCTCTGGAGATCGCGAAACTGCAGGAGGTTTTGGACTCGATCATGCCCCGCTTGAATGAAAAGAAGCGGCTCAAGGCATTGATCGTAGAAGATCAGGAACTGAATCGCCAGATGATCGGTCAAATATTCACGTCCTTTGGGCTGGAACCCAATTACGCTAGCGACGGTGTCGAATGTATCGAGTTCCTCAAGAAAAATCCGGATCTCGACCTCATCCTGCTGGATCTTCGGATGCCGCGAATGGACGGCTGGACCGTAGCCAGAAAAATCAGGAGCGGAGAAGCCGGAGCTGAGTTCACCCAAATTCCCATCGCAGTGATTTCCGCTGAAATCCAGGCGGAACAAACCTGCCGGGAAATTGGAGTTAATGAATTTTTCTCAAAGCCGTTCGATGTGGGCCAAATCCGCGACTTCGTCAACAAAGTGGGCGAGGAAAGCGGGGTTGCGCTGGCCGGATAAAGTTACACTTCAATTTCCCATCCTTTCCGGTACTCCCGCCTCACGACGCTGCTCAAATCCTCTCTGCCTTTGAAGCTGAGATTTTCCGCATCCCACATCAGTTTTTCACCGGGGTTTTGCTGGGCAACACCTCCGAGCAAAATCGTTTCGGTAAACGGTCCGGCATAGGCAAAATCAGACTGACCCCGTTCCACTTTTCCTTCGATTGCTTCGAGCCATTCGGCGTAATTGTTATCGCCTTTCGCCCTGGGGACGCTCTCAGCCGGCCATTCGTTAATTTCAGCCAGCGCCGCACCGGGCTTCACAAACCATGTGTCCTTGAAACGATTGAAAAACAACTTTCCTTTCTCACCAACGATCACACTGCCGAATTCCCGGTAATCAACTCCTTCGAGAACATCCTCACCCGGCCGGTTGAATTCCCCTTTGTTCAGCCGCCAGTTTTCCCGATCAAACGAGGCACCTTTCTGGCCGTCGTACCAGTGGAGTTTGACTCCTTCATTGGCAAAATCATAAACAATCGTGGAATTGATTGGAGCCGAAAGTTCGCTGCCACCCTCCTGCTTCGCTTTTACGGAAACGGGCGAAGTTAGTCCCAGCCCCCAATATGGCAGATCCATAATGTGGCAGGCCATATCCCCGAGTGCGCCGGTCCCGTAATTCCACCAGCCGCGCCACGCGAAAGGAGCAATTTTTGAACTGTAGTCAACCCACGGAGCCGGCCCGATCCACTGCTCCCAGTCAATCCCCGGAGGCGGTGTCTCCGCAGCGGGAGCCTCGCTGAAACCCTGCGGCCAAATCGGACGATTGGTCCACGCATGAACTTCACTTACTTTACCGATGATACCGGCCCGGAGCAACTCAACCACGCGCCGCATGTGGCTGTTGGCATGAGCCTGATTGCCCATCTGGGTTTTTACTCCGGTTTCTTTGGCGAGACGAGTCAAAGTCCGGGCCTCCCAGATGCCATGGGTCAGCGGCTTTTGACAGTAGACGTGTTTGCCGGATTTCATCGCCATCACAGAAGCATGGAAATGATGGTGGTCCGGCGTTGAGACCGTTACGGCGTCGATCTTGTCTCCCATATCGTGGAACATTTCGCGGTAATCGGAGTAGAATTTTGCGTCCGGATAGGTTTTGCGGGCATGAGCCATGGAAGCGAGTCGACTGCGCATCCTTTTCGCATCTTTTCCTTCCGGTAGTGCGAGCTTATTCGCGTCGACCACATCGACCAGCGCCGCGATCTGCATTCCCACTCCGGCGGAGCCACCTATGTCCGCTTTGCCTTTGCCTCCGGAACCAATACCGGCTAGTTGAATTCTCGAATTGGCACCCCAGACATGCCCGGGAACAAACTGAAACCCGAAGGCTGAGGCTCCGGCGGCAGCTCCCACGGCTTTGGAAAAATTACGACGGTTTATGGTCTTTTCGCTCATGACGTTGAGTTTCCGCAACTCGAACGCAAACGTCGAGTTAGCTTTGATACGGGATTCGGCTAAGTTCACGCCGCTCATGAATTCTCCTTCCACACGATATCATGATCTCGATGCACTGCGGGCTTTTGCCATGCTGCTGGGCATCGTTTTACACGGTCTGCTCTCCTTTATGCCGTTTCCGTTTTGGCCGGGCCAGGACAGACATCAATACCCGGAGACTTGCGGGGTAATCGTAAATTTGATCCATGGATTCCGGATGCCTCTGTTTTTTCTTATGAGTGGATTTTTTACGATGCTGCTCATCGAAAGAAGAGGTCTCTCCGGATTGGTGAAAAACCGGACCCTGCGTATTCTCGTTCCCCTCATCGCCGGGACAATAGTCGTTGCGCCGATGATTTGGGGAGTCGCCGTTTGGGGTGGCGCAAAGAAAGCAAAAATCGCTGCATCCCGAACTATTACTCCACCGGATGCAGATAAATCGATCTGGATGGCGGCAAAAAACGGGGAGATTGACAGACTGAAAGCCTATCTCGCTGACGGCGGCAACGTAAATGCCCGGGACTATGTCGGCATCTCCCTGCTCTCGTGGGCTGGCATGGCGGGCCGCGACGCGGTGGTGGATTTATTGATCGAAAATGGTGTCGACCTCAATGCCAAAGACCAAAACAACCGCACAGCCCTGCACGGAGCCGCTTTTATGGGGAGAGTTGCAATTGTGCAGCGCTTACTCAACGCGGGCGCGGAAATCAATGTGACCGGTACCTCCCGCGACACTCCCCTCGACAGCGCCTCCAGCAACGTAAAAGCTCTTAACTGGCTCGGCACTATACTAAAACTCGACTTTGATCCCGACGCAGTAATGAACAACCGCGAGGAAATCAAAACGATACTTCGCGAAGCCGGTGGCAAATACGGAGCGGAACTGCCGCTGAACCTTGTAACTATATACAAAGCCGCGGCTTTTGCCCCGGTATTCCAACACCTATGGTTTCTCCACTATTTGATCTGGTTTTCGGCGGCATTGGCACTTCTCAACGCACTGGGCAAAGCTCTGAAAATCCCCACCCTTCCCGCATCACTTCTGCGTGCGCCCTTATGCCTCGTCTGGCTTGTGCCTCTCACCACAATCGCTCAAAGTATGATGACCAATCCATTCGGTCCGGACACCGCCGGTGGAATTTTTCTTTGGCCGCCGATTTTTCTCTACTATGGAATCTTCGTTCTCTATGGAGCACTCAGCTTTGGTAGAGATGTTTTTTCCCCGGCAAAAAGCAAACTATGGATTCTCTACCTGTTGCTCGCTTCAGGAGTGGGAACTGTAGCGATGCTCGATATCAAATGGGCAACCGCTCGTGAAATCATTCAGCCGTTGATCGGAGCAGTCTATGTGTGGTTGATGAGTTTTGGATTGATCGGGGCATCCCGGTTCTTTTTCGTTGGCGAAAACAAAAAAATCCGCTGGTTGTCCGACTCGGCCTACTGGCTTTATCTGGCTCATCTGCCTCTGATCATGGCCCTGCAAGTGTGGGTCAGCGACTGGGATCTGCCGGGGATCGTGAAGTTTCTTTTCATCGTGATGTTTACCACCGCTTTGCTCCTGATTACCTACCAGTTGTTCATCCGCTATTCGTTCATCGGAACGATTTTGAACGGAAAGAAAACCCGCCCGCACCGGCGGCAGTCGCCATCGTAAACGTTGACTCTCTGACTGTACCCTGTTATATCCTCGACTGTACCCTGTTGAGTCGATGACTGTACCCTGTTAGGTCCGTGATTGTACCCTGTTGGGTCGCCACCCAGCAGTCATGCCCGATTCCAAGTCCACAGAATTAACAGACTTTCCGGACAAATTCAGTCCGATGCTTGTCAAGGAATTACGCCAGGGACTGCGGACCAATCTTTTCGTCTCGGCGTTTATCCTGCTCCAGGGTTTTATGATCCTCTGTATCCTCATGGGTTCGGCGGAAACGAATTCCACCAATACCGCTTCCAACGGCTTTTTCTGGTTCTTTATCATCGTCGCTCTGGTCGTGGTCCAGCCGCTGCGGGGTTTTTCCGCGCTGAGCGGTGAGTTTAATCTGAACACGATGGATCTCATTCAGATGACCCGGCTCGACGCGTGGCGCATCACGTGGGGAAAATGGCTAGCAGTGAATGCACAAACGCTACTTCTGGTCGCGGCCATCGCTCCATACCTCGTGCTGCGGTACTTTTTCGGCTCGATCAATATTTTCAGCGATCTCGGTCTCCTCGTGCTCTGCACAGTGGCTTCGGCTCTGCTTTCCGCCATTACGGTGGGGTGTTCAGCTTTTAAAAATCTTATCGTCCGGCTCGCTCTACTGATTGGCGCTGGCGTTCTGTTTACCAGGTTGTGGGCCTTCACCACCCAGGAGCTATTGCGGGGATCGATCAGCCGTTCGGAAATTCTTATTCTGGCATTAATTGTCTACAGCGCGATTTTCGGCACGTTTTTCTTCCTTGCCTTCGGGGCAACCCGAATCGCTCCCGCCTCGGAAAATCTGTCGACGGCGAAACGCCTTATTGGCCTCGCTTTCGCGATAGGAGCCTGGGCATTTCAGCTTTTCGGGGCGGACGCGGAAGGTGCCAATGTGATAGCGAGCATTATTCTGGCGCTCGTCATGATTGATGCGATCACGGAAGACACGCCGGTCTTTGAATCGGTATTGAAACCGTTCCAGTCTCCACCGAAGCGAATTTTGGCCTGGCTGCTCAGTCCCGGCTGGCACACCGGTATCCTTTTCTTCGCCGTGGTGGCTGCTTTTCTCTTTTTTCCGATGGTGTTCCACTATTTCAAGTTCAAGCCCGATGCCGATGAAATCGGTGTTGCCGTCTACGGCGCAGGAATGCTGATCTTCCCACTGCTCATCATTCATATCTTCTTCAAGAAATCGTCCGTATCCCATTTCGCTCTATACCTTTTTATCCAGGCCTGCCTCGGCCTTTTGACAATACTTGCCGTCGCGGTGGCGGAGAATTCATCGGTCAACGACGAGCTTGTCTATCTCGCCGCCGGGATTCCTCCCGTTCTGTTTTTCGGAAACCTTGAGTCCAACCTGAGCACGCCGTTTTTTCTGATCCTCGGTATTATCTGGCTGGCGCTTAGCCTGCTGATTCCGCTCATCCGGGCACGCTCTTTCTACGGGATTATGAAAAAGATCCTGAAATCCCCAACCTCAACCGATTCGTGATGTCTCTGCCTGTCGACATTGAAGAACTCTCCGCAATCGGTGCCAAAGCCCAGGCCTACGCCGACTGGTTTCAACTGCCGCTGAAAGATCGCACCTGGCGGGGAAACTCCGGTGACTTTGCGGGCAGCGGGGTTGGCAGCTCTCTGGATTTTCAGGACCACCGCACCTATCTCCCCGGCGACGACCCCCGCCACATCAACTGGCAGGCCTACGCGCGTACCGGCAATTACTCGATGAAACTGTATCGGGAGGAAGTACGCCCTCTTATTGAAATCATCCTCGATGTATCGGATTCTCACTTCTTCGATCCGGAAAAAACGCGCCGCACCCTCGAGCTGTTCTATTTCTGTCACCACGCCACTGTGGGAGCCGCAGCTTCGACCATGCTTTACCTGGTAAAAGGCGATCAACAGTTGACCGTCACTCCCGAGGCGATTTTCACCCACCAGTGGGCAACGCAGGCGGCGGAAATGAACAGGACGGAATCTTCCGCCCCACCCAACCTCAATCCCCTGCCTTTCCGGGGCCAGTCTCTCCGTATCCTGATCAGCGATTTGTTGTTTTCGCAGAACCCGGAAATTTTGATCCGCGAACTAACCCGCAGCAAAGGTGGGGCGATCATTTTCTGTCCCTACCTCCAGTCAGAAGCCAATCCCGGCTGGGAGGGCAACTACGAATTTGTCGACTCGGAATCAAGTGGTCGCCACGATCACCGGGTAGATCGCGGACTGATGAAAAGATATCTCACAGCCTACCAGCGGCACTTCGAAAGCTGGACAAAACTGAGCCGAAAATACGGTCTCCCGCTCGCCCGGGTCCCCGCCGAACCGGAATTCGAAACCGCTCTGCAATTTGAAGCGATCCCTGCCGGTGCGGTGCAGATGGGTTAGATCTCAGCCCAAAACGGCCGAAATCCGGTCCGCGTAATTTTTCGCCTTTTCCGCAAAAGAAAGATTCTCTTCCGCATAAAGAATGCCCCGGGAAACATTAATCACCGAGGGCGCCTCGCGACTCTGCCCGGCGAGTGCATCCAGCTCACCGCCCTGAGCTCCCAGGCCTGGAATCAACATCGGCACATCCGGAATCCGGGCCAGCACCTCATCGGAAGCATTTGTCAAACCCAGCACCAGTCCGATCCGCCCGTCATCGACGCGCCCCGCCATATCACAAACCAGCTCAAAAACGGAGCGTCCATCTGCCAGTTCACGCGTTTCCAAATCGGCCGCTCCGGCATTGGAAGTCACTCCGAGGAGATAGACACCCTTTCCCTCCGACCCGAGAAACGGCTCCACCGAATCGTATCCCATGTAGGGGCTAAGCGTTACCGCATCGACATCCCAGTTTTCAAAATAAGCTTCGGCGTAATGCTCTTGTGTCGTTCCGATATCACCCCGCTTGGCGTCCAGTATTACGGGAACTCCGGTCTTTTTCATCGCCTCGACCAGATCCTCCAGCATTTGATAGCCGGCTACGCCGAGCGCTTCGAAGTAAGCGATATTCGGCTTAAAAGCCGCCGAAAATTCCGCGGTCTCCTGAATAACCTTCAGGCAGAACTCCCGGATTTCGTCATTCGAATTATGGAGAGAAGGTCTCGGATCAATTCCCACACACAGGTGGCTGCCCGAGCGGACGATAGATTGTCGAAGCTTTTCAGAATAAGTCATGCCGCAAAAATGACCCGACAGGGTACACTCGCAGACCTAACAGGGTACAGTCGTCGAGTCAACCGGGTCCAACATACCCCCATCGATTAGTCACCTTGCGAAAGATTTATCGCGGCTCCCTGACGCTCCGCGCTCTTATTTTCTCACAAGGAATGACGACAATCCTGTCGTCGGCGGCATTGGCCGATGGGCTTCGCAGGCGACAG
>JARGOZ010000111.1 GCA_029213025.1 Verrucomicrobiales bacterium
CAAACATCGCCCCTGATTCCGGTGGGAGCAAGGTGGGCTAGATTTGGTGCTTACATTTTTTCGATCACATCTATGACAAACAAAACGGGGACTGTATTGTCATAGGTGAGATCGATGAGGTTCGGTAGAACCAAAAATACGGAAAACATTATGAATATAAAAGTTATCGCATTCGCGATTAGTCTCCTGGTCGCTTCGAGTTTCGCATTTACGGCGGAATTGAAGCCCAATATCCTCATCTTCTATGTAGATGATCTCGGTTGGCAGGGATCCCAGTTGAATGATGTCGATAAACCATGCAACTACGAAACGCCAAATGTTCTCAAATTGGCGGAGCAGGGCATGAACTTTACTCAGGGATATTCCGCCGCTCCGACCTGTGCCCCGTCGCGGGCCGGGATCATTACCGGACAGCACCCGGGGAAACTCCGTTATACCCATGTGTTGTTTGACAGGATCACCACTGGCAAAGCGTCGGAAGAATTTGTTGAGCCCTATCTCGGATCCCATCTTCAGCTGGATGCGCTTACTTTGGCTACAGCATTAGGGGCCAACGGCTACAACACCGGACATGTCGGCAAATGGCACCTGGGATTGAGTTCGTCGCTGTTCGGCTTTGATTTCAGTCATGAAGAACGTGGCGTCCATCGTAAGACAGCTGATCGAACTAAAGATTTTGCGACCGTCGATGATCCCAAATACCCTCTCAGCAAAAAGAAATACCCGCCGTTCAGCGACAAGAATCCAGACGGAATCTCTTATCCCTATGACGATGTCACCGAGACTGCATTAAAGTTTATCGGAGAGAGCGATGATAAACCGTTTTTTCTCTATCTAGCACACTGGATGGTGCACTGGCCGGCGATGACCCGCAATGGAGAATTACTGGAATACTATTGTGACAAGCTCGGCCAACCGTTCCCGCCAAAGCCTGGACCGATGTCCATTCCAGGACAGAACAACCCCTATTTCGCATCAATGGTGAGCACTGTCGACTGGAGTCTCGGCCGAGTGCTTGACTACCTGGAAAAAACCGATGATCCGCGTAATAAGGAAAAGAAGTTAATCGAAACGACCTATGTGATCTTTACCTCTGACAATGGAGGCGCACTAATGCACGGCAAAGAAGTCCTGTCCGACAATACCCCGCTGAAATATGGGAAATCAAATGCCGAGGAAGGCGGGGTTCGAGTCCCCATGGTTATTACCGGACCCGGAATCCCGAGGGGCTCAGAGTTTGATGGCCCGGTCAATCAGCTCGACTATTTCCCGACTATCCTGAATTTGACGCAAACTACCATTGCTCCGGAAGCCTGGAAGAACCTGGGCGGTCTGGACATCACACCCGTTCTTCTGGACGGTGCTGAGCACATTGTTGACGCCCAAGGTGAGGCACGCAAAAACCTGTTCTGGCACTTCCCGCACGGTAGTACATCAATGAGATCGAGCCTTCGAGAAGGCGATTTCAAATTACACAAAAACTATCACACACACGACTACAGTTTGTATCGTCTCTACAAAGACGGAAAACGACACGATCTGGAAGAAGCTAATGATCTGGCGGCCGACCCTGAATACGCTCCACTCCTCAAGACGCTTTCAGAAAAACTCGAAAATCATCTGGTAGAAAATCAGGTGGAGGGCCCGTATCTCAACCCGATATACACAAACAAAACAAAGCCTGCTGCGGAGATTCAGACAGTGAAATACGATAGCGAAAAAAAAGAATCCAGATTGAGACTGACAAGCGAAAGTCCTGCGCTCAAAACCGCCTATGTCATTTATCGCGACAAGCCGGGTGCCGAGACGAAGAAAAGTAAGACCGATTTCGATGTTCGTATCGGCGTGAAAATACCTGCCACGATCACTGCATCGGGAAAAATCATCAAGGCCAGGATACCGAAAGGAATCGAAGCATGGTGTTTCCTGCTGATTGATGAAAACAACTATCAGATTTACAGCGACATCGAAGTGATCAAGTAGGCATGAGCGGGGGCTGATCATCACTCACAAAAGAGTTTCAAAAACAGATCGCACTCGACGCCATTGGCTTTGCAAATGTTCCTGCAACTAAACTAAATGTGGGCAGGAAACATTTCTTGACTATATTCAGGTGAAAATTGAAAAATGCTGCCTGCCCCCCCGTGAGTTTATAGTCTGAGCGGTGAAGGTACCCTGTACACACCCGGACCGTACAGGGTACAGTTTGATTACGACTGGCTAAGCAGTGGGAATTGTAGGAGTCTTAACAATTCAGCTGATCGAAGACAAAAGGCATAGCTTCTTCCAGAGAGGTAAAAATCCCTGCCGTTAGTTCCTGCATCTCATCGGTTGGTTGTAATATATCAGGAATCATCACTGGATTCATCCCTGCCCGGTGGGCGGCTCGAACACCATTGTAGGAATCTTCGAAAACGAGGCATTCCTCCGGAGCAATCCCCATTTTTCCGGCTGCCAGTAAAAATATATCCGGTTCCGGTTTTGATTTCTCTACCTCACATCCGGTTACGATCAGATCGAAGTAGTGATCCAGCTCCGCCAGCCTCAATTTTCGCGGTGCGAGCGCCTGTTCCGATGAAGTGACGACAGCCCGCTGCACTTGTCTTTCTGCTAATGCATCGAGCAGAGGTATAGCGCCACGCATGACCTCGATGCCATTTCTCATGAAATTGGAAAGATAAATATCGTCATACCGCTCCATAAATCCTGACTCACGAAGATCGAGGTCGAGGTATTTTCCGACAATGGCGATACAGTCATCGACATGTCGTCCAATCAGCCCCGATAAAACGTCATCATCAATCGACTTGCCGAACTGCGAAGCAGCTCGCTGCCAGGCAATTTTTGAAGGCGTTTCAGTGTCGATCAGGAGCCCGTCCATATCGAAGATGACTGTGGTTATTCTTTTCATCGTATCAGCAGGTTGGGCGCTTCCAGGTAGCTGGTGATAGTCGGTTTAGAATGTGACTCCGAACCACGCACCGAGGACGACCGCGTCGTCGATGTCGCCATTGGTTCCGCCACCGGGATTTACTATATATTGAATAGCGGGCTGGATGTAGATTGACGGGATCAACTGGATGCGATGTCCAAGTTCGAAGACGAATTCTTCACTAACGGGAGCCTGAGTTACCAATCTACCAAACGTATCGCTGATTTTACCATACGAAGCAAAGAACACGGTGTGATCATTTTCGCGGCAGGGGATCAGGCCATTGTAATTCAGACCGGCGTTGAGTTGCAGAGGAATTTTGGCTTTTTCGTCCTCGGGATTGTAGGCACCGAAAGCGAAGGCTTTGAGGCCGTCTATCACTTCAACTTCTGCACGCCCATAGAATGCCACCATGTCCGAACTGGTATCGCCTTCGAAGTTCTGAAATTCATAGAACGAAGAGGCCACACCACCATAGAAGCGGGCCGGACGGCAGAAAACTTCCGGTGTCCAGTCATACTGCGCCATAACAGTTACTCCGTCGCCAGTGTTGATGCTCCAGTCGGTTCCCTTCAGATGACTGCCGAAGGGATTGTTGTTAATCTGATAGGCACCCAGCTGGAACTGGTGCTCATCGTTCGGGGTATACTTCACGCGACCTCCCCACAGCGCCAGCGGGAAGGAGTAAATCTGAGGGGTATCCAGCATCATGGAACGGATAGGTCCATTGATGGATGTGCTCAGAGAGTAACGATTCAGACTGCTCTCGGCGAAATCTTCATCCATGGAGGTCCGGCCGAGTTTAATCGCCCAGTCGTCGAAAACGACTTTTTCAATCCAGGCTTGATACAACCAGGTCACCTGCCCCGCCGCACCGCCGTTGATCGTCATCGGATCATAGATGCCGCCAACGTCTTTGGAAATACCGAGTCCCTCCCGGTCGACCATCGAAAGCTTTACCGTGGTATCATTCCAGTTTAGTATTTTCTCCAGATCGAGATCAACACCGGCATAAGTCTGCACCGTATAGTTCTTTGCGTCCCTTAACCCACCTTCGACATTCGCAGCGGCGATTGAGTCGTAGTAGAGGAAAGGGGAAATACCGGCTTGTTCCAAAGTGTCGTGCGTTCCGAGGAGGCGGGCGCGTTCATACCAGGTTTCGGGTGCAGGTTCATACCAGTTTACCGAAACCGGCTCCCCGGCAAAAGCGACGCCCCACGACGTTGCCACTACAATTGTGATCAGAGCATTTTTCATAGCGCGTTTTTTAGTGTGTATTTTGATTAGTCCCGACCGAACAGCGCTGCCTGCATTAGTAGAGAAATATCGGGGTTTTCGTAGAGAGAGTTTATTAAACAAGTATAATCTTCAGTAAAACCTTTGTTTTGAGCCAGATTCCCAAATACCGGTTTGAGTTTTAGAAAAGACAGTTTGCTACTTGCCGTGCCGGATGCGGCTTTGTGTAGCTCCTCTTTCATGTCATCGACGATTTCGAGCTTCACACCGTCTTTGCTGACTCCTTTGTCGGAGTAGTAACACCATGCAGCAATCACCAATGCCGCGTATTCCGTACTACCTCCCAGTTCGAGGTTTTCTGTTATCGTAGGAATTATGAACTTCGGTAGTTTCGAGGAGCTTTCCAGGCAGATACGGGCGAGGCTGTCTTTGATGTACGGATTGCCGAAACGCTCGATGAGAGAATCTTTGTATTGTTCGAGGTCGATCCCTTCGACGGGATCCAAAACCGGCGTCGCTTCGAAATCCATAAAGCGCCGCAAATAGGCAGCAAAAAGCGGGTCGGCTACACATTCATCTATCGTGGTATGTCCGTGAATCGAACCGAGCATCCCGAGCACGGAATGCCCGGCATTTAGCAGCCGGATCTTCATCGTCTCATAAGGCGTCACATCGGGTACAAATTGCGCACCTACCTTTTCCCACTCCGGACGGCCGTTGCAGAATTTGTCCTCAATAACCCATTGGGAAAACGGCTCGCAGGTGACAGGCCATTTGTCTTTGATGCCGTGCTCATTTTCGAGGGTTTCAATATCGTCCGGGGTTGTTACCGGCGTGATCCGGTCGACCATTGCATTCGGGAAACAGACTTCGTTCTCGATCCATTCGGCCAGCACTGGATCCTGTTTACGGGCGAATGCGAGCAGCATCTTACGGGTCATATCGCCGTTGTGCTGGATGTTATCGCACGACTGTATAGTAAACGGGGTAAGGCCTGCTGCACGGCGTTTCTTTAGTCCCGCTGTCAGGAAGCCGAATACCGATTTGGGTTCATTAGGATTGGCGAGATCGTGTTTTACCTCGGGGTTTTTGAAATTAAATTCTCCGGTGGCCGGTTTAAAGTTATACCCGCCTTCGGTAATCGTCAGCGATACGATCTTCGTTTTCTCGTCGGCCATTCTGTCGGTAACGGCTGCCGGATCATCACTACCCAACATGAAGTCGATGATCGAACCGATAACTTGATTCTCGATCTTTCCATCCGGATGTTTTATGATCAATGTATAGAGATAATCCTGCTTTTTCAGGATGTCAGCAATTTTGCGATCAGCTTCGCGCAGACCGACTCCACATATCCCCCATTGAGTCGCTCCAGTAGCCTCTAACAACTTGTTGGTATACCAGGCTTCGTGAGAGCGATGAAATCCCCCAACCCCGATATGCAAAATACCGGCGGAAAGCTTGCTGCGGTCATAGGTCGGTCGGCTGACCGATTCCGGTAACTCTGATAGGCTTTCCTGATTTAGTCGAGTAACGGCTGTCATATCTCTATGGGTTAGGTTTACTATGAATTTTACTTAGGACGCTTTTCTATGTTGCAGACAATCGAGTGCCACTGCGATCATCAGAACCGACCCCTTAATCACCATTTGCACAAACTGACTGATATCCATTAGCACGAGGCCATTGCTGAGGACGCCGAGAATGAGAACTCCCGCGAGGACATTAGATATTTTACCCACTCCACCCGTAACACTCACTCCTCCCAAAACGCAGGCCGTCAGAACATCAAATTCGAATCCTTTGCCGGAGAGAACCTGGCCGGAATTGGTCCGGGAGAGAATTACGATGCCAGCGATACCGGCGAAGAAACCGGAAAGAGTGTAAACCAGGTATTTGACCCTGTTCACATCGATCCCCGAGAGTTTAGCGGCCTCTTCATTTCCCCCCACCGCGTAGAAATACCTGCCGAAGTAAGTCTTTTTCAGGATAAAACCTCCCAACCCCATGACGACTGCCATGATGATCACGGGCACCGGAATGGGTCCGACATATCCCTGACCGATGACGGCGAAAGATTTTGTAAATCCGAAAATTGGCAGACCTCCGCTAATGAGATAGGCAACCCCTTCAATGATGATCAACATAGCTAGAGTGACGATGATGGGCGGCATCCTAATATTGGAAATAATCCAACCGTTGGAAAATCCGATCGCCGCAGAAAGGAGGAGGGCAGCAATAACCGCAAAAGCCGGATGCCAATCGGCATTCACCATAAGGTATGCCGCCACGATGTTAACGAGTGTGATAACAGAGCCAATTGAGAGGTCGATACCGCCAAGAAGCAGAACAAAAGAGAATCCCACGGCGGCGATTCCCATCATCGAAACCTGACGAGCGATATTTAACAGGTTGTTACTGACAAGGAAATTCTCAGATACTATGGTAAAGAAAATGACGAGTATCAGGAGGACGATAAAGATTCCGTATTGCCTGGCGAAGGCGGCTGCATTTCCTCCGGCGATGTTCAGTGTTGATATATTTTTCATTAAATTTGTGTAGTAGAAGTTTAGTTGGTGGAGGCGAAGTTCATTATTTTTTCCTGGGAAAAGTCTTTGCGCTCCAGTTCCCCGGTGACTTTTCCTTCGTGAAGGACAATGATTCGGTCGGACATTCCCATCACTTCCTCCATTTCAGAGGAAATCATCAGGATCGCTTTTCCGGAGGTTACCAGCTCATTTACCAGAGTATAGATTTCTGACTTCGCGCCGACGTCGATCCCGCGAGTGGGTTCATCAAAAATGACCAAATCGGGTTTCGTTGCGAGCCATCTGGCAATGATCACTTTCTGCTGGTTTCCGCCGCTCAAATTCTTGATCTTCTGCTCCAGATTCGGCGTTTTTATTCTGATAGCCTCTTTGTAGTAGTCTGCGACTTTTTGTTCTTCCTTCGTATCGACGGTGAAAAATTTTGAGATCCTCTCAAGAATGGAAACGGTTATGTTATCTTTGATGGTTAGATCGAGAAGTGCCCCGAGACGTTTCCGATCTTCCGGCACCAGGGCGATACCTTCCTGGATTGCTTCTTTGGGCTGTTTGGGATTGATCTCGCGACCATTGAGCGTGATTTGACCATCGGTTTTGGGTTTGAATCCGAAAAGAATTTCCGCCAATTCTGTCCGCCCTGATCCGATAAGGCCGGCAAGTCCAAGCACTTCTCCTTTACGTATTTCCAGGCTGACATTGTCAACGATCTCCCCGCTAATTCGATCCGCCTTGAGGAGGACTTCATCGGAAACGGAGCTGTTCCGTTTGGGATAGGTTTCTGTCAATTCCCGCCCTACCATCAATGTCACAAGCTTATCAAGGTCGGTATCGGCGGTGTTTAACGTTTCAATTTTCTGTCCGTCGCGAAGTACTGTGACCCGATCAGAGAGGCGAAAAATTTCATCCATCCGGTGAGAGATGTAAACAATCGTCACTCCCGAGGCTTTTAGCTTTTCCACCATCGCATAGAGCGCCTCTACCTCGGTCTGAGTGAGAGGGGCGGAAGGCTCGTCCATGATAAGCATTTTAGCGTTTTGAGAAATGGCCTTGGCAATTTCAACAAGCTGCTGGTAACCCACCGTGAGTTCACCGACGAGTCGCTTGGGATCGATATTGATTTCAAACTGCTCGAAAATTTTCGCAGCCTCCTGCTCCATGGCTCCCCGGTCGATAACCAGACCTTTCCGCTTCGCCCTACCGAGGAATATATTTTCCGCGACCGAAAGTTCGTCCACCAGATTAAATTCCTGATAGATAACCCCAACTCCGTTCTGCACCGAGAGCTTTGGTGTGAGAGCGGTAAATTCCTTCCCCTGAATCACGACCGTTCCTTTGTCAGGAGTGATGGCACCGGTGCAAGTCTTGATCAACGTCGACTTGCCAGCTCCGTTTTCACCAACGAGAGCGTGAACTTCGCCTTCGATAATATCGAGACTTACATTGTCCAGAGCAACGACGCCCGGGTAGGTTTTGGTAACGTTTTTCAGTTGCAGGAACATAGTATTAAGAGGTTGGGTCTGATTAGTTGGAGTAGTATTGATCGACGTTTTCTTTCGTAACCGGAATGAGTTTGCGATAGATCCGTTCGGGAACTTCTTCACCTGTCGCCAGTTTTTCGACCATGTCATAAACCGCCTTTGCAACGTCTTCATCGGTGCCAGTGACGATGACGCTCATTCTAACGGCTTCGTTGTTTTTGATCGCACTCAGTTCCGGCTTGGTTGCATCCACCGCAAATACCCCAAAATCGTCCGAGACTTTTCCGGCCGCTTTGGCAGCCTCATTAGCTCCGACTGACCCACCACCACCGATACAGGCAACCACTTTTACATTTGGGTTCGACTGAAAGATGGTTTCCATTTTTGTGATCCCTTCATCGGGATTAATGGCGCTGGTTTCCGCAACGATTTTTGCATTTGGAGCCAACTCGGTGATCGCTTCACGTATGCCCGTCCCTCTTGCCAGAAGCACGGGAAGTTGTGGATAGTTGAGAATGGCAACCTCGGCGGTCCCGCCATGTTTTTCATTAATAAAAGCGGCAGCTTCTTTGCCTACCTCGTAGCCGAGTTGCCTGTTATCGATGAGCCAGCGGGTGTTGGCATTTACAATATCATCATCCCAGGAAATCACTTTGACACCAGCTGCCATCGCCTCTTTGCAGGCCGATTCAATTCCCTCCGGGTCCGCTGGATGCACGATAATAATGTCCATCCCACGGGAGACAAAATTTTCGATCTGCATGATCTGCTTGGAAACATTACTCTCACAAGCGACATAACTCATTTTCGCGCCATTGGCTTCCGCTTCTTTTTTAATAGCCCTGCAATAGCCCGACCAGGTCGGATTGCTGAGGTCCTGAACCGTCATGCCGATCTTTATCTGACCTTCGGTGTCGCTGCCTCGATTACAGGATGCCAGCAAAAGACACGCCCCAATAGTAAAAAGTCCGTTAAATATATTTTTCATCATTTTATTTAGTTTGGTTTGTTTATTGAATATATAGTTCCCAATCTTCCAATCGGTAAATTTTCAGGGACCGACTTTTTGCCATTTTAAAGAATCTGGAAGCTTAGGGCAAGCCCCCTTTTGCGAGCAGACAAAAGAAGCTACCCTGTTTGCAAAGGCGTTTACTTCCGAAAGCCTCATCCCCTTGAGCAAGCCGGTGCAGAGTGCCGCAGTAAACGAGTCACCGGCACCGACGGAGTCACGCGCTGTCACCTCCAGGCCGACAGACTCATTGATTTCCCTTTCACCGATTAGCAGACTTCCGGCGCGGCCCCGGGTGTAGGCGACGAGATCCAACTCAAATTTCTCCCGCAGCTTGGCCAACTGATCGGTCACGCTTCCCGACAGGTCGAAATAATCAGCCAGAATCGGTAGTTCCTCATCACTCAGCTTGAGGATAGTGGCGATTCGAAGCGACACTTCGACTTGCTGTATCGAATAAAAATGTCCACGCAGATTGACGTCGAAAATTCTCAGTGAATCCTCCGGCATCGCCCGCAAAAATCTCTGAATTGTATTGCGGGAACCCGGGGAGCGTTGTGACAGAATCCCGAAACAGGCAGCGTCCAAAGTTTCCGCCAGCGCCTGCATTTCGGGAGTAAACTCGAGATGATCCCACGCCATGTCATCGAGAATTTCGTAGGAAGGCTTGCCCGCTTCATCGAGCGATACCTGCACCCTCCCTGTAGGATAATCGGGATTCTGCTCCACAAATTCCGAGCTGACACCCAGTCGTTCAAGTTCTTTTTGAGTTTGCAGACCGAGTTCATCGTCACCTACGCAGCTGACCGGAAAAGCATCGCTACCGAGCTGGTGGCAGTGGCAGGCAAAATTAGAGGGTGCACCGCCAAGCCTCCCCTCACCGGGGAACATATCCCAGAGAATTTCACCGATCCCCGCAATTTTGTGATTTGGTTTCATCGTCATAGTAATATCGTAATTGAAATGTAACTTATTTGTAAAGTTTAAAAATGACAAAATAGATAAATTTGAATGACAAATATGTCATAATTGCTAAATCAGGCGATCCACCCAGCGTCTCAATCGCGCTTTTACACATCTACGGTAAAAGTCTTACATCGAAAAACCTCATCTCAGGTTGTGGCGTAAAAAGAAATTCAACAGCGTTACAAATCTCTAAAAGTGACTGCTCAAGGATATAATGTTTTTCGAATTGTTTACAAATCGAGTGGAAATCAACTCACAAATGCTTTACATTTAAGTTATGACCGAATCGCAACCAAAGTATTTGTGGATCTATGAGGAACTGCTGCGAAAGATCCGGAAACAGTCGTTTCTTCCCGGCGAATTGCTGCCGACGGAAGACGAACTGTGCAAGCAGTACGGGGTGTCCAGACCCACGGTCGCCCGCGCACTGAAACGGCTCAGTGACGAAAAGCGGGTGCAACGAAAAGCCGGGTTCGGGACTCAGGTTTTGGGGCCGGAGAGTTCTGCGCAGTCGGTGGGTCTGTTGATTCCGCAGATGATGGAAACCGAGATTTTCCAGCCGATTGTTACCAGCATCGCCGAGACCGCCGAAGGTGAGGAAATGCGGGTCGTAAACCCCCCGGTATTTAATCTCTCAAGCGATTTGGAAAAAGCGACCGAAACTATCGCAAGTCAACTCATCGAAGCCGGCGTCCAGGGAGTTTTCTTCGCCCCTGCCGAGCATGTCGAAAATCCTCATTTGTTGAATCAGAAAATTGCGGAGCGTTTCACCGAGGCAGGAATCCACGTTGTTTTGCTGGATCGCGACATCCGTCGCTGGCCCAATCAAAGCCCTTACGATATGGTCGGTATTGATAATGCGAGGGCCGGATGTCTGGTAGCGGCCCATCTCCTCGATGGTGGAAGTAAAAATCTCGCCTTTGTTTCCCGGGAGAATCCGGCCGACACGGTACAACTCCGACAGATGGGATGCCGGGAAGCTCTCATCCAGCGCGGATTCGGGGCCTCGAGTTTACAAATCATCTACGACCTGCCCAACCAACCGGGAAAGACTGCGGAAACCCTGCTTTCATCCGGAGTCGATGGTGTGATCTGCTCTAACGATGCAACCGCGAGCGTGCTGTTGCGCAGCCTCGTCGATGCCGGCGCGGAAATACCGAAAAAGATCAAAGTCTGTGGATTTGATGATGTGAAATACGCCTCCCTTCTCAGCGTTCCGCTCACCAGTTACCAGCAGCCGTGCGGCGAGATTGGTATCGTCGCTGCAGAAGTGATGGCGCATCGAATCCGGTATCCAAACTCTCCTGTCAGACGGCTCTCGTTGCAGGGAAAGTTGATCGTCCGGGAATCATCACGGAGGATTTAAGTAGGGGCGAAGTTGTCCGGGTGGGTTGACTCATCACGGCCGCTCTCGAAAGGCAAGAGTCGCTCTCCGGAAAAAGTTTACGGTTGACCTTGCTTCCGATATTCTGTGAATTGAGCGTAGCGGGAATTCGCTAACATCCTGACCATGGGAACCAAAGACTTTTACCGGCTTGTTCTGAAATATGAAAATGAATCGAAAAAATCCCCGAACCTTTACCGGTTAAAAGTCCTGGCCATCGCACTGGGCGGATATCTTGTGATTTGCGGTATCGTTATGGCGATCACTGCGGGACTGGTTCTATCCGCCCTTTCCATCAGGAAATCCGATTTAAACTGGATCAATGGCAGCTTCCTTGTTCTGTTTTTGGGCCTGATTATTCCCTGTGCCCGGTGTTTGTTTTCGCCCCGCCAATCACCCGGAGGAATCGAATTGCCGCCGGGGCAGTTTCCGTGGCTGTATCAACAGCTTGCCATGTTGCGCAAACCGATGAAGACCGGTCTCAAAAAAATTCATCTGATGGTCGACTGGGAATTCAATGCCAGTGCCATCCATCTCAGGAAGTTTGGATTTTTCGGACCGAAAAAATACTATATCAAACTGGGGCTGCCGCTCCTCGCGATCTGCAACGCCGCTCAACTCAGAAGTGTAATGGCACACGAACTGGCGCACTTTTCCCGGCAACAGACCTTTCTGAATAATTGGATCTGGAAGGTAAGACTCATGTGGATCCAGTTCCTGGCGGCCCTGGAGGGAAAGCGTTTTACCGGATGGATTTTCAGATGGTTCGCGAACTGGTATTCGTCGTATTTTGAAGCGGCGGCGAATGTTCAGCGACGCCAGTTTGAATTTGAAGCAGACAAGCTCGCCGCCGAAGCAGTCGGAGTTGAAAGTTGTGTCGAAACACTATTGCGAATCGACTCAAGGATCGAAAAGGAGAATCAATACTGGCAGGAACTTTGGAGGAAACCGTTTTCGTCCACTCAAGCCAGGACTTCGAATCCCACTGCTTAACCTACAAAACCATTCTGGGGAACCACACTTTGTTTTACGATACACACCCTGCCACTGCTGATAGAATTAAAAGCCTCGGAGTTCAGGTTCCGGAGCGCGACTCGGAGATTCGGGCGTTTATTGAAAGGTACAATATTGGCGAATCTTCTTCTATATTACGCCAGGCCCTCGGTTTCGACACGCGACGAACCGAAATGTTTCTGGACGGAATTTGGGGATTTGTTAATGATTTACTTTGGAAGATCAGAAACGTCGAAGGAGAGGGTTTGCGGACCGCTCTTGAGCGTATCGAAAAAGAAGAGAACTATCGAAAAGAAGGACTTGGCACCGAAAAAATGTGGCGGAAGGCCTCACTGGTAGCGGAGCTCAACGGTCTTGATGAAGCGCTGCCTATCGTGAAAAGCATTCTGGAGATTTCGCCGAATCATGCCGGGGCCAACTATTTAATGGGTCAATTGATGGTGGAGAAATTCGACCCTACCGGAATCGTGTATATTGAAACCGCTATCGAAAACGATCCACTATCCTATCAATTGGAGGGACTGCTGGCTCTCTCGGATATCTATCGGCGACTGGGAAATATTCGTGAGTCTGAGGAAACGTTTACCAGGATCTTTTCTGTCGGCGAGGCATATGACAAAGCCGTAACCGAGAGGGACAAACCAATTAGATTTTTCAATCAATTTGCACCCCATTCTCTGACTGAAGATCAAATCGAAGATTTCTGTTATACTTTCGCAGGAGTTTCCTCTATTAAAAAGGTGTATGCAGTCCGCAAGATGGTGGATCATATACCGGAAACGCCTTATCATGTTCTTATCGTTGTCCCCACTCTGAAAGGCGCGATCGATTTAGCGAACACCATCAAAGCAGTGGAAAAAACTTTTGCCTTCTCAGGGTCACTTGCGTTTGTCGTAGCGGGTCCGTTACGAAAGCCTCTGCTATGGAAAGCATCCACCAAACCAAATTCGCTGATTTACGATCAGAATTCCAGTGATCGTTTTAAATACACGATGGACTAGGATTTCACTGCTCCCAGTATTTTTTTGTTCTCCACCACTTTTCAAATTCCTTCGGCCAATACCTGTGAGGAAGAGGAGTTAGCACTCCGACTTCGAGATGAACAATAACAGGTAGTAATTCACATCGCAGACATCCGGCAGGCAGATGTTTCCTGGGAAACCAGGTGGTCGATATACGGAAATTTTTATCAGGAATTACTTTCGAGGGAAATTTGGTGCCATAGGTACGAATGCGTTCGTCCGTGAGATAGAAAGCGATTTTGCTCAATTCAACATCTTTGGGTCTGGTATTTTTGAGGGAACGAATCTCCTCCGCTATTTCCCAAAGACAGGTCGGATCAACATCACCGTCGGGTGCGTAGACGATTTCACCCGGGTAGTCGTCATTTCCCCGGGAGAACAGCAACTCGTTGGCCTGAATGATTTGCCCCCAGCGAATTTTCCCACCTTGAAAGACCTGACTTAAATACTGAAAGTGGTAGGAAAGCCGTTCGTTCATATCCTCTCGAACCCAGTCCGGCTTTTTGATATCCAGAAATTTCCGATCCGAAGACGAAAAACTTCGAGGCGCAGTACCAAATTTTTTTTCGCATTGCTCAATCGTATCTTCCATACCACCAGCCTATCGTAACGGTTTGGGAATTCAAAACAAAACGGCTCAACCAGCGTGACCGTTTTACCACAACCGGGTAGGAGGACTATCGTATCTCTATGCAGAACCAGCCACCCTCCCCGGCCGGAGGCGGAGAGGGTGACTTTCTAAATTCCGCCTAGCTACGGGAAATATTCCAGGCACTGATCAGCGCTTTCAGACCGGCAAGCTCAATGGAGGAGTCAACTCCGCATCCCCAGGTCAAACGATCATCGTGGGAGATCTGAACATAGGCGGCAGATTCCGCATCCGAACCGCCGCGAAGGGCGTGGCTTCGGTAATCAGTTACCGAGAAATCTTTCATCCCCAATTCTTCGAGGCAATGGACCAGTGAGTTGATCGGTCCGTTCCCAGTCCCCTTGCCTGACATTGTTTTATCCCCGACTGTGACGGTAGCCGCGCAATCCCATGTCGCATGATCGAGTTCAAACTCGTCGAGCATCATCGGGGATTCGATGTTCACAAAATGTTCCCGGAAAAGTTCGCTGATCTCGCCGTTGAGCAGCTCTCTCCCCAATTCATCTGCGACGCCGGAAATTAGCTGCCCCACCTGGGGGTGCATCGTTTTAGGCAAATCAAATCCGTGTTCCTGGTCGAGAACATAGGCGACGCCACCCTTGCCACTTTGGCTGTTGATCCGGATGATCGCCTCGTAACTGCGCCCGATATCACGGGGGTCGATAGTGAGATAAGGAACCCCCCAGGCGAGGTCTTCCCCTTCAACACTCTCGTCCACCTCTCTCTTACGGCGATCAAGGCCTTTTTTGATGGCGTCCTGATGGCTTCCGGAAAAGGCGGTAAACACCAACTCACCACCGTAGGGCTGCCTTTCCGGCACTGTCATACGTGTGCAGTGTTCGTAGGTTTGCCGGATATTGGACAGATCGGAAAAATCCAGCCCGGTCTCGATTCCATGACTGTTCATGTTCAACGCGACTGTGACAATATCAAGATTTCCGGTTCTCTCACCGTTTCCGAAAAGTGTCCCTTCAACACGATCTGCACCGGCCAACAGCCCCAGTTCCGTCGCGGCGATTCCCGTTCCCCGGTCATTGTGGGTGTGCAAACTGACGATGACATTTTCCCGGTTATCGACGTGACGACAGAACCACTCGATCTGATCAGCATGGACGTTGGGAGTCGACCACTCAACCGTGGCGGGAAGGTTCAGGATGATTTTGATGTCTTCAGTAGGCTGCCAGACTTCGGCAACCGCATTGCAAACTTCCAGAGAATATTCCAACTCGGTATCCGAAAAACTTTCCGGTGAATACTGGAGATCAATTTTTGAATCCGGCAATGAGGGCACCAATTCTTTGATGTATCGGGCACCGCTCACGGCAATGTCTTTGATCTTCTGTTTCGACGCATCTCCGAAGGTAACGCGCCGCTGCAAAGGTGAGGTCGAATTGTAGACATGGACAATGGCGTGCCTGACCCCTTCGAGACTTTCAAAGGTACGCTCGATCAATTCATTTCTCGCCTGGACCAACACCTGAACAGTGACATCCTCCGGGATGCGGTCCTGCTCGACAAGTGCCCGCAGGAAATTGAATTCCGTATTGGCGGCGGCAGGAAAGCCGACTTCGATCTGCTTAAAACCGATGTCCACAAGCAGATCGAAATAACGGAGTTTCTCCTCAACATTCATCGGGACCGGTAGAGCCTGATTTCCGTCGCGCAGATCAACACTGCACCATTGAGGAGCTTTCGTTATGGTTCGATCCGGCCATTCACGGTCCGGCAATGTGACTGCCGGGAATGGTCGATATTTTCTTATGGATTCTGGTTTCATAGTTGAATGAATAATTTCGGAACACAATTCCCCTCCCGCTGATAGAAAATGGAGTATCGGGAGACAGGATCAATTAGCCGACCGAGAGGCCCAATAGCGCCAGCCCGGAGAAGATTCCGAGTCGAAGAAAATCAGCGCTGAGGTTCGTTGTGTTCATTAACACCGGGGCAAGTTAGGACCAATTCGCCCGGTGTCGAGCTTTTTAGCGATTTTGTGGGCCGGAAAGGACGATCTGCTCCATTTTTACCGCAGGATGAAATTCTACCAGTTCGATTTTGTCCAACTCATATTCACCGGGCCACCAGACGCGAGACAACGCCTCCATCGCCGCGCCCACCTCTCTCCTTGGTCGCCCCATCATAATTGTGATGTGCGGTGACCACTGCGACTTCCGGTAATAGGGAATCGGTAGAATTCCCGCCGCTGAGATCTGATCGGCCACGAGATGATGAGCCTTCAAAAGTTTATCACTCCAGGCCGGCATCAAAGTAAAAACCGGCCTTTTGCCCGGGAAAATACCCATGGAAGAAAGCTGAATGACAAACGGCCCATTATCTTTTGCGAAGCGCTGCACTATTTCACGAAGTGCTTCGATATTGTCAGTCGGCTCCCGGATTACCGCAAAACTGAGATGGGGGGTAAACTTTTTCTTCTGCCAGGGGCCTTCCACTTCGGAAAGCTTGACCCGAAGACGTTCCCGGGATTCATCGGACAGAGGGAGTTCAATCGAATATCCTTTCGCTTCCTCTTCCATTCGCAGCAGAAGATTTTCTACTTATCTTTTCCCGGATTCTTCGATGCTGCCTGCAGCATTCTGTGATCCATGACCCGGAATTTACCAATCTCCAGATCATAATCGACGAGACTGCCAATGCGGAATCGCTCCAGCTTTTTGACTTTGTAATCCAACTTGCTGAACATGCGGCGAATCTGGCGGTTAAACCCCTGAGTCAAAACGAGATTGAGGCGTTTCCGGCCGACAATCTCGACCTCGTCAGCTTTGGCATGCCCCTCATCAAACCGGAAACCTTCGAGCAAGCGATCTTTCAGAGCCGGATCAAAGACGCGGTTCAGTTGCACATGATACTCCTTTTCGATGTGATATCGGGGATGAGTGAGCTTCTCATTTAACTCCCCCGAATTGGTCAACAAAATGAGACCGCTACTGTTGTAGTCGAGTCGACCGATGTAATTAAGCTTACCGAATTTGACCGGCAGGATGTCGTAGATGGTTTTCCTGCCCTGCGGGTCGTGGCGAGTGCAGAGAAAGCCCTCCGGCTTATTGAAAAGCAGCGTCAATTCAGATTCCTGACGGAGCAGCTTTCCGTCATAGCGGACATGATCGTTAGGAAGCACCCGGGCACCGAGGCTGGTCACAACCTGGCCGTTGATCTCGATGAGACCTTGCTTAATAAAATCTTCGCAGCCGCGCCTGGAACCCAGACCGCAGCTGGCGAGAAACTTATTCAGACGAACGCCTTCAGATGGCGTACCGCTCATTAAGCGTCAGGCTTGGTCTTGGGCAGACCAACAGCGCTCTGCCCTTTTTTCCACTCACCACGGGATTGAATGAGCTTAACCCGCTCAAACCGCTTGAGTACATTCCGCTTAGCCCCTACTGAGCTGGATTTCTTAAGTGTCGGGTGTTGTGACATGATGAAATAAAAAGTTTTGTCTGTGAGGCGCGGACTTTAGTTCACCTGCGGGAACAATGCAAGTGATGATTGTTCGGTCAATTTTTTGCCCGATTTGTGCCGCTTGTTAGAACGCGCGAAAACTTTTAGGTAACAGCATGAACTTACAAGACAAATCCAAAGGACTTTCACGCCGTCATTTCCTCGGGGGAACCGCTGCAGCCGCTTCACTTAATATCCTTCCGAGTGGCAGCCTGCTGGGCCAGGACGCTCCCTCGAACCGGTTGAATATGGCATTCATCGGAGCCGGCGGAAGAGGAGCCGCCAACGTGCAGGGATGCGCCGAGGCCGGGGCTGTCGTTCACGCCATAGGAGACTGTGACGAGAACAGAGTCAAAGCCACGCGCGGCAAGCATTCGGATGCCAAATTCTACCGTGATTGGCGCGAAATGCTGGAAGCGGAGGGCGACAAAATCGATGCAGTGGCCGTTTCCACTCCGGATCACAACCACGCGGTAGCCGCCATGG
This sequence comes from Verrucomicrobiales bacterium, assembly GCA_029213025.1. Lineage (GTDB taxonomy): Bacteria > Verrucomicrobiota > Verrucomicrobiia > Verrucomicrobiales > DEV007 > Arctic95D-9. The sequence goes on from JARGOZ010000111.1 coordinate 18,176, forward strand.
CCGCGATTAAAATGGGCAAGCACGTCTATGTAGAGAAACCTCTCACTCTTACCATCAGCGAAGCACGGGCACTCCATGCCGAAGCCAATAAGCGGGGGCTCTGCACCCAAATGGGCAACACCGGCCACGCAAGAGACGGCGCGAGACTTACAAACGAATATGTTCAGTCCGGATCACTCGGCGAAATCAGCACGGTTCACTGTCGCACCAACCGCCCCGTCTGGCCTCAGGACCTGGTTCGCCCTCCGGCGGAGCCGGTTCCAGCTACCATGGACTGGGATTTGTGGATTGGCCCGGCGGAAATGAAGCCTTACAACAGCCAGATTGCACCTTTTAAGTGGCGGGGATATCTCGACTACGGCACGGGCGCACTGGGCGACATGGGCGCACATATTATCGATCACCCGACCTGGGCGCTGGATTTGGGAATTCCGGAAAAAGTCGTTGTCGAGAAAGCTGATCGCGACACTCCGGGAGCAGAAAAAGACACCCATCCGCAAAGTTGCATCATCCACATGTATTTTGCGGCAAAAGGCGAGCGCGGCCCGGTCCATCTTACCTGGTTTGATGGAAAGTACACCATTCCACGTGTCGCCGGAATGCCCGACGATAAAAAGGTTCCTGACAACGGCTGTGTCTATATCGGCAGTGAGCACACCATGATGCACGGTAGCCACGGCGGAAATCCGGAAATCATCGACGCGAACCGTTCCAGGTTTGTAGCTCCACCAAAGACCCACGAACGTTCTCCGGGCCACTACAAAGAGTGGATCGATGCGATTAAATCCGGCGATCCTTCCAAAGCGAAATCCAACTTTGATGTTGCGGCGCCTCTTACTGAAACTCTTCTTCTCGGTGTGATCGGCTCCATCCTCGGACCGGGCACGGAATTGTCATGGGATGCAGAAAAAATGACGACCGGAAACGCTGAAGCTGACAAGTGGGTTTCCCACAACTACCGCGACGGTTGGAGCCTCTGATCTCGCCAGATTATGGGTATCAATGTGACACAGATCCCTTTCGTCGCCTACCCCGTGAGTGACCTCACCCGGGCGAGGGATTTTTATGAAAGAGTCATCGGGCTGAAATGCACGCTGGATCATGAATTAACCGCCGAAGGCCAACGCTGGATTGAGTATGACATTGGAGATTGCGCGCTGGCGATCTCCAATGCCTGGCAATCCACCGGGGAGAGCGGAGCCGGAGCTGCTTTTGAAGTAACCGATCTCGACACCGCTCTGGAAATTCTTCAGACCGAAAAAGTGAATATCAAAACCGACGTGATGGAATCTCCCGGATGCCGGTTTTTCATCATTACCGACCCGGACGGCAACGATATCACCATCCACCAACATAAGTAACTGGACAGTCCCGCGTCTTGCCGACGCGGGATCTTCCCCCCCCCTCTTTTACAGTTCCACGTAGAAGGCGACCGACGCAGAGATCTTGTCTTTGATTGTGGTGATTACCTCCGAAGAGACTTTCTGGTTCACCTTCACCAGCGCCAGAGACTGCTTGCCACACTGGCTGTGAGGATTCCTCACATCATCAATATTGATTCCCGCCTCCGCCAACCGGGAACTGATTTCAGCCAAAACTCCGGGCCGGTCTTCGTAAATAAAACAGACAAAGTGTCCTTCGGGAACAACGTAAAGCTGGTCAAAATCATTGATCCGCGAAATCATCAGGTTCCCCTCGGTCACTGTGCCTCGAATACTCGCTTTATGGAGGGTTTGATCATTTTCCCCGTGAGCGAAAATATCGATGGTGATGGAATTCCCGTATCCCTTCCGGTCATCTGCATTCCCGGCGCTGTATTCGATGCCCTGGGAAGAAAGCCGGTCGAGAGCCGCATGGTGATCCAGTGAACGGCTGAATTCATCGTCCAGCGCGCACACAATTGGAACAACCAGCCATTCGGCGAATTTTCTAAGATCTCCGTAGCAGAAAGTCTGCACCATTTTCAATTGAGAATAGGAGCCGAAGCCCTGGCGGCAAAATTTCGTCAACGTGTGAGCCAACTCGTAGTAGGAAGGGTCGAGCCCGACAGGAATATCGCGGTTCACAATGGCTGATCCGACACCTTTTTCATCCAGCGCGATCAACTGGTTGGCCGCGAACCTGGCGGCATTGTAGTTCGCCTCTTTCGTGCTCGCTCCCAGATGGGGAACCATGATGTCCGCGACATCAGCAATCGGTTTCTCGCCGGCTTCATCTTTGGGATAAACATCGTTGAGATAACCAATGCTCTTCACCTTCTTCGCCGCGCGGAGTGCATCTTCGTCAATTACACCGGCCCGGGCGCAATTGACCAAAACCGCACCGTTTTTCATAACCGAAAAGACCTCTTCATTGATCATCCCCCGGGTATGATTATTCTCGGGGATATGAAGCGAGATAAAGTCAGCCCTTTTGAACACATCCAAATGACCGGGCAGCAGTTCTACGCCCAGTTCGTCCGCCCGGTCTTTGGAAACAACCGGATCAAAGGCAACCACCTTCATATCAAAACCGGCGGCCCTTTTCACGAGCAACTGACCGATATGTCCAAGTCCAAGAATTCCCAGAGTCTTGCCGGTAATCTCCCGGCCCATAAAGTTCGATTTTTCCCATTTACCGGCGCGGCAGGACGCATCTGCCGGGATCAGGTGCCGGGAGTAAGCCATCATCATCGCGAGAACTTCCTCGGCCACTGCGTTGGAATTAGCACCCGGGGTGTTCATGACATCAATACCCTTTGAACGGGCATAATCTATGTCGATCGTGTTAAATCCGGCTCCCGCTCTCACCACAACTTTCAAATTCGGGAAAGCGTCGATCACTTCGGGAGTGACTTTCTCCGAACGAACGATGAGCGCATGGGCATCGGAGTGTTCTTTAGCCAGATCCAAAAGATCGCCCCCCTCATCCTGATGAACCGAATAGCCGCCGTGATTTTGCAAAGTTTCACGGGCTGTTTTATCAAGTTTTGTCGGGATTAGAACTTTTTTAGTCATCGTAGAATTTTAGTGAATATAAATCTATGTAGCCGGAGAAGCCGCGCAAGAGGAAAGGTCGAATTTCCTGTTTCATATTAGATAGAAAATTTCCCTCAACAACGTCATTGCATACCAGGGCGCGCATTGCGTATGGTTCCCCTTATCATTATCATCTTCTAGAAAGAAGGTCACTTTTTTATGGACAATAAATCTACTCGTCGTCATTTCGTCAAAGGACTAGGTGTAACCGCTGCAGCCTTGAATTTTCAGGTTGTTCCCAGCCGCGTGTTCGGCGCTAATGACAAAATCACTCTCGCCGGAATCGGGACCTCCGGTAAAGGAGCCAGTGATATCAGCGGTTCTGCCGGAGCCGGATTCCAAATCACACACCTCTGTGATATCGTCGACTCCGATCAATACCCCAACGAGCGCGGAGGTTCCTATGCGAAAACCCGCGGCAATTACCCCGATGCAAAATTCTATCAGGACTGGCGGGAGATGCTGGAACAGGAAGGCGACAAAATCGACGCTGTCACCGTTTCCACACCTGACCACGTTCACGCCCACGCTTCGATCGCGGCGATGAAGAAGAACTGCGCTGTTTATTGTCAGAAACCTCTGACTCATGGCATTTGGGAAGCCCGCCAGCTGACCCGGATCGCTGATGAAACCGGAGTGGTCACCCAGATGGGTAACCAGGCCCACGCACAGGACCACATGCGCCGGGTGGTCGAGCTGGTCCGCGCCGGATTGATTGGTGAAGTCAGAGAAATTCACGCGTGGACGAACCGCCCGATTTGGCCGCAGGCAATGCCTAAATGGCCGGAAGCCGAGCCTGTGCCCAAACATATCAACTGGGATCTCTGGCTGGGACCTGCTCCTTTTCACGAATACAGTTCGAAAATCGCCCCGTTCAAATGGCGCGGTTTCTGGGACTTTGGAACCGGGGCTCTCGGCGATATGGCGTGCCACATCATGGACTGTGCGTTCTGGGCTGCAGAACTCGGTTCACCCACCAGTGTATCAGCAGTAAGTGCCGACGGACGCGGTGCCCTCTCGGACGTAGCACCTCCCACCTGGGCGACGATCAACTACGAATTCCCCGGTAAAGGCGATACACCGATCAAATTTGTCTGGTACGACGGCTACAAAGATGCCGTGTTTAACGAAGAAAAATGGAATCTCGAAAGCTCCATCGACGGTGGAAAAATCCGCGAACGCAACCTGCCACCGGAAGACATTCTCGAAGGACAGGGTTTCACTGAGAAAAAAGACGGCTACGGCAGCATCATTATCGGGACTGAAGGGAAAATCTTCTTCAACCGGACCCACGATAACTGGTTTGTTAAGCCCGGCAGCGTCATGGACGGCAAGAGCATTGAAAAGACTCTCCTCCGTGCCAGAGATGAAGATCCGCACAAAGAATTCTACGATGCAATCGCCGCCGGTAAGCCGGAAAACGCTCTCTCCGGATTCTGGCACAGCGGCAAATTCACCGAAATGGTTCTGCTCGGCAACCTCGCAGTGAGGCTCAATAAAAAAGTGGAATGGGACGGGGAAAACCTCTCTTCACCCAATTCCCCTGAAGCCGCAAAACTCATCAAACGCGAATATCGTGAGGGTTGGGAACTCACCGTTTAGCCAATGTAAAAACTCAACTCAACAGGGTACAATCCAAAACTGTACCCTGTTGAATGCGTAACTATACAGGGTACAGTGCCGCACTGTACCCTGTT
>JARGOZ010000112.1:0-9711 GCA_029213025.1 Verrucomicrobiales bacterium
TCTGCGAGGGGGACGCCGGGTAACTGGCGTTCCTACCTTAATCTGTCGAGAATTAGATCTGTGATGTCGCGAGAGACAAATCCAAGAGTTGAGTCTGATCATCCGATTCACCAAGCTATCGTTCTAGGAGATACAAACGCTGTATTTCAATACTTGTCGGATGGAGGGTCACCGAACATTGTCGATAGATACGATTGTGAACCTATATACACTGCAGTCAAGTATGACAGGCTTTAGATATCCGTGATGCTTCTGGAAGCAGGAGGAGACATTGCCCGTAAATCTAAGTTTAGAGGGACTCCGTTTGGAGCGACCTGTTGGAATTGGAACTTGCGTATGATTGATTTCTGCCTTTCCGCTGGCCTTGACGTTAACATTGTTGATAAGGAGAAGACTATTCTGGATTCTCTACTCTCCCAGCGAACCCATATATCCGACTCTTCTGTTCCAGCCTGGCAGGCGACCTACGATGGCCTTATCAATCGAGGCGCTAAGCATTTCGATGATCTGACATAGCAGCAAGCCAGAACACGACGGAGCACTCAAGGAGATTCCCTGGGAGTTTTTGAAGCTATTTGTGATCGGGATTTCGTCTTCAGAGCATCAATTCCTCTTGCCATCTTCTGAGTGTCCTTTTACGTATGCTGGAGAAATGACCAACGAGGAAGTGAAAGCGTACAAAAATCTTCTTTATGTCGCCACCCTGGATATTCGCATCCTGTGTCAGTCCCGCTCCAAGCCCTCTTTGAATCCAAGAGTTTGGCGACAGCAATACCTTGATAGCATCACAGCAGGCTCGATAGCTGATTGGCTTCACAATCTTGCCTTAGCTGTAGCTGAGGACCGCATGGATGACTTCGACACCGATCAGTTTTGGCGATCCCACAAGTACCACTGCACACGCGATCGGAGGGATGTAATTGCTAGGTATCGAGATATTTTTGATGATCGCATGAGGGGTGGTAACCGAATATGCTAGCAAATCTAAAAGCATATCAAATCGCAGTAGCCAATCCTGATCCTGCCGGAGTCGGCAAAGCCGACACTCGACAGGATCGGATGGCTATGCTATATCGTTGATTTTATAAATTATGAATCTCCTTAAGTCACACAGAATAACGCACTGGGAGAGATCTACTGACTACGGGAAACACTTTGGGTGGTGGTTAGTGTCCGATGGAGAGAAAATAGCTTCATTAGATTACAGGGCCCATAACATCGATTCACAGTTTTGGGATGTATACTTCCTGACCCCACTAACATCCCGATTCAGCGAAATAGGTCTTGAGCAAAATGAATGGGGTGACGCTGATGTATACCTACAAAACCGGTTTGCATTGTCATATATGTCGAAGGACTTCTTCATCTCTCCTTTAGACGGAGATTTAGTTAATGTCAGATTCGTTGCCGTTCCGGGTGAAGCGCTGATTCAAGCATCTGAACAATATTACGATACAGTTGGTGCTATAACTCGCAGAGTCTTCCCGACTGATGACGCGGCCAGCGAAGAACTTGCCTAATCGGGTAGGAACGGGGTTTGAACCCGCTCCCCCCACACCGCTTGGCATGCGGGTCCGCACCAGGCGGTTCCGTCAGTCATGATAGTCCTTTGAGACTGCCTTTGGTTTCAGGTTTCCCGTTGTCTTTGGCCGGTCCGTCCGGGTATCGAATGTTGATCCATTGTTTCTCCACTGAGCCTCCGCCCGGAGGAACCCTGCGCTTTCACACAGCTTTTCACGCAAATAGCGGAGTTATGAGACATTAATCAAGCTTTTTGCTCAAATAGCGGAGTTATCACGCGTGAGGCTTTATAATAGTTATAACCCGTACTTATCCGACATTAATGCGGGCTATAAAGGAGTTTGGAAGTATTCGACATTTTTGCAGTTAAACGATATGTTGGCCCTGAAAATGAACGAAGACAATATCGAGGCAACTCCCGACCTTCTCGATACGAAGAAGTACGCGATCCGCTACTGGGAGCGTAGACGATGGGTCTACCTTGGGCTACTTATCCCGCCTGTAGCTGTCGGATATTTTTTAACTGGCGAAGTTTTAGCCAGCTTCGATAAACCGTTCATTTCGGACCTGGTGGTGCTGCTGATGTTTACTGTGGGCTTCGTCAATGCGAACATTGCCTACTCGTTTGCTTACGTTGTTGAGTTCGGGTTTTTAGGGACCTCTAAGTATGACTCGTATTCAAAGACATGGAGGCCTCTACTTTTCGCAGCAGGTTGTATTCTTGGAATTATTCTGGCATTTGCCGCTTCACGAAGCATAGCCTTCACCAAGTTTACACCGATCTAACATCCCAATCCAATGGGCCGCCAAAACGCAGTAGCCAACGACTATATTCAGGGTTCCATGACGTCTTTTTGCTTTGATTGCGACATTCGGTCGGGCACCGATTTTTTCGGTTGCGCGGACGTTCGGCTGAAACAATTTTGATGCGAGATCACGAATGAGATTTAATAGAGCCTTTGTAGGGATTATCTTGCGAATAATATTTCAACTTAACGTCGGATTTTTTTGTTTCTTTGGTATTTTCCTCTACCCGCGACAAATACGGAACAAGTACGAAGGCTCTATCCTTGAAAGGTTGTATTCGTGGCTAGATCCCGAAGGTGGTAGTTACAACTTCGCTATGATTACAGGAGGGACACTTTTTGTTCTCTATTTTCTATCTGAGATATTACTTAAGTCTAAGGGTGCTTCGGACGACTTGGCAAAACACGATGATGGCTAATCGCTACCGAACTGCCGAATCGGGTAGGGACCGGTTTTTAACCGGCCCCTCCCACAGCACCCAGCAAGCGGGTCCGCACCAGGCGCTTCCTGTTAGCGAAGTCTTCAGAGTTTTGCCTTCACTCTTTGACTGACGATGTATCTCTGGTGCTTCACGGAGATCACTCCCTGAGCTTCAAGCCACTTGTTGGTCAGGGCATTTCTTACCGAATAAACCCGGGTCAGACAGATAGTAGAATAGCGCAAATAAAAGCCGAATCGAACGTAGCTTGGATTGGTAATCCGAGCTGGTGAGTTCGAGAGATGAGAACTCACCTTCGAAGCCTATCCGCCGATGCATTGACGCCGGTTGCGGAGTGAATTCTCGTCCCTCAAATTCACGGAACGGATTACCAATCCATTCTACAGAAATTATGCCTCGCAACTTTTGCTCAAGAAACACGGTGAGGCCTACAGCGCGATAAACACAGTGACTGGCGACAATCCTGTCGTCGTCTGTGGAGGTTTTGCCAGTGCTCTCATTGCAGTCGGGTTTCATTGCATTTCCAACATGAGCAGTAATCATCGTCGAACAAAACACGGCCTTTCTCATTGCACTCGTCACAGATCGCCATGCACATGCCAACAAGTGATTGACCAGTCCCTTTTCAGGTAGTGGTGATCTCCAGGTCGCCGCCACTGTAGGCAAACTGCAAAATGGCGATCTGGAGATCACCACTACCCATATTGCTACACACCGAGGGCTCCGACACGGGCTCCGCAGACGACAGGATTGTCGTCGTTCCTTGATTTTCACAGCGGCACACTTTTGCGCAGGAAACACGGTGAATCCACCTGCGCGATAGACACAAGGACTGGCGACAATCCTGTCGCCGACTGCAAATGAGGGCAACGGCAAAGGCTCTGCAGACGACAGGATTGTCGTCGTTCCTTGGTTTTCACGGCGGCGCAACTTTTACGCAAGAATCACCGTGAATCCCCGGCTCGATAGACACAAGGACTGGCGACAATCCTGTCGCCGACTGCAATGAGGGCAATGGCAAAGGCTCTGCAGACGACAGAATTGTCGTCGTTCCTTGGTTTTCACGGCGGCGCAACTTTTGCGCAAGGAACACGGTGAATCGCCAAGGGCCATAGACGCCCTTAATTCTGAGCCATAACAGTAGGTGCGGACTCTGAACGGGTCATTTTCTATCCTTTCTTCTGTCACCGGTTCTCCAGAAAACCTTTCCGTAACGAAATCATTTCAACAGGTAGGGTTTCAGTCCTTGAGCGTTTTCGGAGGAATACATCCGGATTGAGTCCGGCTGCTGTCCTAAAAGACTTGAAAAAGGCATTTCCTGCTCTCAGTTAGGAGTATAAGCGAATCTGACTGGCGGTATTCGCGCTGTACAACTCCATGATGAAATACCTGATCAACGGCCGGTTTGCCCTGCAGTTGGCGGGATTTCTGGCGCTGTCGGCATTGGCCGCAGGAGAATCGCCCGTCAAACCTCTTTCACTTGCCAGGGACGATGCACCGCAACGGGCGCTCACCAGTCTCGTCGAAGGGTCGCACGTCAAGGTCTTCATCCCGAGTCTGCCGTATCTGTACACCTCACATTCCGTGAACGGTGCGATGATCAAACCCTCGGACAATGAATTGGGCTGGGAGTACGATATGGCCACTTCGCACCGGCAGATCGACGACACGACCTACGAGTTCACTCTGCGCCAGGGAGTGAAGTTCCAGGACGGCACGCCGTTTGATGCCGATGCCGTGGTGCTCAACATGGCGTATTTCAAGAAGTCGCCGGTGAAATACAGCAAGATCGATAAGGTTTTCGACCGCGCCGAAAAAGTTGACGACCACACGGTCCGTTTTCATTTAACGGAAAAATACGGCTCGTTCATGAACGACGTCATCTGGATGCAGTTCTATACCCGGGAATACCTGGAGACCAACGAAGATCCCGTAACCGGTGAAAAGGTCGGATGGAACGGCAAGGCAAACTGCCCCAACCTCTCCCGGCCGGGCCCCTACGGTCTTGGTCCCTACATTTTAACAGAAGGCTATATCGAGGGTGACCGCCAAACCGCGAAGGCAGTCTTCAAAGCGAATCCCTATTACTGGGACCGGGGCAACTACCCCAGGGTCGAGACGATCACGGTGTATACCGAGTTAAACACGGAACGGGCCAAGGACAGGGTGCTGTATGAGGAAGGTGCTCTCGACATCACGGTGGTGCCGCCGGAAGACAAGGTTGAGACGATCCTCGCTCCCTTCAGCAAGCTGGTCACGTCGCCGTCGACCGACAATATCGCCATTCACATGAACCTGATCAACGGCCACCCCCGGCTGCAGGAGCGGGCGGTGCGGCGGGCTCTGAACGAGGCTCTGCACCAGCAAAATCTGCTGCACTTTGTCTTCGAGGATGAAGGCTTCCTGTCACCTTTTTCGCCGTTCTACCCCGGTGTCTCGGAGGTGAGCAAGACCCTGCTGCCGGTACCGCCCGATCACGACCCCTACGAGCCGGAAACCCGTGCACGAATCGAATCCGTCCTCGCCGGACTGAAGCTGAAAGTTCTGACCCAGGACCGGTTCCGGGCTTTGTGGCGCGGCATCGAAACGCAGTTCAAAAAAGTCGGAGTCACTCTCGACATTGAGTTTACGACCAGCGAAAAGGAAATCTTCGGCCCGCTGCTGCGAACCAACGCCGGTCTGAATGAAAAGCAGTGGGACCTCCTGGTATGGGGCAACGACGACTGGTATTTCAACCATCCCTTCACCGCGTTTTTCGTATTCCGCACCGACAACGTGTGGAGCACCGTGTTCCCTGATCCGACCATGAACGGCTACATGGAAGACCTGTTCCGCACCTCGGTGAATGATCCCGAATTTGTCCCCGTCTGCGAGAAGATCATGCGCCGGGCCTACGACGAGAGCTACATGCTTTTTGTGCCGACCCCGAACAAGGTCTTCGCGGTGAACAAGGAGGTGGTCTTTCACCCTTACAGAATGGCCTGTATCCCTCTCTGGAAAATCCAGGTCACCGACCGGCACTGGTCGATTCGGCAGGGAGCGTATCCGGAAACCCTGAAACGACCGGTAGAAATCATTCGGACCAACCGGGGCGTATTGAAAAAGCTGCTTTGCCTGGTTGGCGTCGCAGTGATTGCCTTTGTCGGCATGGGGATCTACGGCATCTCCAATACCAGCTCGACCTTCAACTGGGTCAAAACCGTTTATGGCACGGCCGAGGATTTCCGGGTTGGTTCGCAGAAAATCACCAACCCGCTCAACGAGCTGCGACAGCTCTCCCTGTCCATCGTGTTGGCACCGAATCCGCGGCTCCAGCAGCAACTCGCCGAACGCCAGCAGGAACTGACCGCGGAACTGGATCGCACCCTGCAGGAGTGGAAAAATGACCCGGATCGCGCCGATGAGAAACGCGCTTTTCAAGCCCTGCTCGACGAATGGCAACGCTACAAGGTAATCAAGAAAGTTACCGTCACCAAAGCCCTGGAACGGTACCGCGAGGAGGCCTTCATCAATGCGACCGGGGCTGAGCGTGAACAGTTCGAACTTGTAAATCTCCGACTCACCGAGTGGATGAAGGTAAAGATCGCCAATGCGGACGAGGTCTACCGGCAAGCCAATGCCCAGCACGCCCGGGTGTTATTCGTCTCGCTGCTGGTGATCACCCTGCTGACTCTGGCCGTCGGTGCGATTGGGGTTTTGACGACCCGCAGCATCGTGCGACCGATCGAAGCTCTCAAGACCGCCGCCGCACGCATTGCCAACCGGGAAACCGTCAGCGAAATCAAAGTCCACTCCCGCGATGAATTGGGTGATCTGGCCCGCAGCATGGAAGTGATGGCCAATGAGATTCAAACCTACATGGCCCAGCAACAGGAAGCGGAGGCCGAAGTCCGCCAGCTCAACGCCAACTTGGAGCAGCGGGTCGAGAAACGCACCGGTGAACTGGAAAAGGCCGTCGTCGAACTCCGTTCCGCGAAAGAGACCGCCGAAGTCGCCAACCGCGCCAAGAGCGAATTCCTCGCCAACATGAGCCATGAAATCCGCACCCCGATGAACGGCATCATCGGAATGACCGATCTGGCTCTCGACACGGAACTGAACAGCGAACAGCAGGAGTATTTGGAAATGGTCAAAACCTCCGCTGACTACCTGCTCGCGGTGATCAATGACATCCTCGATTTTGCCAAGATCGAAGCCGGTAAAATGGATCTCGATCCAATCGATTTCGACCTCCGCGATCACCTCGAGGACACGGTTAACGCAGTGGCGATCCGCGCCCACGAAAAGGGCCTCGAACTGGCCTGCCATGTGCTCGAAGACGTCCCTGACGGATTGGTCGGAGACCCGGGACGGCTCCGGCAGATCATCGTCAACCTGATCGGCAACGCAATCAAATTCACCGCCAATGGCGAGGTGGTGATGCGGGTCGAAAAGGAGGCGGAAGAGCACGGCAAAGTCACTCTGCACTTCCTGGTTTCCGATACCGGTATCGGCATTCCAACCGACAAAATGGACCGGCTCTTTAAGTCGTTTTCCCAGGTCGATATGTCCACCACCCGAAAATACGGCGGCACCGGGCTGGGCCTCGCGATTTCCGCCCAGCTCGTCCAGATGATGAACGGAAAAATTTGGGTCGAAAGCCATGAGGGCAAAGGCAGCACCTTTCATTTCACCGCGAAATTCGCCCTGTCGAAGGAACCGCCACACAAGCGGACGCCGGCCGGTCTCGACAAGGTTCAGGGCATGTCGGTGCTTGTGGTCGACGACAACGACACCAACTGCCGGATCCTCGACGAGCTGCTTAGCAAATGGGGACTTGTCCCGACCGTGGTAAAAAGCGGTCAGGAAGCATTGCCGGCGATGGAAAAAGCCTATGACGAAGGCGATCCTTTCGCCATAGTTCTGCTCGACAATATGATGCCCGAACTGGACGGCTTCACGCTGGCGGAAGGTATCCGGGAGCGCCCCAATCTGGTCGGCTCGGCGCTGATGATGCTGTCCTCGGCAGATCGCAGGGAAAACGCCTCCCGCTGCAAGGATCTCGGCATGCAAGCCTACCTGACCAAGCCGATCCGCCGGACTGAATTGCTGAAAAGCATCCTCAGGGCCGCAAATGCCGAGCCGATTGTTCCGGCCGAATCGAAGACTTCAACTGAAGTCGGTGATACCTGTCCCAAAGAACTCCGCGTCCTGCTTACCGAGGACAATCCGGTTAACCGGAAACTGGCGCTGCGCCTGCTCGAAAAACGCGGTCACACGGTGGTCATAGCCAACCATGGCCGCGAAGCCGTTGAGGCCTTCGATCAACAGCCGTTCGACGTAGTCCTTATGGATGTGCAAATGCCGGAAATGGATGGCTTCGAAGCGACCAGACTGATCCGCGACCGGGAACGTGAAACCGGCGGCCATGTTCCCATCGTGGCGATGACGGCTCACGCCATGAAAGGCGACCGGGAGAGATGTCTCAAGATCGGCATGGACAGTTATATTTCGAAACCGCTCATTCCAAAAGAACTGTTCGAAGCCGTCGAGGGTTTCGTCGAAGCGGCGGAAGAGACTCCGGTTTCAGACACAGCTTCCCGTTCCGATGCGAACTTTGACCTCGACGAAGCCCTGGAAAACGTCGGTGGCTCCATCGATCTGCTCCGCGAAGTTGCCGGTATTTTCATCTCGGAATATCCCGGTTGGCTCACCACGATCCGTGACAGTCTCGCGGCGGGCGACGCCGAAGCCCTCCGTGAAGCCGCCCACAGTCTCAAAGGTGCCGTCGGTACATTTGGTTCGAACCAGGCACATCCAATCGCCCTGCAGCTCGAAATACTGGCTCGTGACCGGAAGCTTGCCGAGGCCGAAGATGTCGCCCGCGAATTGGAGCGTGCTGTGGCCGAATTACTTCCGGATCTGAAAGCATTGTAGCAAAAAATGAAATGGCCCGTTTGGACAATTTTCGTTGTAATATTTATCACCGGGATCGGTTTCCTTGTGATCCAACAGGGAAGCATTCTTCCGCCATCTGTATTCGGGGAATTCACCGCGCCACACCTTATTTCTGACGAAGCCTGGCGGAGATCGATTGCGGAAGATCCAACCGCGCACGGTTACAGTGCCTACGGAATTCTACAAAAACGGGGCAGTGACGTCGCGATCAAAGAAGGCCTCCGCGACCTGCTTTCCGATGATGCCTATGTGTGGATGAACGCAGCCTCTTACATAGGCAGCAGGGGACATTCAGAAGCTGTTCCCTACTTAATCAAGGCACTTCGGCACACGGCTTCTCGCTCGGACGGCGAACGTATTGATTTACTACAGAAACTCACCGGCCAATCGTTCGGAAACGATTTTGAACGATGGCGAAGTTGGTATAACGATCAACCCGGCGCATTGGAATTGAATTGGGACTCATCGTTAGGACATAGTCCCCGCCCACCTAAAGCCTGAATAAACCGCTACACTTGAAAGAACAGTATGATAATACGAGCTCTTATCGTGGGTCTTCTAATCGCCGCAGGTGAGGTGGTAAATGGTAATTTCCGAGTCAGATATTTGCAGCGGAAGCTTGGACGGAAGAGGGGTAAACAATTGAGTTTCCTCACCGGAGTAATGTTATTTTCCATTATCGGTTGGCTCTGTCTGCCGTGGGTCGACCCGGAGAATCTTTCCCAGTGTTTCCACGTCGGACTCGTTTGGGTAGTCGTCATGACAAGTCTGGATGTATATTTCGGGCGTTATGTATTTCACTATTCGTGGAAAAGAATCGTAGATGATTTTAATCCCCTTAGAGGAAATCTGCTTGGAATCGGATTGTTGTTGCTGCTCTGGTTCCCTACTATCGTATTCCTTCTGAAGTAACAGGTCGAATTGCCTACAAGGAGTGGCGACAATCCTGTCGCCGGCTGCAACGAGAACAATGGCAAAACCTCCGCAGACGACAGGATTGTCGTTGT
>JARGOZ010000112.1:9721-22669 GCA_029213025.1 Verrucomicrobiales bacterium
TCCAACTGTACCCTCTTAGGTCGACGATTGTACAGGGTACAATGACATTCACAGCCGCGGAATCGATCTTGAAATACCCGCCTTCCGCTTTACCGAAGCAAATGCGCGGGTTGCAGTCAGGGCGGGATTCGCTGGTAGTGGGTGAGTTATTGAAATGAAGTTTCCCTGTCCCCACTGCAAAAGAAATATATCGGTCACTCCGGCCGATTACGGGACACAGACGATCTGTCCGCATCCGGGCTGTCGGGAATCGATTCGAGTCCCCTTTGCGGAAGCGTTTGCGAAACAGCCTCAGACGCAGCAGGAGCCACCGCCAGCCTCCAGGCCTCATCCATTGCAGGAAAAGCCCGCCCCGCCGCCTGAGCCCGTTTCTACGGCTCCTGCGGATGAACCTCATTTCCCGGAGACGGTAGCCGCGGCGCGTTCGAAACGGGCCCAAATTCGCCTGATCAATGATTTCCGGTCGAAAAGTGATCAGTTTCTCGATTCGGAGCATCTCGATATGTGGGAGCTGGCCGCCCTGAAATCCTTCCAGCTCAAGCGGAAGGTCGACAAGGTGATTACCGTCATCCTCTCCCTGCTCGCCGTGAATCTGCTGTTCCGGGTTCTTCTCATCGTGGCAAAGTCCTCCGGCCATCTGGCTAACGCTCCGGCCATGGACCTCGCGGGTTTAATCGCGATCCCGCTGCTCGCGGTTGTCGCCAAAGTCCGCACCCATGTGGTGACGGTTGTGCTGCTGGCTGTTTCGATTTTCGTTTTCGCTCCCGGAATCATCTCCGCCGCTTTTGCCCTCGCGCTTTTGTATACGGTCCCGCTTCTTATCAAAGCATCGAAGCTCATAAATCTGCGCGGGAAAGACAGAAAGTTGATCCGCTGGAGACTTGGAGTGATCGCATCAGGCGAAGATCCCGGTTATTTTCTGGCCGGGAATATTGCCGGAACAGCGGTGTGGGCGAGCCGCTATGAAAATCAGGTGGTGTTTGTGTCCGGAAAGTCGGTCCTGAACCTCATCCCGATTGCGCATCTTTCTCAACTCGAATTCAAAAACAACATCCTGTTCAAATGGCCGAACGAAAACGGGAAACTGGTTCCGGCCAAACTGGAATTGTCGCAGAGAGGATTTCGTGAGCTACAGGAGTGGAGCAGGGAATAATCCGGTAGCTGAATTCATCAAATACAGACCATCGGGATTCGATTTCGAATGCTCATTGCGGGTTTTTCACTCCCTTAGAATAAGAATATTTTAATTTAGAAATCTATATTTCTTCTTCTTATAGGTGTTAAGAATAGTTGAATAACTTAGTGACCGAATGAATTTCAATCAGTTAGGGTGTTTTTCCCTGTGAAAAGAAAATGTGAGAAACTTTCCCAAATTGTTCGGAAATGTGAAAAACCAGAGGTGTCTGAATATAAGTTCACCTTTTTCACCACGTTTTTCACAGGCTTTCCTCCTGTTCTTTTTCGTTGTCGCCGGGTGATTGATCGAGGTCGAGCCACACCTTGGCCTGGAGAGCTTCGGTGGCCGCAGCCATTTCCGATTCTTTTTTGCTGGATCCTTTTCCGGTTCCGAGGGTGATGGATTCCCAGGTGACCTCGGAAACAAACAATTTTTCGTGATCCGGTCCCTCCTGGGAAATCACTGTGTAGGTGGGGCTGACCGGTGAAATCGCCTGCAGAGTCTCCTGCAGTTCGCCTTTGGGATTGGATTCCTCGGGTTCATGGATGGTTCTCTCGATTGATTCGAGGAAATTGTTGAACAGGAAATCCCGGGCCGGCTCGAAGCCGCCGTCGATATAAATGGCACCGATGAGGGCCTCAAATGCGTCGGCGAGATTGGAAGGCCGTTTCCTTCCCCCGGTAGCCTTTTCTCCTTTGCCGAGCAGCAGGTAGCTGCCGAGACCGATTTCTTTGGCGTAGGCACAAAGCGCGGGACGGGAAACCAGTTGGCTGCGGAGTTTGGTCAGTCGGCCTTCCGCCTCGCCGGGAAAGTCGTTGAACAGCTTATCGGTGAGGATGAGCTGGATCACCGCATCGCCGAGAAATTCGAGGCGCTGGTTATCGAAATGCGGTTTTTTCGATTCGTAGGCGAGACTCGGATGTGTGAGAGCCTCTGCAAGCAGCAGTTGATTGGAAAAATGGTATCCAATTTTTGATTCGATTGCTTCCATATACGGACTTGGAAGGGGTATTATAATCTCACACGATAACGGCCCAAAAAACAATAGGGAATCCGTGAAAAATTGTTTGGCGCACTGATCACGAGACGGCTGGAGGAATTCACACCGAAGCCCGATTGATCTTCAAAAGGTTATGAAGTTTTTCACAGATTTTCCCCACCTGAACCGGGAGGGGGAAGAAAGGGTGGCAGACGGGATTTGAACCCGCGACAACCGGTACCACAAACCGGGGCTCTACCCCTGAGCTACTGCCACCATCTAAAAAAAGAACGGAGTCAGAATGAAATCCGTTCGGGGAGAGAGATATTATCCTATTTGATTTTGATTTCCAGCGGAAAAGTGGAGAGGCGGGCAATTTATTGCCACGGGCTTGCAAATTCTTTTCTTCCCTGGCATGATGCCCCATGTCTAATCCTACTGCTCCTTTTCTCGACACAGATTTTCACATCAAGTGGTCCCGACTCGTTCCGGAAGCGATTGTTCCGGATATTACCGAAGCTCTGAAGCAGGCCCAGGCGGAGATCGATGCCCTTGCGGACGGCTGGCAAGCGGATGAATTGACCTTTGAGAACACGATCGAAGCCTTTGAAAAAGGCGGGGAAATTCTCGAAAAAGCCTGGGGCAAGGTTTCCCATCTCGATTCGGTCCGCAACAGCGATGAACTTCGCGAAGCAAAGAACAAAATGATCCCGGAGGTGGTCCAGTTTTCTTCACGCGTCTATTTCAACGATGGACTCTGGAAACGGATCAAGACATTTGTCGAATCCGAACAGGGGAGGGCACTGACCGGTGTGAAAAAGCGACTCGTCGAGAAAATCACCGAGAGTTTCATCGACAGCGGTGCGGATTTGCCGAAGGAAACCAAGACGCGGCTGGAGGAAGTGCAGTCGGAACTGGCAAAGAAATCGCAGAAATTTTCCGAAAACGTCCTCGATTCCACCAATGCCTGGGAACTGATCCTCGAAGACGACTCCAGGCTCAAAGGAATCCCGGAGACCGGGAAGCAAATTTTCATCACGCAGGCAAAAGAGAAAGGTCTCGGCACGGAGGAAAAGCCGGTTTACCGCCTTACGCTCCAGTATCCATCGATGATTCCGGTGCTGACCTACGCCGATGACGATACGCTGCGAAAGGAAGTCTGGGAAGCCAGCGTAACCATCGGATACGGAGGAGAATACGATAATACCGACCTGATTCGGGAAATCCTCAAACTGCGTCAGGAAAAGGCGAGCCTGCTTGGCAAGGATCATTACGCCGATCAAATCCTGCAGCGGCGCATGGCGAAAACCGGGGAAACTGCTTTGAGTTTTGTTGACGATCTCACCAAACAGACAAGACCGTTTTTTGAAAAGGAAGTCGAGCAGCTGCATGATTTCCGCAAAAAAGAGGATCCGGACTGGAATGGCGAGTTTGAACCGTGGGATGTCGGTTACTGGTCGGAAAAACTGCGGGTGGCGAACTACAATTTCGATGACGAAGAGCTTCGGCCCTATTTTTCGATCAATAACGTGCTGGAAGGCATGTTCCGCCTCACTGAGAAGATTTTTGGCTTCAAAATCGAGGAAAAACCCTCTGTGTATGCCAAACCGGGGGAAACTCCTTCCGGCGAAGGAACCGAAGTCTGGCATCCCGAAGTGAAATTTTACGAACTGCGCGATGAAGCAACCAACGAGCATCTCGGTTCCTTCTATGCCGACTGGCATCCGCGGGAAGACAAGCGCGGCGGCGCCTGGATGGGTGAGTTCGAAACCGGAAAACCGGCCATGGACGGCCAGGAGCGCGAACCGGCACTCGGTTTAATCACCGGTAATCTGACTCCATCGTCCGGGGGCAAACCCGCTTTGCTGACTCACAACGAAGTCGAAACCGTATTTCACGAGTTTGGACATCTGCTTCACCACCTCCTCGGTGACGTTCCGGTAAAATCGCTGAACGGAGTGAATGTGGTATGGGATTTTGTTGAGCTGCCGTCCCAGATTATGGAGAACTTCTGCTGGTCGCGGGTCAGTCTCGATTTCTTCGCCCGTCACTACGAAACCGGCGAACCGATCCCTGATGAGTTATATGACAAAATGGTCGCGGCGAAGAATTTCCAGTCCGCTATGATGATGATGCGTCAGCTCGCGTTTTCGAAAATGGATCTCGAGCTGCATATCAATCACCACAGCGATGACTTCGCCAACCTTGACCAGGACATCGAATCGATCCTCGAAGGTTATCTCATGAAGTTGGCAACCAAGCCGCCCACGATGGCGAGAAGATTCAGCCATATTTTCAGTGGAGGCTATGCAGCCGCCTACTACTCCTACAAGTGGGCCGAAGTGCTCGATGCCGATGCCTTCACCAAATTTGCCGCGGCCGGGGTGCTCAGTCCGGAAGTAGGTCGGGATTTCCGCGCCAAAATACTCAGTCAGGGAAATTCCCGGGATGCCGCCGAGTTGTTCCGTGAATTTATGGGTCGCGATCCGGATTTGAAATCGTTGATGGAAAGAAGTGGATTGTCGGCCGCATAGAACTAGTTTGGTGGATGGAAGTGCGGGCAGGGATCCAGGTGATATTGTTTTGTATAGCAACTACTGTTCTCCCTGTCCACAGTTCCGAAGCGAAGTCTCTCGACGTCAAAATCACGCCTGAAAATCCCCGGTCGGATGGCTATAATTTTTCGATTCGTTTGCGTCAAACGTCCGCGGGAACAGTCGCAAGGGTGGAGATCTGGTCCAAAAACATACTTTCGAAAGAAACTACAATCGGATTAAGCGAAATAGGAAAATCTACGGAAAACTCCCTTTCGAGGAATCCGTTTACTCCGATCGAATCGGTGCGTGGGGAAAAAATTCTTTCTGCAGAATTTCCTCTTACCGATGAACTGATCGCGAATCCGCAGGCCGCGATTCTTTTGGTCATACCGGAATATTCCACTTTAGAGGGCAATCCGAAGGTAATGACTTCCAATGACAGTTACTGGTTGGTTCTGAGGGACTTTCTTCCCGGTTTGAGCGTCGTTCACCCGGAAGTGAGGGATGATTGGGAAAAGACAGACGAAGGCGAATCGGGCGATAAAAAATGGGCAAACTTTTCTCACGGTGAGAATGGAGATGCTCTGTCATTCCATACCTGGAAAGTTCATTCTAAAATCGCATTGCATAGTTCGCCGGTGTTGCAGGCATCCATAGAGACGTTTACCAGCGATGGAAGAGCGAGGATTTCCCATAGAGAAAAGAAGCAGCCGATGCTGGAGCTTCTCCGGTGGAGGATTGTAGAAATGTTATTGGGAGGCAGGACCGTCGAAGCGATAGAGTATACCTACTTGTATGGCAATGATCATACCGACGAAACGACATCGATAGGCCACGGCTATATTTCTCTATTCGACGATACGGTCTATTCGATCCAACATACATCGACCGGTCTGATTTCGTCAGACAACGCCTTTGAAATGATGTTTCGAACTCTGTGCAAAAAATACCGGACTTCTTCGTACATGAAAGGGGAGACCCGTAAGATTGTGCCGGGAGGGTGAGTGAATCAGCGTTGAAGAAAAGCGGGATTAAGCTTTTATGTAAAATCCGACAACTCATGCAGGAATTGCCGCAATCAACGCAGCGTAAGTCTCACAGAACCCGGTAGTGTAAGGAGATGAAAAAAGTGTTATCAGCCGTTTGTATCGCCTTATTATTTAGCTGCGGAGTCGGAATCCTCAAAGCAGAGGAAAAGTCCGGTTTCCGGTTTCCCGGCGGAGACTCCGAAAAAGGCAGCGAGGTTTTTGTCGGCCTCAACTGCGTGCAGTGTCACTCGGTGAAAGGCGTGCACCTGGAAGATTCCGCCGAACGGAGGCTGGATCTCGTATTAGCTGAGGAACCGCGGTTTGTGAAGAAATACGAGGACATCATGACGGCGATCAGCAATCCGAAACACGTCGTCATCAAACAGTATGAAAGTCTCATGACTAAGGCGGAGCTGGAAGGTTTAAGCGCCTTTATGGAGGACTTCACCGGACGGATGACTCTCCGTCAGTTTATGGATCTGGTCGCTTTTCTCGATAAAGCCTATTCGCAGTCCGCCGAATTTTACGGAGCCAAGTAGCTGCACGAAAGTCGCTGAACGCCGCGCCAACTGTTTCCCGGGTCGAGAGTGACCTCCGGCCGAATCCGGGCGGATTCTATACAGACAAACTGCTGCCAGCCGTCTTCGGGCAGATCGCCGATTCCGTGATCCGGGCCCGGGTTCCAGATTACCGCATCGACGAAAGAATCTGACTCAACAGTGACTATCGTTTGTTGATCGTGAAGTTGAATCGATCCCACTGCACCTCCGAAATAGGCCCGGTCCGTTTCGCTGCCTAATGTGATAGGAAAATCCCCGGCAATGGTAGTTTTCCCGGTGAGTTCATCGTGAAACGTCTGGCCTTGCAAACCGGAGATCGTTGTATTTTCTATATCCTGAATCCGAAAGTAGGTGTGCAGGGCTGCCTGAAACGGAAAAGACTCCGGCCCCGGATTCGTTACGGTGAATTCTATCTCCAGAGTCGATGCAGCGAGCACAGGCCGGATCGATATCTCAAACGGATGAGGCCACTCGGCGAGAGTTTCCGGCGTGGATTTCAGCTGCATTGCTCCATTGTCAGGATCCGGTAGCCAATTGATATTTCGGGCGAAGCCATGTCGGCTGAACGGTCCGTAGTGATTGAACTGGGGAAAGATCACCGGAACGCCGCCGCGAATCGCTTTGCCGGTGGAGAAATCGGCCGTCGGGCTCAGGTAGAAGCGCTCGCATCCATCGGCGGTTTTCCACGAGATCAGGTGGCCGCCATGGCGGGCAATGGTGACCTCTGCGCCCGATTTGTGACTGATGCGATAACATTCCGAACCTGCCGGACCGATGATTTTTTCCATGAGTAAAGATTGATTGCCCATCCTCAGGTTCGAGCGAATCTCGAAATTTAGTAGCGGAATTTGGCAAAAAATCCGACAGGGCTGGATATATAAATCACGGGGCAGGGGAACTACACGGTCGAACTACAGAAAAACCTGTGAGAAATTCGTGTAAAAGAGTAAATTACCCGACTATGATCACACGGCGTAACACACTTTCGAAACTCCGCACAGGGCTCCTGCTTATGATTGCATCGGTTTGCGGTACGTGTATTCAGGTCTGGGGAGCGATGAGCCGCTGGAGTTGGCGCGGATATCCCGATGAGAAGGCCCTGCGCGATCATTTGAACTACAGCGATAATCATCCACACATCAAGCCGGATCATGTCAAGTTGATGACCTTTAAGCAGTGTATCGCTTTCCATGAGTGGGATCATCACATCCGCCGCAAAAACCGGGGACGCTGGTCAACCGCCCGCCAGGTGCCCGGCACAACCGACGGCGAAGCATACGAAGCGCCGGTCGGTGACAAATACGAACTGCCATTGCTGCCCGGCGAAACCGAGCCACAGATCGTCACTGAAGACGGTGCTTCAACTGATTCCGCTGTGGATACATCGTTCTCGTTCGACGGTCTTACCGATCCGCGATAAGTCAGCTCTTCCAGTAGGACAGGTTGCCTAACCTGTCTGAACAACCCCTGCGAGATACCTTTCCTTGCGCAGATTCCCGACCTGCTCACTTGCCATTCCCCTGAAAAATGCGTTTGATTGCTAACCATGAGAATCGGTTTGCTAAATGGCGGAGGAGACTGCCCGGGATTAAATGCTGTCACCTACGGCGTGGTCGAGGCGGCGGATAAGATGGGCTGGGAAACCATCGGCTTTGTCGACGGTTACGAAGGTCTGCTTTCACCGGCGAACTACAAAGTGCTCGATCCCATCTCCACGCTTGGCATCCAGAAACTGGGTGGCACCATCCTCGGGACGACCAATCGCGGCCGGTTTTCCGGTAAAGTCGGCGATGGCGGTGTCCGCAAGATCCCGAAGGAGCTCATGGATGAAGCCCGTAGAAATCTCGAAAGCCTGAATGTAGAGGCTCTTATCTGTGTCGGTGGCGATGGCACACTGACTACCGCACTGCAGTTTTCCGAGGAAGGTTTCCCCGTTATCGGCGTCCCGAAAACCATTGATAACGACCTGAGTGCCACAGCGATGACCTTCGGTTTCGATTCCGCCACGCAGACCGTGGTCGACGCTCTTGATCGCCTGCATACCACCGCCTCCAGCCACAAACGGGTGATGATTTTGGAAGTAATGGGCCGCCACGCCGGCTGGATCGCCCTTTACGGAGGTCTCGGCGGTGGAGCGGAGATCATTCTCATTCCCGAGATCCCGTTTTCCTACCAGAGAGTCGCGGAAGCCATCGATCGCCTTGAAGCTCAGGGCAAAACCAGCACCCTCGTCGTCATCGCCGAAGGGGCCGCGCCCGCAGGTGAGGAACAAATTGTGGAAGACGATTCAGCAGGCGGGGAAATCCGTCTCGGAGGCATCGGCGAACAGGCAGCGGAACGGATCGGTAAGCTCTCCGGTCGGGAAACCCGTTCCGTTACTCTCGGTCACCTACAAAGGGGCGGCACTCCCACCAGCTGGGACCGTATTTTGGGGACAAGATTTGGCGTTCAGGCTGTGAAACTGATAGAACAGCAGAAATTTGGCCGTATGGTAAGCTACCAACACTATAAAGTTGGAGATGTGTCCATTCGTGAAGCGGTCGAGAAATTGAATCTCGTCGATCCGAAAGGACAAATGGTCGAGACTGCCCGCGCTGTCGGAATCAGTTTCGGCGATTAAATCTTTTCCCGGAAATCATCATATGGAAGCCCTGCTCGAACTGCTTAAAAAGAATGCCCGATTCAGTCCCGCTGAGATCGCGGATCGTCTTAATATGGACGAAAAAGAGGTCGTGAATCACATCAAAGACCTCGAAAACAACGGGACGATCCTCGGTTATCACGGCGTCATCGACCGGGAACGGAGCGGCGATACCAATGTCACCGCGATGATCGAAATCAAACTCACCCCCGAGCGCGACGGCGGATTTGACCGCCTCGCTGAGAGAATCGCGAAATTCCATCAGGTGACGCACTGTTATCTAATGAGCGGCGGCTACGATCTCGCCGTCATGGTCGAGGGCGAAACGCTGAATGACGTGGCCCGCTTCGTCAGCGAAAAGCTGAGCACCGTAGAGGGAGTCATTGCGACATCGACCCATTTTCAATTGAAGGTATACAAACAGAGTGGCTTTCTCGCCTCCGCCGGTTTTGAAGATCAGCGTCTCGCCGTAAGTCCCTGATTCAACAGGGTACAATCCGAAATCGTACAGGGTACAGTCTTTGATTCAACAGGGTACAGTCCGGGACTCAACAGGGTACAGTCCAATGTACCGGCGACTTTCAGTCGCCGAGTCTTCCGAACGGCGACTGAAAATCGCCGGTACCAGTCTACACTTTTACTAAAATGAAACCATTGGAAGACCGAATTGCTAAACAGGTCGCATCGATCCCGCGTTCCGGGATCCGCGACTTTTTTGAACTCGTCCAGGGCCGGGACGATGTAATATCGCTCGGCGTGGGAGAACCCGATTTCTCCGCGCCGTGGCATATCCGGGAAGCCGCTATCTTTGCCCTCGAAAAAGGGCAGACGAGCTATACTTCCAATCTCGGATTGCCGTCGCTTCGCGAATCGATCTCCAAATATGTAGAGAAGCAATTTCATGTCGACTATGATCCCGCGTCGGAAGTGCTCGTCACCGTCGGCGTATCCGAAGCTCTCGATATCGCCTGCCGTGCGCTCCTCGACCCGGGTGACGAAGTGATCTATCACGAGCCCTGTTATGTATCCTACAGTCCAAGTATCGTGATGGCCTACGGGAAAGCCGTTTCTATACAAACCCGGCTGGAAGATAAGTTTGCTCTACTTGCCAAAGATGTAGAAGCGGCGATCACGGATAATACAAAAATCATTCTGCTCAATTTCCCTACCAATCCGACCGGTGCGATAGAGCCGCTCGACGAGTTGGAAAAGATCGCTCAGCTGGCGATCAAACATGACCTCATCGTGATCAGCGATGAGATCTACAGCGAGCTAACCTACAGTGGGAATAACGGCATCGACCCCGGTGAACATACCTCTATCGCCAGTCTGCCCGGGATGAAAGAGCGCACGATACTTTTGCATGGCTTTTCCAAAGCCTACGCGATGACCGGCTTCCGTTTAGGCTACTCCTGTGCTCCGCATGTGCTGACCGAAGCGATGATGAAGATCCACCAATACTCCATGCTCTGCGCGCCGATCATGAGCCAGCTCGCTGCGGTTGAGGCGCTGGAAAACGGCGATCCCGAGGTGGAGCGGATGCGTCGTGCCTACGCCGAGCGCCGCAATTTGCTACTGCGTCGTTTTAAAGAAATGGGCATGCCCTGTTTTGCTCCCGGCGGTGCGTTCTATGCATTTCCTGATATCCGCAAATTCGGTCTCAGCAGTATAGAATTCGCCCATCGTCTTCTCGAAGAGGAGAGCGTAGCTGTAGTTCCCGGAACCGCCTTCGGCAAGGCCGGCGAAGGCTGCGTGCGGTGTTGCTATGCTACTGCTTACGATCAGCTGGAAATTGCGCTGGAGAAGATCGGCAACTTTATCGGGCGGTTGCAGTAAATGGTAAATAATGCCATCCTCGAAAACCTAAATAGCACTTCTTCGTGGCATCAATGTCAGTGGAAGGAACAAGGTGCCGATGAAAGAACTCGTGTCTTTGTGTGCTGATCTTGAGTGGAAGTCTGTTCGAACCCATCTTCAGACAGGGAATCTCGTGTTCAAGGCTTCTCAGTCTGCCTCAACATTCGAATCAGAGTTAGAGCAGTCGATCAATTCCTCTTTCGGCTTTTCAATTCCCGTAATCGTTCGCTCCGCTGCTGATTTGGAAAAGATCGTCGCAGATTCGCCCTTTAAAAATCAGGCGGCGCCGGATCCCTCCCATGTCTTGCTTTACCTAACCAAACGCCCGATTGAGAAAGGTGCGCTGCAGTATATGGAATCCGGATCGGGTGCCCGGGAGAAAGTGCTTGTCAGTGTTAAGTCATTGTGGATTCATTTTCCCAAAGGCGTTGGATCATCCAAACTGACTCCATCGGTAATTGATCGGTCGGATCGACAGCAACAGGCCGAAACTGGAATACGGCGTCGAAGATCTGTGAGTTGCTGTCCCAGTCATCTTGAATCCACAAACAATGGCGACAATCAACCCCGGTATCAACAACTCCCGGCCATCCAGGTAAATCCCATCAAATCCATGTTCCATCCATGGCCTTCCATTCCCGAAGTACCATCCCCACGCTCACATAGCCCCACTGCCCCAAGGAATGGCGACAATCCTGTCGCCGACAACCCCGGCATCAACAACCCCGGGCCATCCATATAAATCCCATCAAATCCATGTTTCATCCATGCACACTCCTTATTTCCGAAGCACCATCCCCACGCGCACATAGCCCCACCGCCACCAAGGAATGGCGACAATCCTGTCGCCGACAACCCCGGCATCAACAACCCCGGGCTACCCATGTAAATCCCATCAAATCCATGTTCCATCCATGCACACTTCCTATTCCCGAAGCACCATCCCCACGCACACATAGCCCAACCGGAACCAAGGAATGGCGACAATCCTGTCGCCGACAACCCCGGCATCAACAACCCCCAGGCCATCCATTTTAATCTCATCACTAAACAGGGGTCAGACAGCCCAATTAATACAGGGGCAGGGTGCCGTCCACCTACCCACCGCCCTGAAAAGGAAGTACCGCAACGCTCCCACCGAATTCGCCTGGCAGTACCTGTTTCCAGCGGCCAGACTTTGCGCCCATCCCCGGTCGGGAGAGGTGGCACGTCATCACCTCCATGAAAAATCCCTTCAGAACCAATTCAAAAACGCCCTGCGTAAAACCACGATTTATAAAAAAGCATCCTGTCACACTCTGAGGCACAGCTTTGCCACCCATCTGTTGGAGGCCGGTTACGATATCAGAACCATCCAGGATCTATTGGGACACGCTGATGTGTCCACCACCATGATCTATCTGCACGTCATGAAAAAGCCCGGAGGCGTTGGAGCCCCGAGCCCTCTTGACTTGCCAAAGGGTTTATGACCGGGGAGAAAAGCTCGGTCAAACCCACCGGCGAGATAGCCGAACGAAGACAAAATCTTTGATTTCCAGGAAATTCGAATTCGATCGAAAAAAAGATCTGATTCGTGTCGATTCGCTACGGAAATTCAACGGGAAAGGCTGGCGCGTACCCAAATGATGTGCAAAATTGAACTTGGAACAGGGAGGGGTTCCAGTACATTGAACAGGAAAGCCCTCCAGAATAAAACTGTTAGGGCAAGAAAATGAGCGAAACTACGGTTCATGTCTTCGGGATTGTTCCTGGTTCAATTGGGGAGGAAATCGGTTATGGTTACCCCTTTTGGCACCCAAAGCCAGTGAATGGCACCGATGAGGAAATCATTGAGTGGGAAGACATGAATCCAAAATGGGGATTAAGAGAGGAGATTGGGGAACTCGATGAAGACGAAGTTGTATCCTTCCTTAACAAGGATGATCGCGTTTGGAGAAATCTAGAATTTTACATTAGGGAAGATGGCGATGTTGATCGGATCAAAGAGATTGCCAGTCATTGCAAAGAGTTCATATTGATATTCGATTTAGGGCATGAACCCGGGTCTGTCGATTATAGGAGTACGGAAGGAGCACTTTATGCCGGGGAGTTCATTTCTTACTACAACCCAAAGCGCTAACACCAAAGATAGGTTTTGAGCCTTAGCTCCAAAACTTATCGGTTGTTGGA
>JARGOZ010000113.1 GCA_029213025.1 Verrucomicrobiales bacterium
ATTCATACTCACCTTGATCTATATCAAATTGAAGAGTTCCGTCAGAATTAATTCGGACAATACTCGCCGTAACGCCAACAAAATCATTCATTTCCTGAGACCAGATTACCTGATTCCTATCCGGCCCCAATATAGTAACTTTATCCCCTTCCCGCAGGTCTTCGTTGCACAATACATCACCTTGTCCATCGATCTCAAGACTGATTCGAGACGCTACTTCATCATAGTACGAGTCAATGTCAGATATATCTCTGGATAACCGCCGATTGACAAAACCGGGAACTTCCTCTGGATCTACATATAAAAGAATCGGAATGATAGGTTTTCCAAGATTTTGGGCCCCTCCAAGTTCCCATATTACCCAATGGCTTTCAATCGACCATGGACTGAACAAAATCAGGAAATCGTCGCATTCTTCAAGATGGACCGAGAGTTCATCATCAAGGTGTTCACCTGTATGCAATCTTTTCTCATCAAGAAATACGGAAGCCCCGATTGACTCAAGATCTTTGGCAATCCGACTGGCAGCCCACTTGTCTTTCGAAGAGTGGCTTAAAAAAATATTCATAAGATAGCTCAGTCGATATTCGAACTTCTCCTGCCTTTTCTTTGCTTACCTTTCCGTTCGATCACCTGTCCCTGCGGTTTATACGCTTTGTTTTTGCCCAAAGTTCGATATTCACTTCCTACCCGATAAACCTTTGAATCTATAATATTCATACCGCGAGCAAAAACCGGATGAACCTCCCACGTTATATTTTTTTCGTGACTCCAACTGGCAAGAAGACTGGGGCGATCTATAAACGAGTAAAATCGATGATCGTTGCGACCTCCAAGAGTCTGCTTTGCCCGAATAAATTCCACCATAAATAGTACTAGAGCAATTTCAAGAGCTTTGGATCTTGTTGTCTCACCTTCATTCAATGGAACCAGTTCCGATTCTATCAAATTCTTTTCAATAAAAGTTTGCAGATCAAATGTGCTTCCCAGTTGAACTTTTCGAAAGCTGACGAGGCGACTCAAAAGCTTTTCAAGATCGGGACAATGAAAGCGATGTTCACCAGAAAGAAATTGGATTCGGTTATTTCCATATTCATACATAGCTTTCTGGAAGTCTGAAACTTCGACAGTTTTTTTCGAACCTGCGATTCGTAACGCTATAGCACAGAACTCCAGCATCCACCGCGGACGCCCCATTGAGACGGTATGAAAGGCTCTGTACCGAGAACGATGACCTGCAGTAAACGATAAATCAAAATCGGAAAAGCGGGATTCGATAATTCCGCATTGTTTTTGCTCTTCTGTCTGTTCAAATTGATCAGCGATGAGTTGAAACTCCTGCTGCTCCGCGTCACCGGTAGAATCGAACCAGACAATCCGGTTTGCTATCATTGTGCGAAGGCTCTTTGGATGCCAACTTAAAGTCAGTTCATGCTCACGGAACTTCTGCATAATGTCGTAATTCGTCTTTAATATCGTTAAGATATGAGGACGAATCGTGATTCGAATATTAATACCAGGATAACGACTGCAACAGTCCCTTGCCGCCTGCAGGAGGCCGACAATTCCATTGTTTCGAGAATACGTATTGCTGTAGTGATCATCCATTTCATCCAGCAGCAGCCAGATAGTGGATTCCGAACTTTTCAGAGCCCGCTCAATCAACTCAGGCGTTAAACCCGGATCCCATTCGAGGCGCTCACCTGGAAATTTCGTGGTGCCAAGCCGGTCCAAAATCGTAAAAACCGCCCGCAGTTCCGAATTCTCCGAATTTTTACACTGCTCAAGTCCGATCACTGGATCGGCAAAATCCACTCCATGTTTCTTGGCAATTTCCTTGAAAATCCATTCAAGCATAACACCCCGCCAGTAATTCACGAAAGCATTAGTCTCTATGTTCGCCCCGGGTAACTGCACATCAGCATAATATTTTCGAATGATGACAGAATTCTCCGGAAATCTTTTTTTGATATCCTCTTCATGGCAGAGAAGCAGGCCGCTCTTGCCCGAACCCCGGGCGGCGCTAATCAAGCTAAGGCGATTTCGATCATCTCTTAGTTCCTCAAGAAGATCGTCTCGAGGTACTGCATAGTTCAGGAAATTTGGATCGTCCTGCGCAAGTTCGCTTCCAAGAAATGCCCGAATGTCGTTTGGATTCATAATCTCTTTAACCGCTCACACTCAGGCTACCTGGCAAACACCGACTGTAAAGAGAATAAAGGAACGCATCCGCAGCCACGTATAAAATTGTATATTTTTTCCGTCTTTAACAAGATTCCCGGGCATGGCAAATTTTGTCCATGAACCCTCTCTTCGCCATCATATCTGATTACCGCTCCACATTTCTATCGCTCCGAAACCTTACGAGCCTTGACCATTCACCTTCTCCTTACCAGCAGCCACAACGGGCGAAGGAAAAAACTCAAATCTACGTTTGGGTCAAATCTGAAAATCGAACAGAGCTGTAAATAAGGGGGCTTAAACTTTTCGAAGCTACTTCGAAGTCTCCCGTAAAACAGTAATATGATAGGCGCCACGCGGTTTGCCGGACCGGGCATCGGTTAGCCAGGTTTGCAACCGGGCCGGGCCGGGCGCTAGATCAAGTGCGAAGACGGCAGTCTGGTCGGCGGGGTTCAGCTTAAGTTCTCTATCAATTTCTCCGAGACGAATTCGCGCACGACTTGCCCCGATGGCTCGCAGGTCGTCATCGGGATAGCGGCTCAGGGTAAAGCGGTAGCGTCCGGGCCTGCGAATATCCAGTTCCCAGAATCCATTGATGAAAAGCTCATCATCTGATAACTGATCCTTTTTCCAGATGACCCGCCCCTCGGTCGGATGCCAGTCGCGCACAGTGAAGGAGGTCGGGTTTTCCTCATCTTCACCGATCACAAACCGGGTGTAGGCAGCTTCGTGCGCCATCACATCGGTCCACCACTTTTGATAGGCATCATCAAGCTCGGCCATGATTGCCGGGTGATCGGCTGCGACATCCTGTGTTTGCCCGGGGTCTTTCTCTATATCGTAGAGTGAACCGTCAACCAGTCGCCATTGCTCAGTCAGGATTGCCCGGCGGGGAAATTTTTGCTTCGGCTTTTTGTCAGCGCTCCACATCACCGGTTGATCGTCATGACGAGCCACGAATATCGTTCGATCGGGCCAGTCGGTGGCGTTTCCTTTCAGTAGCGGAAGTATACTGCGACCATCGAATTCGATTTCTCCGGACGTGTCCAGCTGGCACATCTCGGTCAGGGTAGGCAACCAATCGTGATGCGTAGTCAGTTGTTCAATTTGCCGCCCGGCCTCAAGTTCTCCAGGCCAGCGGACAAAGCAGGCAACGCGATGACCGCCCTCATAGGTATCACCTTTCGCACCGCGCATACCGGCGTTGAAGCCTTTGTGCCCCTCGTCGATACGAGCCCCACCGGCTGAGCCATTGTCGCCCATGAAGATTACTATAGTATTGTCAGCGATGTGTTGCTTTTCCAGAGTAGTGAAAAGGCGGCCGAGATTCTCATCGAAATTCTCGACCATTCCGTAGAACAGAGAGCGTTTTTCCGGCAAGCCGAGATTTCGAAACCGGTCGGCGTAACGATCCGCTACCGTGAAAGGCCCGTGCATCGCATTGAGCGGTAGGTAAACGAAGAAGGGCTCCTCCTGTTTATCATCGATGAAGCGCAGCATTTCGTCGAAAAAGACGTCGGTGCAGTAGCCTTTAAACTCAACCGGCGTGCCGTTGCGAAAGTAGGTGTCATCGAAGTAATTGTTACCAGCCGGATTACCTATCTCGTCGACGCCTCCCGCCTTGTGACAGACCACCTCGTCGAAGCCGCGAAAACGCGGCGCATAGGGAAACGCGTCACCGAGGTGCCATTTACCGAACAAACCTGTCCTGTATCCCGATCTGCGAAATACCTCAGCCATGGTGGTTTCGTCAGGATTGAGAAGCTGCCGCCCACCGGTAACGGTCCATGCGCCGACGCGGAGCGAGTGACGACCGGTCATCAGCGCGGCGCGCGTCGGGGTACAGACAGGATCGACGTGGTAGTCATCCAGACGGATGCTTTCATCGTGCATGCGGTCGAGATGGGGTGTCTTCAGCCAGGGGTTCCCGTGGCAGGCCATGTCGCCATAGCCCTGATCATCGGTGACAATAACGATAACATTGGGGCGCGATGCGGTTTCCGAAACGGCGCAAGCCGAAGACAGGAAAGCGAAAAGCGTCAGGTAAAAAGTGAATAATCGGTTCATGAATCAACTTCGTAAACAATGCAGAGGGGCATGCGATCGCTGAATCTATTTATACGGGGCGGAAATACTGATTCAAGTCGAAGTTGGCATTTCATCCGCAGCCAGCGGACTGACTGAGCGAAAACTTTTGGCACAGTTTTATCTGCTTCGCGCTCGCCGCGAATCACTTTCCCTGCTTCACCAGCGAGTCGTAGATAGAAATCGGAAGGCAATCCTTCTCCCACGGGCGGATCATTGGTTACCGTGATTATCCTAACAAAGCCCCATTACCCTCCGAACGCCCAACTAAGCAAGCCTGCGCGATTTTTTTTAAACGGAACCAAAACAGGAGATTTTCGCTATCTACTTTTCCGGGTTATTCCAACGCATAATCCGGAAACCATGCGCTTGCAGCGGTTCATACCGTGGGTAAGTTTTTTACTATGCAAAAAGGCGACCAACTTGTTCAAGCGGCCTTCGCGGGCGACCTCGATACGGTGAAACAGTTGGTCGAGGCAGGAGTGGATCCCAATTGTGAAATAAGTCCCTGTGTATTGTTTTTCTTCATCATCGGAATCGATATCGAAATCGATAGGCACTTTGTATTCCACATGTGGAACTCCAACCATGGTTTCCCAAAACGCAGGTGAGCTAAGATTGTCTTGAAGGATTGGAAATTCAACAGCACCATATCTTCAACTGTGGCTCTTGCCATCTCATCTGCCTCGCCTGGATCGCCTGGATCAACGAGGTATTCTAGATACCGTTGTATTTCGTCCTTCGTCATCATTCTAATGACCTTTGATCTTTATTCACGAAAGAAACATATAAAGATTCCTTGATTGTCAAATGGGTTTTTGAACACTCGTTGGGTAGGGCTCTGTTAATCCCGGAATACCACCGTTTTTTGAGCATGTTTCAGAAAAGTTAAGGATCGGCCAGAGTATTTTGGGGCGAGTCTCCTTTTTGGGGCTATTGATCTACTCACATCGCTTGTACAGGTCGCGCGAATCACTGAATTCGGGTCGGAGTTGAGGATGAAAGACGCAACTTAATTCCATCGGTTAACGAGGACATCACATTAGAGGAGGGCTTTGTGTTTCCGTGTGCAGTAGTGATCTTTACATTTCGTAAACGGGGTGATGGAAAATAGGAGCGGATCAAAGAGGGGAAGATTTACCTGGGATGTCGTAATGCTGGGCCAGTAGTTCGGTTATCACCAAGGTGTCAGATTTTAACAATTCGCCGATGGGTAAGTTCCGTCGGATGAGACGGAGATTGGTGGACTTCCTGTCGAGCGGACATCTTCATGCTGTCGTCGAAACCGGGGTATAGTCGGTAGTTATACTGGAAAAAATCCAGCCTCTCCATATGCAGCCATTCATGAGTGAAGCTGCTAATGGATTCCATACCTCTCGGATCGAGCAAAAGGCGGTTGGTCTCCCGGATCAGGGTGGCTCGCCAAAGGCTTTTCGGGAGCGTTACATCTATTTGACGATCAGTTCTGAAAAGACCAGCTTTTTAACCGGAGATGCAATAGAACCGAAGGCTGCAGGTTCATTCCTCACCTACGGCTTCGGTCCGCTGCGATCTTATTCGTAGATGTTTGAGTTGAGATAAGGAAACGAATTCCGTATGCCACTACAATCGACAGAAAAATAGTCCAAACAGGCAAACCTATCGTGAAAACGCCAGATTTTTGGCGCCAGATAAACTTGCCAAATACAGTTTCCTTTAACTCAGGGCGAAAATCGGTTGTTTCATACGTTATATCTGGATAGGTCCACGAATGCGTCGATCGCACATCGTGTCCATCTGTAATGGAATAAAAATATACATCCGAAGAGGCTCTTTTCGAATATAGTATATCAAAAATTAGATCGCCTACATCTGTTCCCACTCCAATTTCAAGAGTCCTACCGAACGCAGGAAAACCCAGATAAGCTCTCGCAAGGAGAAAATGGCTACTTAGCCATAGAAAGCCAAACGACAAAACTAGCACTCCAAAGCTGGTCTTCATTGGTTTCACTAGTAATGGTGCTAACTGCTGAGCAGCATTGCCAGACCGCTTTGCCGACTCCGACAGCGCGCGCTTGGCTACTGTGGCGATTTGCTGTCTTTTGTTGATATTTCCCCCGTCGAAGTCCAGATAAAATAGGGTTTTCGATTTTTTGTATTGATTACTAGATTAATACGCTCTACGACCGCAAAGGTTCCTTTTTGTTTTATCAATGGGACTACAACAACATAGTCTCCCTTGCGATACTGCACGGATCTTTTCGGGTTGGCTTTAAACGTAGAAAACTTGTCGTAATTTGTAAACCGGCTCTCCCTTAGCAAGGGTGACTGAGGCTCTAAAGAATAACTGAAAATCTTGCTTATCCGGGTGAGACTCATCCCTTTTTCTACCTCTCGACACTTATTAATAAGTTGTTGAGGGGGGCTTTCATCCGTAACTCCAGACTTACAAGAGACGATGAATAGAGTGAAGAATGCAATTGGTATTTTCATATCAAAATAAGGTTGCCGTGGTTCACTCACTAGGTCTCAGCACAACCCCGTCCGGCTGGATCACCACTTCCATGCCGGTCGACTGTGCTATGTATTTAAGAGTCCGCCCCAGCGATACTACAAAAAATTTACCGCTTACCCGCGGCTCCTTTTCCCCTTCTGGAAGACCTTGAACAACAATGTTGACGCCTTTTTTCCCGGGGGGGCTCGCCGTGTCGAATTCCACGCTCTTTTCACGAAGCATTTCAATCGCTTCCGTAATCGGAGTATTGATAAATTCGACTCTGGGAAATTCGATGCGATCCAGCCTGGCCTGAACGGCCGGAATTCCCCCTTGGGCTTCAGCGGGGCTGACCGGTTTGGACTTCGGCGGGACGATTATCACCGCATTGTCTTTGATAGTAAACCCGACGCCAGCCTGGGCGGTAATGTAGCGAACCGCATTATGTAAAGCAACGTCAGTTAAATTGAGCGTTATCGGCGAGGGTGAGCCTTCAGAGACTTCGGCTCCAATGATGAAGGTTACACCTTTGTCTGTATCTGCCGGGTCAAAATCCACACTACTGCTCCTGAGAAACTCAATTGCTTCATCAAGAGGAACGTTAGAAAATGAAATCCGGGGAATCCGAATATTCACCAACTTTTTCACAATTGGGGGAAACTTTTTCTGACTTTGAGCAACGGGTTTTGCTGCCTTCGGTTTCGCGGGAGCGACGACTACACCGGTTGATTGCACTTCAAAATCCATCGCGGCCAGGGAAGTTGTATAACGTAGCGCCTCGCTGAGTGGAACATTGGCCAGATGCAGGGTGATTGGCGCTTTCAGTTGTTTTTCACTAGCATCCCGAATAATCATTTTGACTCCCCGGTTTGAAACTGACGGATCCACTTCTGCACTCTCTTTTTCCAAGTGGGCAATCGCGTCCTTCAGAGGAATCTTGTTGAACTCCAGTTGCGGGATCATAATAATTCGCAGCTTTTTCTCGAGTTGGGTTTTCCTGATTGTCGAATCCTGAGCAGTTAAAACTATACTTCCACATGCAAGCACCAACAAAAAGGTAACCAGCAAAGTAATACAAATTCGCTGCTGCCCCACAACGGAACGATCCACTTGAGGATCCAAAACCGATCGAATTCTTTGATTCAATTTTCCCGAACGAGCCATCATAACGAATTGACTCTTTGGAGAAGTTGAATTGCGATATCCTTGAACCATTGAGAGTAGAACCTGCGCATACTCAGTAGCGTCAAAACCTGCTGCGATTACACGATCATCACAAGCTCGCTCCTGATCCCTGCCCAATTTACGACGAAGAAGCCAGACGAGCGGATTATGCCAATGAATTGCAGATGCGATCATCGCGGTGTTCCACCACAAATAGTCGCGCCGTTCGATATGTGAGAGTTCGTGTTCAATGGCTGCGGCCAATTGTTGCTCACTCCAATCTTTGTATCTGTAAGGCAAAATCACTACGGGATCTAA
The DNA here is from genome assembly GCA_029213025.1 of Verrucomicrobiales bacterium. Taxonomy (GTDB): domain Bacteria; phylum Verrucomicrobiota; class Verrucomicrobiia; order Verrucomicrobiales; family DEV007; genus Arctic95D-9. The sequence continues at coordinate 8,222 of JARGOZ010000113.1, forward strand.
CCAGCCGAACATACAAGGTGATGACACTTCATTTGATACCAACAGTTTTATATGTGCACTTTTTTCCAGTCGCTCTAAACACAATTCGCCGGTAATGTCACTCGCCCGCCGGACAATCAATTTCGTTCGACACCAAAGGATACACCAACGAACTAAACAAAGAAGACAACCCGCGACCCATATACCTTGTAGCAGGACGCGCCAATTTAAACTATACGAAAGAACAGTTTTTGCTGCAGCAGGTTTGGAAATACCCTCGGAAACGTTCGCTGATACGGGTTTTGCAGTTGTGGGCGGTAATTCCAAATTTATATTGGCTGGCTGCCCCGATGCCAGCGTATCGAGCACCGGCACAGACCATTGAAACACGGTGGTTATCGGTATAAACGTTGTTGCAATGATTCCTGAAAGCACCGAAAGCGCGAGGAAATGCTGCAGAGCAGCTGACTTTTTTCTAAGGGCAAAAATCACGATAAGACCACAGAGCGCGATGACGATCGTACGTATATTTGTTGCTATAAACCATTCCATACTTTCACTATCTTTTCATTTTGCGTTTTGATTTTTTTTGTCGCGCCTGAGCAATCAGCGCTTCAAGCTCCTCCAATTCGTACTCTGAAATACCAGCTTCCTCCTCGTCGATCATGAAGGAAAGCAAATCGGAACGACTGCCACCGAAAAAGCCATTCAGAAGATTTCGAAGTAGCGATCGTCTGGCTGAATTCCGATCAATTGCGGATCGATAGACATACCGGGGACCATCATATTCCCGAGTGATCAGCCCTTTTTCCAACATGACTCGCAACAGAGCCCTGACTGCCGCATTGGTAGGTGGATCCGGCAACGCGCATTCGATTTCACTGGCCGTTGCGTTTTCAGTCGTCAAAAGAAACTCCATTATCTGGCGTTCTCGTTTTGTAAGTTTCTTCCATTGATCTTCCGCCATATCGGGTGTGTTGCAAAAATAGCAACCTGTTATAAAACCAACACCAAGATTGAGAGATGTCAACCGTGAACGTCTTTTAAGTCTAACTGCAAGCTCTTATCGGATCGGATATCGAAAAATTGGTCGGGGACGCCTGAATTCGCTGGCGATCTGACAAGCCCAATAAAATCAATTCTGAAATATCAGGAAAAACGAAAAACATTCCAAAAAACCTTCGATTTACGATCCAGCCCACTTCCCATGGAGCATCCAGCAACATCCGCTGATCTTTGTGTCTTTAACTCGTTCCAGAAATCAAAGTTCCAAAAACCTTCGTACAGATGAGTTTGTGACACAAAGCAATAAAGGTGATTGGCGACAGAAAAACATTCAATTTTCGATCCGGCACTCGATTTCTTGCGACAAATGGTCAGTCCGTACCCTAAAAAACCGGTTGGTTATTCGAAAATAAACGCACTATCAGGACCCTGTCTCGACGAAAGGTACGAGACAGCTTTCTATCACTTTGCTGCCGATAGAACTCCACCTGAGGATGGCGAAACGAGAGGAATCAAGCGACCAGGAAATCTGGATTATCTGACCCCCGGGATTTTCGCGGCAGCCGAACGCCTCAATATAGCCGGAGTGGCGTTACACGATCCGGCAGGTTCGCAGATCGATCAGATCGATGAACCCTGAACCGCTGACCTGCCGGGTCAAAGCGCTGCGAATTTCTTGAGGAGTCGTCACCAGAGAGGCCTCGACATTGCAGACGAGACGGATTTCCGGCTCGTTCCTCTCGAGGCTCTCGAGGCTCTCGAGCTCCGGAAAGATTTGATCACTCCCCGGCGAGCGAACGGATCCGATCGTACAACCATGCCCGCGCATAGGCCCGGTCGCGGTCAGCCGTAGCTTTGGAAATACCCAGGACCTCCGTCGCCTCGCTGCTGCTCAATCCCACGAAATAGCGCAGTTTTTTTGTTTGCTTCGGTTTTCCTGTTCAGCATTCGCGCACGATACCCCGTTTCCGGCAGCGGGATTTCAAGCTCCCGCTTTCGTAGCAATGACAAGCTGATATTGCCCCAACGATTCCGGTGATTCGACCTCTACACGAAATCCGTTTGTTTCCAGGGTGTGCCGGATTTCGGGCAGGACGAAAGTCAGGTAGTACATGATGAATGGCGGACGGAAAATAAAGTTTCGAATTTTCATCGCCAGATTAAAGCCGTGGCTGAGCCAAAAGGTCCGGGAGAATACCGGCGGTGAGGTGGTCGTGATAAATACGAATTTTCCCCCGGGCCTGAGAGCGCGATGAATCTTTTCCAGAAACAGATCGGTATCTTTACCATAAATATGCCCCAAGGCACCAAAGCAGGTGGCCAGATCAAATGTCTCGTCGAACGACATTTCCAGCACATCACCGTGCACAAACTCCAGTTCGGCTTCGCCTTGCGAATCGGCCAGTAAACGCTGTGCCTCGTGTAACATCTCTTTGCTGAAATCGATACCCACAACTTTCCCGCCGGCGAGCGGTCGTAACATCCGCATTCCGGCACCGGTCCCGCAACAAACATCCAGAGCGGTGTTGAACGGGTCCGTTTCCAGAAGATCAGCTACGGCTTCAAGCATCTCGTCCGGAGTTCGGTAGGGTGTGAACTCAAATTTAGGAGCGAGCAGATCGTAACCTTTCCTGGTGGAACTAAGGCACTGCCGTACCTGTTCGAAAAATGTTGGACCCTTGGGATGAAACATGGGTCAAGAGTATCACAAATTGAGGACCGGGGACTGAATATAGGCAGAAAACGGGCAGTCATCCATGGCTATGAATCCATATAAAGAAACATGCACACAGCCTGCCCTTTCTTTACGTGCTTTATAATCTTCCGCCCCCCGCAGCCTGCCTGAAAGGCAAGGAACCTGATCCCCGGTTTATTGGTCGAACGGCGCCCCGGTTTCCGGATCGATGCGGATCTCTTCGCCTGCCGGGCGTGGAATGACTTCTCCTTTTCCGCTTTGATTCCTGCCATACGGTTTCAAGGCCATTCCGCCGCGCAGGCGGGGCTCGATGACCGGAACGGGCAATTCACCACTTTTTGCCAGTTCATCAAAATCCCAGTCAAAAGGCGGGCCGGGGACTTTCGATAACGACTTTTTACCAATCGTCAGCCCGATGTTGAAGGGCGTGCGGAGCTTCCGGTCGCCACCTGGAGTTCGAGCTTTGCCGTCCGGGTAGAGCCAGTCATACGTTTCGTGATACTGCTTCACTTTGTCACCCAGCGCTTCCAGTAACGGTCGAGTGGGTGCGATCTGGTAGGCTCGGAACAAGTGGTAGACCGATGCCACACTGCGCAGGTAGCGAAACTCGGCCGAGGTCAGTTCGAGACGAGCGCGAACTTCGTCGCTCCCGGCCAGCTCAAAGGCGAGGTCGAGTTCCCGCACCATCTTATTGAGGATCTGAGGAGGAAAATAGTGGCAGTGAAAATCACCGGGATACATCTCAAAGGGAAAGCCACGGAAACGACTGTCAGGATTTCCTGTTTCCCGCCGATCCAGTTGCTGACGCGCTTCCATTCGAAGATGCATTGCGGTGAAAAAACGACCCATCGGTTCCGCTGCTGCGCCGAAGGCGGCCTCGACATACTCCCGCTCCAACTCGTCCGCATCGAGCGAGGGATCCGCCATTGCTTTGCCGAATACATAGTAGCTCGGACCATTCAATCCCCACGAGGAACCCAGTTGGTCAAGACCTCCGCCGAGGTAGACGATGACCACATCGTTCTCCAGCCATGAGCGCACCAGGTTCACGGCGTAGCGAGGCGGAATACGCGGCCAGTTGCGCAGCCAGTCAGGGATGAAAATGGCCCGCTGCGTAGGGAAGTCTTTCCACGCCTCGAAATACTCAGGCGTGTAACGATTGTTCATGATGATGACATTGTCAGGAAACCGGTCAAAAGACATCGGCGGCTTGGTCGTAGTGATGTAGGACAACAGCACTACCTTTTTACCTGGACGAAGCTTTTGAATCCTCCCGGCGATTTGTCGATGAGTAATCCAGAGTTTTTCTCCGATGTCCGGATGGATCGCCTGGCATTTATCACACTGGCACTCGACATAACCGTCGGCCTGGCCCAGCATCACCATCTCATACCCTTCATCGAATTTTTTCACCACCCCTTCGACCAACAGATCGTGCACGTCCGGTTGTGAGAGGCAGAGGATATTGCGTCGGCGGGGATCCCGTTTCCCTTTAAATAGAGCAAAATATTCCGGATGACTTTTGATATACTTCTCGCGGGGAACAAAATGGTTCCAGGTATGACTTCCCCCGCTCCAGAATTCTTTCGAATCGGTGGAATATCGTCCCAAATAGTTGTTGGCAATCGCGTAGGGATCGTATTCGTGTTTACCGGAGTAGGGACTGACCCGGCGGCCACCGAAGACGAACGAAGGAGACCAACGGTGATGCAGAGTTTCGTCGACAAGAACCGATTTGCGTAGGGGAACATGGATCCCCCACTCTCCTGGAAGCACGAAACGCACGCCGACAACATTCTCCAGAAACGTGGTCACCGCCTTGTAGGTTCCCGAGAATCCGGAATAAGCCTGTTTGTGCGGTGTCAACTCTTCCGAAGGAGCCTCTTCACCGACCAGATATATATTTCGGCCTACTACCTGATTGAGGAAGCCCCATCCCTTCACTTCATCCACGGGCAGCCCGGCTTGCATTGCCGCCGTTGTGTTACCCAGGTAAATCGCAGACCTGGTCTCGTCCGGCTCCGACTCCTCAACAATTGGCAATGTTACGCCAGTCGCCCGGGCGAGACTGGATTGAAGCAGTGTTGCCGCCTCGTTGAGTTTCTTCGGACTTTTGCTCTGTGTGGAAATAACAATGACATAGTCCGATTTTCCCTCGTAAATAAGTTTCAATTCATTTGCCGAAGCAAACGACACCATACTCAGAATGCACCCGGCAATAAACAACAGCAGTCTCATATATGTACAATTACTTCTGCACCTCGCAGGCAAAGCAGCAAAAGACACCACGAAAGACCACTCCACGAATACCGGCCATTCCCGTAATCAGGGAATCTTCTCCGGCTCCGGCGCCGACCCTGTATTTTCCGCTTTGAAGAGTCACAGGGGCCAGGAATTTGGAGGATATAATCTCAACTCGATGTTCGGACCACACAAAAAAACAACTGAACTGTAAACTGAAAACTTTTACAAAATGGACCGCCACAAATATACCCTGTCCCTTTAAATTGAAGTCTGTAAGCACGGACCGCTTACTTTTTTTCGGGATTCCACACACTATAAAGGGACTTCAGGTTCTCTTTGCAGTTCATGATGTCTGAAGATATGACTGAGGAATTTATTCCAATGCGGGACTTAAACCCCTCGATTGCTTCAAGTAAATTTGCCTCGGCCGCCGCATATTTCTTTTGTGCGGTCAACGAGAAGCCCAATTTCGACAAGGCAATGTATCGCTGTCCGTCGTCAGGAACGCGCTGTTTGTGAATATCCAGGAACTCGACAAGAACTGATTCAGCTTCAGAATATTTTCCTGTTTTGTTCATCCATTCCGCTAATATCAGGTAGTCATTGAGCCATCTTTCAGGGGTCTCACCTAAATGTTTTCGTTTAATCTGAATCGCCCTCTGCTTCGCCACTATGGATTCTTCTGTTTTCCCGCCATCCCAAAGACAAAAGGCTAACTCATGTAAAATCTCGGTCAGATTCTGATGATCCTTTCCGAAAAGACCTTCCCGAAGGGAGAGCGAAACCTGCAAATACTGCTCCGCCCGTTTTAAATCGTTTACTCTTCGACAGGTTTTTCCCAGCCCTAAAAGCGTGGCCGAATGCAACGACTCAGAACCTTTAGCGTTGCAGGCCTTCAGGGCATTCAGATAGTGCTTTTCAGCTATTTCGTAGTCTTTCAATGCGAAGCACACCTGGCCCCGAATATTCTCTACCCAACCAGTTTTAATATGTCCTTCACCAAAGAATTTCATCCGCAACTCACCAGCCTCTTCGAGAAACTTCAACGCTTCATCCAGACGTTTCTGTTGGCGCAAAAAACCGGCTAGTTGAACGAGCGTTTCAGCGACACTCTTTAACTTTGTTTTTTCCATAGACGATCGCTGAATGGCGACTTTTTCAAGCAGTAACGCCTCGATGAATTCCACTCTTTTATACTTCTTTGCGATTCTATAAGTGCGATCGAGAAGATCTACGGTCAGTTCAGATTCCGGAAAATCCGGGGAAGTGAGGAGTTTCACAGCATTTCCTAAATCCCCTCCTGAGTTATCATCCGGGGACTGCACCCCTTCCGCGCTTTCAAGGGCCTCTAATTGTTTTTTATAAACAAACAGTAGAAGCGCAATTCGCACTTTGTTACTTCCCGACTCAGTTTGCTCTGACAGCAATTGAATCTTTTCCAGAATCAATCCCGGCAATTCACCGTGCAAATCCATGCTATCTACAAAAGAAGTGTTTTCTGTTAATAGATGGGCATGGTGTTCTTCAAGCTTCAGACCTATTTGCCTATTCTTCAAATCCAGATTCGAAGCAATCGCATTCGTATAGACTCGATTTAGGAGTTCATAAGCCAAATGAGCGTCTTTACCCATCGCCTGCGCAGATGACAGGAGAAGGCGTTCTGCTTTCCCAGTTATAGAAAAAATGGACGAATCATCAGACTCAAGGTCGCCAAACCATGCGGAAACGCGGGAAACATTTACAAGAATTTCGTGAAAATCTTCTTCAGTTGGGCTCTTAACGCATTCAAACCAGGATTTCAAGCTGACACACACCGAATTCATGAATCCCGATCTAGGATTCGGAACGAAAGCCAAAGCCGGGTCATCCATGAGTTCCAAATAAATCTCCAGAGCTGACCGGAAAAGGATTCGGGCTTCGTCCACTTCACCAAGTGCTTTTTTGGTCGTTGCTAATCTTCCATAGCCTCGTGCCAAATTCTCCATTAAAGCATTTTCCTGACCGGATGTGGCCCGAAAATCTTTAACGACTTTCACGGCAGATTCGGCATGGTATAAGGATTTTTTTTGTTCACCGATTGCTGAATAGTTAGAGGACAATCCAGAGTGAACATAAAAAAGCATGTTTCGCGAAATCTGCGAGTCGTTAGAGGGGTTGATGTAGGTTTTTGCAGTAGGCAGTATTTCCTCCAGATAGGGAATGCGCTCTTCTGCATTTTTGATCGTGGTTATGATCCACAAATGAGGCCAGAGCCTGCTGTGCTTTGCCTCTTCTACATATCCCTCCTGTTCGATTTCGTCGATCAATTCAAGACAGCGCTCGTAATATTTACGCGCCTTGGCTTTATCCGCAGTTCGATATGACCATCCGTATTGTCGATACCTACTACTCGCTTCTGATTTCAATGAAATATTTTCAGGTTCCTGTCTTAGGAGTCTTTCATAAATTTGGAATCCACTTTCCAAATACTTCCACGAATCAGATGTCCGACCGATAAAGGACAAATTGCTCCCAACAAGGAAATACAACCTTGCAACACTCAATGTCCATGTCCTATTCCCCGGATCTCGCTGGTGGAGGTCACTTGCCAGCTTGAGAGCAAGAAATTGGCCGGAGTCCTCATTGATACTTCTGTCATATTTGTAGCGTAACAGGTTAGCCAGATCACTTACTATTTCAGCGTCATCGGGATTTTGCCGGTATACCTCGTAGAGAACCTTCCAAACCGCTGCTTCCAACCGATCTGCGTTTTCGACCCATCTATCTGGAAAGAAAATTTTTGGCACATCCAGAAAATCCCCCTCAAGCATTAAATTTGCTTTAAGCACCTTAACACTCAAGGAACTGTTCTTCGAATCATCCAGCTTTTCCGCAAGTTTGATAGCTACAGCAAGCTGTTCCTGCGCTTCTTCATTATTTCCGGTTTCACGGTAACGCTGAACGAGGTGAGTAAGTGCTCGTAAACATTTCAGATCTACTTCATTAGTTCCGTCGCGAAGTTTTTGTCTCAATTCTGCAGCACGTCTGGAAAAATCCAAAGCTTTGTCCAGATCAGCTGGTCTTCCCCACAAGCTTGCACCCTTTATCGCCGCATGTGCTTCATAGGCGTCAGCAAGGGCAGAGGCCGCCTCAGGAGATTCTCCAGCTTGACTAATATATGCCTCGATCAATTTGATAGCCTCCGAATTGAACTCTTCCGCTTCGACTGGTTTTCCGGTATTTTCCGCAACCTTACCAATGATAATAAATGCCCGACCTTGTTGGAGTTGCGCATTGGGGTCAATCGAGTTCTCTTCAATTCGGTCGTAGTAATCTAAAACGGTCTTCCCAACGCCCGACATCAGATTCAGGCGCCCTACCGGTTCGAGGCTCTTTTTTAGATCTCCCAACATGAAAGTGACCAGTTTTTCGGCTTCGGTACGGGCATGTTGTGCGCGTTTTTTCTCAAGCCGGGCTTGATCAGCCTGCCAAACGGTAGTGGCAAGGCCCGCGAGGAGGGTGAGTAGTATCGCGGTAGCAGCCCAGAGAATACCTCGATTTCTTCGAGCAAACTTCTTGAACCGGTAAGCAGGTGAAGGAGGCGAGGCATCCACAGCCTCGTGAGCGAGATAGCGTCCTATATCTGCCGCAAATGCATTGGCAGTCTCGTATCTTCTACTCCTCTCTTTCTCCAGAGCCTTCATCACGATCCAATCCAGATCGCCACGAAGAGTGTGAGTCAATTTTGAGAGGGGGATCTTGCGGGCATCAGCTATCGTGGTTCGGGAAGCGTTTTCCAGTTTGGATACTTTGGCTGAAGGCCGGGGAGCATCCTGCTCACGTATAGTTTTGAGCACCGCCTCCAGCCCTGCTTTTCGCAGTTCGGCCATCTCCAGAGGGGTTCGCCCGGTAAGCAGTTCATAAAGTAAAACGCCTAGCGAATAGATGTCCGCACGGGTATCCACATCGGTTGCATCAAAGACCGCCTGCTCTGGACTCATATACTGAGGCGTTCCGATTATCTGCCCCGCCGCAGTATAGAGAGTATGTTCGGTCAAACCGGGTCCGAGTGCCTTGGCCACACCGAAATCAATGATTTTCGGGACCGGTTGGTCGCCCTTTTCCGGGTCGGTCGTCACCAGAATATTCGAAGGCTTCAGGTCCCGGTGGATGATTCCTTTCTGATGCGCGTGCTGCACCGCATGACAGACCTGGCGGAACAGATCGAGACGTTCTTTCAATGAAAGTTTCTTTTCATCACAGAACTCGGTGATCGTTTTGCCCTCAACCAGCTCCATGACGAAATAGGGAAGGCCGTTTTCTGTTGTCCCGGCGTCATAGACCCGGGCGATACAGGAATGATCCATCAAGGCTATGGCCTGCCTTTCAGCCTCGAAGCGGGACAGCACCTCCTTTGAATCCATCCCCGGTTTGATGACCTTGAGAGCGACCATCCGCCGGAACGGTTGTTTCTGTTCCGCCACGAAAACCCGCCCCATTCCGCCTTCACCTATCTGATCGATCAGCTTGTAGCGGTCAATCATTTCTCCGGGTATTTCCAGAGAAAGCGATGGAGTGTATTCCTCAGCCGGAATAGTCGGATTATCTTCAAGGATTCCTACGAGCAGACAACGAGGGCAACTACCGTCTTCTTTAGATATCGAAGCACCACACACAGAACAGGTCTCAAATTCATTTGCTGGACTCACTCTTTCAATAATTGGTCAAAAACGGGTTTTACAAGGTGATTTTTGAATACAGTAGCAGACCATAAGTTTTGCGGGTCATGGGCATATGCAGAAGAAGAACCGTGTGAAAACCGCCCCTGGCACGTTACTTTCCATCTCCAAATTCCGCACGATTTATGAAGAATAATCTCGTAGCCAATAATCGACTTTTTAAAAAGAGCCTAAATTTGCTACTTGTAGAGGCACAAAGCCTGGGCCTGGAGCAGTTCGTCACTGATAATATAAGCCAAATATCGTCTTTTCAGGTTTTTCTGGATCGCTCTCAGTGTATTCAACAGGGTACAATCCAGGACCTAACAGGGTACAATGCTCCTCCCGGCTGACACCTCACATACCTGTTACCGGGAGGCCTAATTTCTTGATAGTTTGCCGGGGTTCCGCAAGGATAACCGCCCAGTTCATGAAAAATTCACTCTTCCGATTTTCCGCCTCTCTCGCCGTCGCCTTTTTTACCACGACTCTCCTCCCGGCCGCTCCAACGCCGAATGTCATTCTCATCATGACGGATGACCAGGGGTATGGGGACCTCAGCATCACCGGGAATGAAATTATCGAGACTCCGAATATGGATGATCTCGCCAAAAACGGCGCCTGGCTGAAGCAATTTTACGTCAGCCCGGTCTGCACACCGACACGGGCTCATCTGATGACAGGACGGTACGCCTACCGAACCCGGGCGATCGATACCTACCTGGGCAGAGCGGTGATGGAGCCGGAGGAAGTCACTTTGCCGGAGGTGCTTTCAGCCTCGGGCTATGCAACCGGCATTTTCGGGAAATGGCACCTGGGTGACTTCTACCCGACCCGGGCGATTGATCAGGGTTTTCAGGAAGCCGTAGTCAACCTCGGCGGCGGTCTGCGGCAGCCAGCCAACCCACCGGAGGGCGAGCGATACCACGATCCGATTCTTTTTCACAACGGCGAACCCGCTCGCTACGAAGGCTATTGCACGGACATTTTCTTCGATGAAGCAGCGAAATATATCGAGGAAAAGGCCAAAGCTGAAAAGCCGTTTTTCGTCTATTTACCGACCAATGCACCGCACGGTCCTTTCGACGAACCACCCAACCGGGAAGTCTATGAGCAGCTCCGGGAAAAGCTGTCTTCGGACAAAAATGCCAACCGGGCCGGGTTCTATTCGATGATCAAAAATATCGACGAAAATATCGGACGTCTCACCACAAAACTGAAGGATCTCGGGATCGAGAAAGATACCGTAGTCATATTTCTGACTGACAACGGACCGGCCGGAGGCGGATCCGCCGGACCTTTCCGGGGCGCTAAAGGACAGGTCTACGAAGGTGGAATCCGCACGGTCTGTTTTATGAAATGGCCCGGCGTCATCGAAGCCGGATCGTCAGTCAATTTTAATGCGGCCCATATCGACCTGATGCCAACGATCCTCGATCTCTGCGGCGTATCTGAACCGCAAGGCGTCAAGCTGGATGGAAAAAGCGTCCGTCCGCTGATTGCGGAGAAAGGCAAAATGAAAGCCCAGGGCTGGCCGGACCGTCACCTGTTTTTGCAGTGGCATCGCGGTGATGAGCCCGAGCGCTTCCGGAGCTTTGCTGTGGTGGATCCACAGGGGCAGTGGAAACTTCTCAAGAGCGGTAAAAAAGGACGTCGGCAGCAGAAAGAACCGGATTTTGAGCTTTTTAATCTGAAAGAGGATATTGGCGAAACCAAAAGCGTCGCCGCCGAGCATCCGGAGATCGTCGAAAAGCTGAAAAAGGAATACGAAGCGTGGTTCGATGATGTCTGTAACACCCGGGATCCGAATTTCGGAATGCCTCCGATCGTGATCGGTTCCGAACACCAGAAAACCGTGGTTTTGACTCCCCAGGACAAGCGGGTCGACAGTCCGGAAACGAAGGGCTGGTGGACTCCGGGGCATTTCCCGGTCGATGTGAAAAGAGCAGGCCCGTATACCGTTCTCGTCAGGTTATCCGAAGAGGTGCCGGAGGCGACAGACGTGCATTTGAGCCTCGAGGTGGGAGATCAAAACTGGCAAGAGACAGTGACCGTGCTGCGCGGTTTACACTCGACAGCGCTTGGCGAAGTCACCTTTCCCGCGACCGGTAAGGGAACCTTCCGCGCCCGGGTGGAAGGCGAAAACAATCCGGCAAAAGTTTACCACGTCACACTGAAATAAAGAGAGATCAGTCCCGGTAGGTTTCGAGAAACCTGCGGTAGTAATCCGCCCCTGCTTCGAGATCCTCGATTTTGAGGAACTCGTCTTTGGTATGCGCCTGGGCGATGCTGCCGGGGCCGCAGGCAATCGAGGCAATGCCGCCGCGCGCCAGCCAGCCCGCGTCGCAGAACCAGGGAGCGGTCACCAGTTTGCTGCCCATCGCGACGAGACGTTGAATTTCATCGTGGCCCGGATCGGTGTGGAGCGGATGACTGTTACAGGTGATTTCGAGGCTGGTCTGATCCGTCCATCCATTGGTTTCAAGGATCGATTGGAGAATTGCCATGGCGCCTCCGGCCTCTTCAAGAGCCGGCGTTTGCCGGAAATCGAGCGCGGCTGTCGCTTTGTCGGCCACGATATTGGTTCTCGTCCCGCCTTTGATCATCCCCAGATTGACGGTGGGAAGTCCGAGAATTTCGTCTTCGTATTTCGCGAACTGCGTTTCAAGCTCCGGCAGGGCCACATCGAGAATCCGGTTGAGCTTCAAAATCGCGTTGTCGCCCTGCTGCGGCGTCGAACCGTGGGCAGCTTTCCCGTGGGCGCTGACCTCTATCCAGACGCATCCTTTGTGCGTGTAGACAACATCCAGCTCCGTCGGCTCACCAACAATAGCGAAATCAAACTCATCACCGTGATTTTCCGCAAAATGCTGTGATCCGGGTTGCCCGGTTTCCTCCCCCATCAGACCGACAAAAGAGATTTGGGCATTTAAGTTGGCGATTTGGTCCTGCAATTGATAAAAAGCCGACAGCATAGCGGCCATGGTCCCTTTGGTATCGGAAGCCCCCCGGCCCCAGATTTTCCCGTCCCGGATTTCCCCTCCGAACGGATCAATCGTCATCCCGCCGATCGAAACGGTGTCCGTGTGCGGGGCAAACAGAATCCGGGGCCCCTCTTTCCCGCTGTTTTGCGGAAAACGACCGATTACATTGGGGCGATCCGGGAGGACATATTCGTAATCCACCTCAGCGCCGCACTTTTTCAAAAAATCACCCACCCACCGGGCGCAGTTTTCCTCACCGGTCAGGTCCGTTCCGGGGTCACCGTCGGGATTAACGCTGGGGATTTGGATCAGAGATTGCAGAATTTCCACGGGCGATGGCATCCCGCAAAGGAAACGAAATCCGGTCAATTCGCGAGATTTTTTTAAAATTAGATGTCGATTTGTTGAAATTAATTGATTATGGAATTGACATAATCCGCATCGAAATGCCAATAATGTGGGTTTAAACCGTAACTTTACAGACACTATGAGCGATGATTTGCCAGAAAAGAAAACCTCGACCGTCCCTTTAAAAAAGGAGACCGTGCGAATCACATTACGAGCTCAATCTGACGATTCCGGCCCGGTCTCTCCGAAAGGTTCCACCACACCGATCAGCCCGCACGGGGCGACGGCACCGATTCCGGGGACCGACCCGGTTTCCCCTGATGGAGCCACAACGCCAATCCCTGGTACAGATCCGATTGTAGCGAAAGGCTCGACAGATCCTTTGCCGCCGGTAGACGGCACCGAACCGGTAGCACCTGGTGGAACCGATGCGATTGCTCCCCGCGGCGCGACGACACCTTTGCCTCCGGGAACACCTCCGGCACCGAGCGTTCCGCCTCCACCCCGGCCTCCCGGGGCGCCTGTGCCGACCCCACCTCCCGGCGCAACACCTTTGACACCTCCGGGCGGGGAAGTGGATGCTCTCGGGCCGACAGCACCGGTTAACGTGCCCTCGCCTCCCGGCGGAGCGCCCGCACCACCGGCTCCCGGTCCACCACGCCCTCCCGGCGTTCCAGCACCTCCGTCAGCGCCCGGCGTACCCGCCCCGCCACCGGCTCCCGGTGCGGCAAGCCCGGTAGGTCCCACCGCTCCTGTAAATGTGCCTTCCGGAACTGATCCGACGGCAGCAGTGCCGCCACCTCCAGGTGCGAAAACGATTCCATTGGGGAACGCTCCCGCCGGCGGAGTTCCTCTCGGCGCCAAAACCATTCCTTTGGGACAGGCACCACCGATGGGCGCAGCCCCGATCGGTGCCAAAACGATCCCTCTGGGACAGGCTCCGATGCCTTCCGGTAAATCAACCGTGCCTCTCGGCGGCGGCCCTCAGCCTTTGCCACAGGCCACTGTGAAAATGGGAGGGACCCAGCCAATGGGCGACGCGATCAACCAGGTTCCCAATATTCAGTCAACCGCTATTGATGAAGAGGAAGACTGGGATGAAGAAAACGTAGACGCCGGCATGATGCCGTTCGCGATCATCGTTTTGATCCTTGCCATCGCACTGCTCGCAGTCGAAATCATGACAAAATTGAGCGCCGGAGCTTGATAAACAACCTTTAACGAAAGAGAAATATTATGTTATTCGCTATCA
>JARGOZ010000114.1 GCA_029213025.1 Verrucomicrobiales bacterium
CACCCTGTCGCGCTATCCCGATGTTTCGGCCATGGTGGGCCTCTTCGCCTACAACCCGCCCGCGATCCTCCAGGCGCTCGAGCAGGCCGGAAAGCTCAATCAGGTGAAAGTGATCGCTTTCGACGAGGATTCCGAAACGCTCGCCGGAATCCAGGCGGGAACTGTTCACGGAACCGTCGTCCAGAATCCCTACATGTATGGCTACAAATCGATCGAAATGCTGAAAGCCATCGACGCAGGTGATACCTCGGTGATTCCGGAAGACAAATTCATCAATATCGAAGGCCGCCAAATCAGGAAAGATAACGTCGATGCCTTCTGGGCCGATTTGAAAAAGAAGACCGGCAAAGAGTAGGAAAAGAGCGCCCTGCCGGGTTCTGCACCAATTTAGCCTGATTCGACATGATTATACGGTTGTATTTAATCCGAATCTTTGAGACAAGTTGAACAATCATCGACAAAGGCAAATGAGTGTGCAGAAAAAATTGATCAATGATCCGCTGAAAGTCGCGGATGAACTGGTGGAAGGGCTGATTGAAGCCTACAATGGCGAAGTCCGGATGGTCGGAACCCGTTCCGTCGTGAAAAATTCAATTCCAGACGGCAAGGTAGCGCTTCTTGTAGGTGGCGGCTCGGGCCATGAACCCATTTATCACGGTCTCGTCGGTAGAAACCTCGCTGACGGTGCAGCCTGCGGAGATATCTTTGCCGCGCCTCCTCCAAATATCGTTTTTGAAGCCACTGAAGCCGTGAACAAAGGCAACGGAGTTCTTTACCTCTATGGAAACTACGCCGGCGATGTCATGAATTTCGACATCGGAGCGGAAATGGCCGAGGACGAAGATATCGACGTCCGCACCGTTCTCATCGCCGATGATGTTTGCTCAGCTCCGCCCACCGAAAAAGACAAAAGACGCGGAATCGCCGGCCTTGTTCCGATTGTGAAAATCGTCGGAGCCGCCTCGCAGAAGGCCCCCAACCTCGATGAATTGGAAAAAGTGGCAAAGAAAGCGGTTCTCGAAACCCGTTCCGTCGGTGTTTCCATGTCTCCCGGCTCAATTCCAGCCACCGGTAAACCCACCTTTGAAATCGAAGCTGACAAAATCGGCCTTGGCATGGGTATTCATGGCGAGCCCGGTGTGGGTGAAATCCCCATGTCAACTGCAGACGAATTAACTCCGCAGATGCTCGACATGATTATCGAAGATTTTGAAAAAGACGACGATGTCGAGGCTCTCAAAGAAGGCGACGATATTGTATTAATCGTAAACTCACTCGGAGCGACTACGATGATGGAATTACTCATTTGCCTGCGCAAAGCGAAAGACTATTTCAACAGCCGCGGTATCAATATCCACGACGTAGTTGTCGGCCCATTGGTAACCTGTCAGGAAATGACCGGTATTTCCTTTTCCGTAACCAGAGTGGACGACGTCCTCAAAAAATTCTGGAACATGCCCTGCCAGTCACTCTGTTACACAAAAATGACCGGACGCTACGGCGATCTCAGCTAGTTGAATTTTTGAGAAATCGTACCCTGTTGACTCCCTGACTGTACCCTGTACAGTCAGGGATTGTACCCTGTTGAATCTAAACAAAATACCCAAATTACCATGCCAAAAGAATCACTGAACAGCGCGGAAGTTCGCGACATGATGCTCGCAGTAGCCGATAAAATCATCGAGGCGGAACCTATCCTTTCCGAAGCAGACCGTCAGCTCGGCGACGGCGACCATGGCATCGGAATGGAACGCGGCATGAACGCCGTGAAAGAAAAACTCACCAGTGAAGAGCCCGATGATATCGGGAAAGTTTTCATGAACACCGGCATGGCCATGATGTCCAGCATGGGTGGAGCTTCCGGAGCTATCTTCGGCACCGTATTCCGGGCCGGAGGCAAAGCGATCAAAGGGTGCGAAGCCTTTACTGCAGCCGAAGCCGCTACCTTCTTTCAGGCAGCCTGTGAAGGTGTGAAAGAGCGTGGCGGAGCCAAACCCGGTGACAAGACGATGGTCGACTCACTTCAGCCCGCTGCTGAAAAAGCCGCCGAAGTTACCGATCAGCCTTTGCCCGCAGCGATGGCTGCTATTGCCGACGCTGCCGAAGCCGGTAAAGAAGCCAGCAAAGACATGATCGCCACGATGGGGCGCGCCAAAACACTCGGCGAAAAGTCCGTTGGCAAAGCGGATGCGGGCGCCTGCAGTGTTGCAATTATCGTCGCTACGATGCGCGATTTTGTGGCATAGTAACCGCATGCCATCAGAGCCCAAAGACGCTTACACCATCGACGACCTCAGGGATTGGGAGAACGCCACCGGCGATCTCGATCCCCCGGCGCGACTCGCCGTTTTCGGTGATCCGGTGATCCATTCCCGGTCACCGCAAATGCACAACCCCGCCCTCGCCGAAGGCGGAAAAAATTGCCAATATGTGCGCCTGCATATCGGCACCGAAGATCTCCGCGAAGCGCTCAATCTGCTGAAGGAAAAAAACTTCATCGGCACCAACGTCACCATTCCCCACAAAGGTGAAGTCTTCGCCGCCGTGGACGACATGACCGAGGTAGCCAGGCTGACTCATTCCGTCAATACCGTGCTCGTCGATGACGGCCAACTTATCGGTCATAACACCGACGCACCCGGTCTCGAACAGGCCATCCGCGAAGAATTTTCCGTCGATCTCACCGACCTGCGGGTCATGGTTCTCGGTGCCGGCGGCGGTGCCGGCCGGGCTGCCTGCATCCAGGCCGCGATGGACCGGAGCGAGCGCCTGGTCCTCGTAAACCGAACTTTTGAAAAAGCCAACGCTTTGAAAAAAGAGATCGAACCGATGTATGCGAAAAGCGAGCGCCTCCTTGGCCCGGTTGACCGTCTCGCCGTGATCCCTCACGAAGTGAAATATCTCGAGAGAGAGCTGAAACACATCGATTTGATCATCAACGCCACCTCACTCGGGATGAAGGTCAGCGATCCGGTTCTCATTCCGGCGCATTTGCTGCAACCACACCATCTCATTTTCGATATGGTCTACGCCCCGCCCCAGACCCGCCTGATGCGCGATGCGGTCAAAGCCGGAGCCCGCGCCGCCAACGGGCTTAACATGCTGCTCTGGCAGGGTGCCCACTCCTACGAATTTTGGTTCAACGAAGAAGCCCCGGTCGAAGCGATGCGCAAAGGGTTAAAGGAATCGTTTAACAACGCAAAGTAGAGAAAGCAAAACAGCAGGCGAGACTGTTTGGGGGTATCTATCCTCCTACTTCAATGCATCCATGTACATCCTGTAAAATCCATGTTTCATCCATGCTATACTTTATTCATGGATGATACATGGATTGACCATGGATGCGCAGGAGCTGATAGGCTTCGCGGCCTCCTACCACATTTTCCTTTCCCCACCCCGCCTGCAATCGAGCAGTTAAACCGACCTACTGACTGACACCCTGCTTCTCCGGGCCGGAATTCGTCTCACCATCCTGTTTGCCGCTACGCTGCGGCTCTACGCGGCGCACCACAATTTCACCGGCCTCGTCCGGAGCCAGAACCTTCTGACCGATCAGATTTTCCACAATATCGCGGTGGGCATCTTCATGCTCGATTGGTAGAGAATCGGCATCGGATTCAAAGTCGATGTAGATATCTTTCTTTCCCGTATCGAGATTGTAGATCAAACGAATATTGATTTCTGCCATAGTGCCTATTCGACTTTAAATTCTTTACCGTCGAAGATCTCCTTGATGTCTTTCAGCCCAAGTGTTTTCTCCTCCAGCAATTGGTTGCGCAGGGCATTGAGTTCATCCCGGTGACGGTCCAGCAATTCTTTGGCGCGAATCCATTCAAAGTCGAGAATTTTCTGGATCTCCACATCAATCTCGCGGGCGGTTTCCTCCGAAACGGAACGTCTTTTTGCGCCAATGGTGCTGGCACCACCCTGCGCCGGTTCATTGAAGGTCAGGGCTCCCAGGCTGGAACTCATCCCGAGTTCCTCGACCATCATTCGCACTACTTCGTTGGCACGTTGCAGGTCGGAATAGGCTCCTACCGAAACCTTACCCAGCAATTGCCGCTCCGCCTCGCGGCCGCCGAGCATCACGCAGATATCATCGCGCAATTCCTCTTCGGTAGTGATGTATTTATTTTTCTTCACCGCCTGCATCACATAGCCGAGAGTTTCCTCCTCGCCGGTTGCGATGGTGATTTTTTCTATATTGGGACAATGCGGAAGTACATAGGCAAGAATGGCATGCCCTGCCTCGTGAACGGCGATGGTGTCTTCCTCCTTTTTCTGTAGTTTCTTTTTCTTATCTCCGGACCGGCTCAGCGCTTCGTCGATATCGTCGCAGGTCGGTGAAAAATCGTCTTCACTGCGACGCAACTCTTCGCGCTTCAATGCCCGCATCATGGCATAAAGGTGGTCGCCCGAATACCGCATCCGGCTGATATCATCAACATAGCCGCCCGTTTTCTGCACGGCGTAATCCCTTACCTCGTCATCGAGAGTGATTTGAAATTTCCCTTCGTAAACTTTCAGGATCGCTTCCCTGTCTTTCTCACGGGGTGAAGAAATATGAATACTCAGTTCAAACCGGCCGGGCCGTAGCAAGGCTGAGTCGAGAGACTCTACAAAGTTTGTCGTCCCTATCACAAATACCATTTCCTCTTTTCGGAAACCATCCATCTCGGACAGCATTTGATTGACCATGGAATGCTCAACGCCCGAGCCGGCGTAAGTTCCGCGGGCCGCAGCGAACGAATCCAACTCATCAAACACAATTAAAGCCGGAGCCGATTTCCGTGCCTGGGCAAATACCCGGCGCAGATTCTCCTCCGACTCACCGACCCATTTTGACTTTAACTCCGGCCCGGAAACGATAGTAACTGTAGCATCCAGCGCTGTGGCAATCGCTTTGGCGAAAAGCGTTTTACCGGTTCCCGGCGGCCCCCAGAAAATGATTCCCTTCGGAATAATCTCTTCCAGATGCCTGATCTTCGCGGGATCTTCGATGTTTTCTTTCGCTTCAAGGAGATCGAGAATTTCTTTGGTGATCTGTTTCTTTACTTTTTCGTATCCACCGATGTCTTCGTTTAAGTTGACCCTGGGCAGATCGACATCGGCTACCAGCGTCATCTGACGAATCTCATGGAGAATGTCTTCCCGGGATCTCGGATTGGACGGTGAATAATCGAGCCGGGTTGAAAAGTGACGTAAAATTTGCCTCAGCCGGATGGCGTTGAGACCGGATACATACTTGTAGAGCGCAAAGGGATTGAAGGTATCCGCACCGAGCTTTCTCGCCTCCCTCTGGCATATCAGCGAAGCAAGACGATCACGCGCCAAACCGATGAGGGGGATCTTCAATGCAAACACCGACTCGATCACTTTGGGCAGTTCAAAAGACGGATCTTTAAAACCGAGATAGAGAGCCGAAGGATTTTCATAGAGCAACGCCGCCGCTTCGCGAGTCTCCGAGGACAGTCCGCTCCTGGTGGTAGTCGTCAAAATATCGAGATGCGGCAACACGATGATTTCATGATTTGCTCCGGAAAAAACCGCCTGCTGCAATTGCTGAAGCAGACGCTGCATCAAAGTCTGATTGACCTGCATGTCGTCGCTACCCGACTGGGCATGACCGGTGATCAGTCGGAGTTTGCGGCCTTCCGGCAGAGCTTTGAACCTGGTTCGCAAAGCCCGGAAAAGATGAACCGTAAGTTGTTTCTCGCACTCAATGAGAACAGAAATTCCCCGCGTCAGTTTTTCCTGAACCAGATTGAGGTCATCCCGGTAAGCCGCTTCTACCGCATCATCGTCGGTCAGATCGACAGGTAGAGAATCGATGGAGATTTCGTGGGCCATCTACTGTTCAATTCGAATCGTCAGTTCATAGTTTCCGTCCTCACCGGTTGTTTCGGTGATTTCCATGACATCACCGAGTTGTCCGGCTTTTCTTTTGAGAGACTCGGCATACACCCGCTGCAGCAACTCATTTACCCCTCTCTGCCGCGCAGACTCCGATTCAGCAAGCTGCGCAGTGACTTCTTTTTGCAGATCCCGGGTTCCGGCGTCTTCAATTTGATCCCCGATCACTTCCATTTCCTCTTTCAGTTGCCGGGCGGCACTTCGCTCGGCTTGCTTACGGGACTCGGCACTCGCATGGGCGATCACTTCGGAAACAACTTCGCGTTCAGTCTCGATCTTCGCGGTCATTTCCATTTCATCCAAATCGATCGTAAGAATCTCGCCGGCAGTCCCTTCTATAATGAAAACCGTTTCCTCTTCGTTCTGGACGCACCAACCGGCCTCCTGCAATTGCTCCTTCAGAAGATCTTTCATTTCTTCCGCAGGCAGAATTTCGGTCAGTTCGATGGGATAGCTGATCGAATCCGCGCCTTTCACGATGCGGGTAACGGATTCCTTCAATTCTGCGTGGTAACACTGGCTCATGAGGATGCCCTGAGCATGCCACAGTACAAAGGTTCCCGCAATGGTTTCGGTTGGGTTACTCGCGACTCGCCCATCAACTTTTTTGTTGGAAATTCGCCGAAAAAGAGTAGTTGCTCTTCACTTCAGTCCTTCGAGAGCGTATAAGCTGTCTCGCCCCGAAAATGAAAAAAGGCCTCTCGATCTCCGACCTCTGCTTTCTTGATTGGGGTCCTTTGAGTTTCTCCGTCAATCCCGCAGAGTGCGTCGGACTGCGCGGGGCATCAGGATCCGGAAAAACACTGTTACTGCGTGCTATCGCTGACCTGGATGAACACAGTGGAACTATCTCACTGGACGAGACCCCATGTAATTCCCTGTCCGGTCCGGACTGGCGGAGAAGAGTAGCGATGCTGCCCGCCGAATCCTCCTGGTGGCGGGACACCGTAGGAGAACATTTCCCGGAGGAGTTGGAAGAGTCCCGCTTGCTGGTTGAGCAACTCGGATTCGATAGTGGAAAAGTTTTTGATTGGGAGATTTCCCGATTGTCCGTCGGAGAGCGACAGCGACTCGCCCTGGTTCGCCTGCTGCAGCATAAACCGCGCGTATTACTCCTTGATGAACCTACAGCTAATCTCGATGAAAAATCAACGGAATTGGTCGAACAGGTCATTTCGAAATACAGATCAAATGAATCCGTCCCGGTTCTTTGGGTTACCCACAGCCGGGAGCAGTTGGAGAGAGTTTCCTCACGCAGCTTGATACTGGAAAACAAAAAACTCTCTGAGGAGGTCGCTGGATGAGTATTATCGAAATAACCTATAGGGAACTCCTCCTGACCGGAACGCTCGTTATCGCTTTAGCGGTTTGCACGGTTATCAGCAAACTGGGCGTGGCTCGGCCCCTCCTCATCGCCGCTCTCCGAATGGCGATTCAACTCACCCTGGTCGGGATGATCCTGAATTTTATCTTTACCAAGTCCGGCATCCTCTGGGTGGCCGGCATCAGTTTGGTAATGCTCGCAGTTGCGGGGCGAGAGGTAGCGGTCCGCTCAAAAAGACCTCTTGCCGGGTGGTGGGGATACGCCGTCGGCACGGGATCGATGTTTGTTTCTTCCTTTGCAGTTGCCATCTTTGCCCTCGCCGGAATGATCCGGGCGGATCCCTGGTATGAACCACAATACGCAATCCCCATCCTGGGAATGTTACTTGGCAATACCATGAACGGCATCGCCCTGAGTATGGACCGGCTCACCGATGCAGCATGGCGAAACCGGGATGAAATCGAAGCCCGCCTCATGCTGGGTGAACAAGGAAAAACAGCAATCGGCGACTTCGCGAAGGACGCCGTCCGCTCCGGCCTCATCCCGGTGATCAACGCCATGGCCGTAGCCGGAATCGTCAGCCTCCCCGGCATGATGACCGGCCAGATCCTCGCAGGGAACGACCCGTCTATAGCCGTCAAATACCAGATTCTAATCTGGCTGTTAATCGCCGCCGGATGCGGGTTCGGCATGTTACTCGCGATTCGGTTGACTGTACACCTACTCTTTGATGAGCGGCACAGACTGCGGCTGGACCGGCTAAAGAAACCGGACAGATCGTAACCCTATGTCATCCTGGTAAACGATTTCGCCATCGGGACTTCGGTCGAAAATATACATGTTCCGTTGTAGTCACCTTCCTCCAACTTCTTTTCGACCTTTTCCACCAGCGAAGCGTATTTCGCTCCGGGAACCAGCATCGTCAGGCATCCCACTTCGTGATTTATCCTTGCTCCACCTTTGGTTTCGGCTGCGTCCCCTTCGATCAATCGCCAGTTGCTCACGCTGGCGCCCTTCACCCCGATACTCAATATATATTGCAGCAGTATTTCTATATCTTTGCGCCGGGCGATGACGTTCAAAGACACCAGATCCCGGGTTACCCCCTGCGTGTCGGCAGCAAATTCCTCGGCTTTTGGATCGTGAATCAACAACTGATTGGCCCGCCATTCTGTGCTGCCCTGGATATCATCAATGGCCCGGATGATTTGCTGAATACTGGCGGAATGCTTCCGCGCCTGAAAGACACTCGCCAAATTGGTGAGTCCTTTGGAAATCGGCACCTGATAAAGAAGACCGCGCCCCGGTTGGTCGACTCGCCCCGCCTGAGCCATTGCCTGAAATACCGCTTCCAGGTCATATTTATCAACTACCACTGTGACCATCTCTTTGTCGTGACTTTTCGTAACCCGGAGCAGACCAAGCCGGTCCCTCAAGCCATAACCGCGGACAAATGTGATCGACGGCCCCTGCGCTCCGGCTTTGATTGCGGCACGGCAAATGCCATCAGCATTGTCGCGGTCTGTCACGAGGATGATAGCGGTAAGATCCTGTTTAAAAACGATGTCGAACGATACCGACTCAAAGGTGTATTCACCGGGATGCCACACTGGAAATGTATCGCTACAGCGCAGGTCGAGGCACGGAGTGGCAAAAATTGAACCGCCTCCGTAGTGACGCATATTACCGACAAGAGCGATCTGCTCCATCAGGTGATCAATGTCGGAAGTCGGCACAAGGAAGCGCAACATATCGTGCTCCGGGCTCAAAGTAGGCAGTAGAGATTGATACCAGTTTTCCTGAATCACACTGCCCCTCGCACCGGTAGTCATAGCATGAGCCGCGGTGCTCCCCATCACCTCGTGGAGAACTTTCAATGTACTTTGCCGGGGCAGAATTGCCGTTACCCGGGAATAGCCGGTTAGAACTTCAAACGCCATGATCCGGTTCGGGGTTGAATTCTTCTTTCCGCGCCCTGTTGACCAGCAAGCCTACTATCAAAACTGTCATGATCGGGCCGACTGACGCGAGTGCAAGTATGCCAAAACCATCGCCCACTCCGGGGATATTTGCGCCAATACCCAGACCCATCGCGAGGACCAGCGGAACGGTGATCGGCCCCGTCGTAACCCCGGCACTGTCCCACGCGAAATTCACAAACTCTTCCGTCGAAAAAAACGTCAACACGAGAAGCAACAAATAGGGCGGAATCAACATCCAGGTGAGATTCAGGCTTTCGAAGGCCATCTGGGAAACCCCGGCACCGATACCGAGCCCCACCCCTACCGCGACCACCTGCATGAGCAGTTTCTTTTTAAATACACCTACCGTCACATCATCGACGGTTTGCCCCAGGGCATTCAAGGCCGGTTCAGCGAGTGTCGCCCCGTAGCCGAGGAAAAAAGCAAAAAGTATCGTTATCACTTTTCCAAAAAGTTCACTTTCAAACAATGGAGCGACTGTCCCCGAAAGTCCCCAGGGAGTAATCGAAGCAAAAGTGACCGGAACATTGGACCCGAGCTGTGTCCCGAGCGGGATCAATCCCATAGTAAGCCCGAGTCCGAACAGAGCCATTCCAAACACGGCAAATGTTACGCCGAGTGCGATTTCATCTGCTTTCCGGAGTCGCTCGCGAAGCACGACCAGAAGGGTGATGAACAAAAACGCGCACAGCGGTAAAATCGCCCGGGCGGCCATCTTCAACGAAGCGATCGTGGCTTCCGGAATTTGCAGGTGAGGATTCCACGGATTTTTCGTCTGCCGAATCACGAAGTTTTCGATCACTCCTTTGTCATCCCGTTTTACGAGGACGATCTGCGCATTTTCCAGAACGATCCGGCCGTCTTCATCGAGGTAGGCTTCGCCACCTTCATAGCGGGTTGTGAATCCGGAAAGTTCCCCGTTTTTCTGATATTCGGCAAATTCCTCAGGTGTAAAACGCAAGTCCTCCTCTTCGGACGAATCGTCATTCGCCACCTGCTTTTCGACCGAATGATGGCCGGCTTCTATAGTTTCCCCAGTAAAGTTTTCCGCCCCGTAGTAGTCCTTCGAAGTATAATGAAAGATCGACAGTCCTAACACAGCCACTACAGGAAACAGGGAAGCCAGAGTGACGATGCCAAAACCCGCCGCCCCGTCATTATCCGACCCGACAATTCGGCAGACACCAATCCCGAGAGCAAGGACCAGCGGCACCGTCACCGGCCCGGTTGTCACGGCCCCGCAATCCCAGGCGAGGCCAATCACCGGACGCAGAACCGGATCGAAATACGCATAGAGCGTCAGTCCGGTGAGAAGCAGCACAATCGGAATGATTAGAATTTTCAACGACCAACTATAGAAAAAGCGAAGGATACCAAGAGTCACCGCTATCCCGACCCCAATGCCGACTGCGGCAACAAGCTGGCCGGAAAAATTATTCAGCAGACTGTACAGCAACGGCGCCGTTTCCGGCGAGACACCACTGCCGGCCTGCTTCAGGACAGAGATTGCCGGCTCGGCAAAAGTCGCCCCGATCCCGAGGATAAAAGAAAATGCCATGATAAGCGGCAATTTCGAGTTTCTCGGCAGGATCGCCCCGATGGTTTCCCCAAAAGGCATCAGGCCCAGCCGCAAGCCTTCCATAAAAAACGTGAGCCCGAGAACTACTATCGCGATCCCCAACGCAATTGTGGCCGAGTAAACAATCGGTAACCGGAGAAAGAAGATCTGAAAAACCGCGAGATAGAGAATTATGAACCAAACACTGCCCAGTTGCTCCAGCGCTTTCTCCCTGAAGTACCGCCAAATAATCGAAAACACCCCGCCAACTCCCAGCACTTCAAATGGCGATGGGTTTTTGATCTTTTGTGGCTTCTCAGTATCAGGCATTGGCGTTGCGTGAGACTTTGCATAGCCAATTTCGTGCCAGGGCCAAAGAATGGTTTGTCAGGCGAATTTTTCAAACCACCACAGATGCAAATTGATCCTAATGACCGGTGAATCAGCGCTCTTAGGCAGCCGTGTAACCGCCGTCGACAGTCCACGCTGCGCCGGTGACAAACGAGGCTTCGTCGGAGGCCAGAAATGCTACCACGTTGGCGATTTCCGCCGGCTCAGCCAACCGGCCCATGGGATGCAGGGACTTCATGGCCTCGTGAACTTCGGGATCTCCGGTCACGCCTTCGGTTAAAGCGGTGTAGACAAAACCGGGGCACACCGCGTTGACCCGAATGTTTTCTGCGGCGAGCCGAACTCCCATATCACGGGTCAGTTGCAGCATAGCCCCTTTACTTTGCGGGTAGGGACTGAATCCATCCGAAAAAGGCAGCGCCGTGGGGTAGCCGACCAAACTCATAATCGAACCGAGGTTGACGATACTGCCGCCGCCAGTCCTCCGCATTTCCTCCACTGCGGCATGACACATCAGAAAAGTGCCTTTGGCGTTAATATCCATCACCGCCTGCCAGCGTTCTTCGAAGTCCGCTTCCGCAGGCAGGTTGCGCGGGGTGATGCCTGCCGAATTGACTAACACATTTAGTTGTCCAAATTGTTCCCGGCACTGGGCGATGACAGCTTCGATATCATTTCGTTTTGCCACGTTGCCGACGCAGGTCGCCAGATGGGTTTTCCCAGCTCCGGCCTGCGCTACTAGATTCTGTAGACTTTCCTCATTGATATCGGTAGCCATTACTTTAGCTCCCTCGGCTAAAAATTTCGTTACGGTAGCCGCGCCAATGCCGGAGGCGGCTCCGGCAATGAGTGCTACTTTGTTTTCCAATCGACCTTTCATTGAGTACAAGGCTAACTGAAAAGTTTAGCGATCGGGGTTCCCTGATCGGTAATCGGGACTGGACGGTCCCCGGCATAGAGATTTTTCCGGTAATCGACTCCTACGGCGGCGCAAACGGTAGCGAAGAAATCAGGCACACTGACGGGATCGGCGAGTTTCTTTTTGGAAAGATCATCGGTTTGTCCCCACGCACCGCAATGGTTGAGACCGCCCCCGGCCAGCACGCAGGTAAACGCACTGCCCTGATGGCCACGTCCACCGCCACTGTCAAATTCCGGTGGACGTCCGAATTCGGTAGTTACCATGATTAAGGTCTTATCGAGTAGGTTTTTCGCACTGAGATCGTTGATCAAAGCCGCCATCGCCCGGTCGAGTTCTTTGATCAATTCATGTTGCAGGAGGATACCTTCTTTGTGGGCATCCCAGCCCGTTCCATTCATAAAATTCAGGTTGTGGGAAACTTCAATAAAACGTACTCCGCGTTCAACGAGACGACGACTCAGCAAACAGCGTTGGCCAAATTCCCCGCCGTATTGATTCCGCAGATCAGCGGGCTCGGAGTCGAGGTTAAACACGCGGTTAAATTCCGGTCCACTCAGTTTTAAACTTTGCTCGATCGCAGCATCATAACTTTTCAAGCGCTTGTCTTCCGTTGGATCCGAACTGGCTTGAAGTGCGCTCAGGAATTGTTCCCGCCGCGCCTGCCGGTTAGTCGAAATGCCCGGAGGACGCGACAGACCTGCGGGGCCCCGACTGGTGTCGGTGAGGTAGAGATAACTGTCCTGCGCGCCGAGGAAGCCCGGACCGCGCGTCACGTTCGGGTAGCCGATTAACACATAGGGCGGGGCGTCTTCGGCAACCGCACCGCGCTCGTGAGAAATGATCGAACCGATCGACGGATACCGAATCGTACCGCTGATAGGGCGGCCGGTGTGCATGCGGTTGGTTGCAGCGGCATGCTCATCGATGACATTGTGATGCACGGTCCGAACTGCAGTGACACGATCCATCAACGGCGCCAATTTTGCGAGATGCTCACAGACCTGAACTCCGGGCACGGCGGTGTCGATGGGATCGTAGTAGGCTCCGGGTTTACCGGCCTTCGGATCGCCCCGGCGTTTCGGGTCGAAAGTATCGATTTGTCCCATACCGCCGCCCAGCCAGATCGAAATGACGTGCTCGGCTTTTCCTGCAATCAGGTTGGCAGATAGAGATTGCGGCAATGCCAACCCACCGGTAACGGCGGCGCTGGTTCCTAAAAATTGTCTTCGATTCATAAGATGATGTAGTTGCAATGTCAGGGCATCCAAACGAATTCCCGGTGATTGATGAGACTCCAGATCAGGTCTTCGTAAATTTCTCTCCATTCGGTGCTCAAGCGGGAGTCGGGAGCAGGGCCCTTTTGGACACGTTTTTCAATTTCCTGCTGGATTGTGTTGGCGTCGGGCCTGACATGGTTGAGCCACGTCACGAGGCGAAGCCGCTCCGGTGCCTTGGGAATCGTGACTTGATCAGCAGGCGTGAGCCGGTTTTCAAAACCCGCCTCCAGTGCCGGAAGCAGTGCCGATTTTTCCGAAGGGAGTGGCATTCGATTGAGGAACCGGAGGAATAAGTTATCGAGCAGGGCTTCGGCAGAACGGCTTTCCACAGCCAAATCGGCGAGTTCCGATTTCCATGAAGCGCGGGAAAGGGTTTGGACCAGCGTGCCGTTTTCGAGAATCCCGGGCTGAAGCATGTTGGGATCGGTATCGCGCTCAAAAGTCGGCTCCTGCCGGGTTCCGCTCCATCCAAACGCCTGCAACACATTGACCACCGTCTGCGCACGCGGTAGAGCCAGACTGGGTCTGTCCCGTTCGTTGTTGAGTCCGGCAAACATCCAGCCTCGACGGGGAATACCCAGGGCCTGTCGGGTTTTCAGAGGCTTTGCGCCGTTGTGAATAAAGGTCATTTCCTCGGAGTCGATGGTGTTTCCGGTCGCGGTGTGCAGGGAGTCTACGATCTGTTCAGCAGTCAGTCGTCGGCGGATTGGTGTATTGAAATACCGGTCTCCGGATTCCATAGCTCCCGCTTCGCGCTGATAGGCATCCGATGTGACGATGAGCCGGACGATGTGTTTGGTGCTGTAGTTATTCGATACCAGTTCATTCGCAAGCCAATCGAGCAATTCCTGGTGGCTGGGTTGGTTGCCCTCCCAGTCGTGGACCGGCTCAACGATACCGGCCCCCATGAGGCGTTTCCAGATTCGATTCACGATCACTTTGGGGAAACGACGATTTTCCGGAGAGGTAATCAACGCGGCGAGTCGCTCCCGGGTGTCGTTCGGATTTTCAATAAGTGTATTGAGTTGCTCGTTTTCTTTCACTCCGGTTACAGCGGCGAAGGGCCAATCCGGGGTCACCGGCTCGTCTGGTTTCAGGGTGACGCGGATCAAAGACTCGCGGGCTTTCTTTTCAAAGAACGCGGCGGGAACCCGACTGGTTTTCGGAACGGTTACAGTTTTGCGCTCCAGCATCGCGGCAAGTGAATAGAGATCCCGTTGCGTCGTGGAATGATAGGGCGAATCGTGGCAGCGGGCGCACTGCAATTCGATACCGAGAAACGCAGAGGCAACGATGTGACCTTTCGCCGCGAAAGGAGCGTCATTTTCCGCTGCCTGAGCAAATCCGGAGCTGCCTCCGTGGGCGGCATCGCCACGCATCATGAGCAGTTCGGTGATCATGCGGTCGAGTGCTTTATCGTCGCGCAGGGAATCATAGAGATACCAGCGGAAAGGCCCGGTGCTGTTGAGAGAGGCGTTTATCAAACTCGGGTTTTCCGCGAGGATATCGAGCCAGACGCTCATGTCGTGATCCGCACACCGCTCATCGGCAAGAAGTTTATTGATTAGTGTAGTGCGCTTGTCAGGATCTGTATCAGCGAGAAAAGCTTTAGCTTCATCCGCAGTGGGCGGCAGGCCGATGGTATCGAAATAGATCCGGCGGAGAAAGGAATGATCGGACGTGATGGGTGATTTTGCCAACCTGTCAGGATCCACGGGCGGTTCCGGCCATTCGGCGCCTTCCTGAATCCATTTCTCGAGGCGGGCGATTTTGTCTTCGGGAATGCGGTCGCCGGTGGGCGGCATCACCAGATCTTCATCGTCGCTGCGGATCCGGTCAATCAATTCGCTGGCGGAGGGATTGCCGGGAACGATGGAGGGGATCTCGCTATCACCACCCAGAAGCGCATCCTTCCGGGTATTGAGTTTCAATCCTCCCTTGTCTTTCTCGCCGTGGCACCGGAAACATTCTTCCTCCATGATCGGCAAAATCTCATCGTGAAATTTCTTCGCCGAATCGGTAGTGGTTGCGCTTGCGGCGAGAGCGGTTTCGATCTTTGCGTCGATAAAGGCATCCACCGGATGATGACTGTACCCGGTACGATCCGGGAGTGTACCGGGTACAGTCTCGGTATATTTCTCTATAGCACGTTTTGCCAGTGTATGTCGCTTTTCCCAGAATGGATCGCGGGAGCGGGCGGCTACCCGACGGTTTGCGTCGTCAAAATGAGCCAGCGAGGTTTCAATCCGGGCAAGGACCGGTTCGATCGCCGAATCAGTCAGAGAGAGTTCGGGATTCCCGGCAGCGCGAAGAATAGAGAAAGAGTCGTGGCTTTCCGATTCGATCGCTACACAAACTTCGCCGGTATCGGTGCGTTGATTCTTGCCGCCAACGATCAATTCCAGCACGACCCGGGAGGTGGCTTTACCGTCCGGAACTGTCACCGTTCCGAATACTTCCTGTTGGTGGTAACCTTTGACCCGGGTTCCGGGGTGGGGCGGATCGGCCAGAGGCGTCACGGGATCAAATCCGTTTTCCCCGCTGCCCACAGCCGGTTTGGTTTTGGCGATCAGCTCGCCGTCAATCCAGAGGCGGGCCAGTCCCCGGGTTCGCAGAAGGAGGCGTTGGGAGCCTTCCGGCAGTTCCACATCAGCGGCGATGCGGAGTAAAAGTGGTGCTTTCCAGCTGGAGCGAATCCCCCAGCTATCATATTTCACCGGAACCCGGGGCAGTAGAAAGGAGTCCCCAAACCAGCGTGCTGACTCTTTCGGTAATTCGGTGGAATTGGGCCAGCGATGCGATGCTTTATGCCCTTCGTTAAATTGAACCAGGACTTTGCCTTCCTCTATTTCTCCCAGATCCGGCATCTCGGAAACAGCTGGCAGGATCACTTGTGGTCCACCTTTTCGACGGGAATGGTCTGCAATTTCTGCATCGGTCAGGATGCGTCGATGCACTGCCACCGCATCCAGGAAACCGTTCAGGCTGTTGCTGGAGCTTCCACCCAGAGCCGAGCCTATCCAGACATCATCATTGTCGACTACCGGAGGAGCGGTGGTTTCTCCATCGACGCCCCATACTCCTTTAGTAGATACTCCGTCGATCCAGCCGTGCATCGATTTTGGTTTTCCGAATTCGTAGCTGAGTGCGACATGGTGCCAGCCGGTCGAAACCTTAAACGCAGCATCTGAGTTCCAAATATGCCAGGTATTGCCCCCGCCGGGTTTGGGTATACCGGCAAACAAAAAACTGAGATGGCCCTCTCCGCTTCCCCCGCCAATGACTCGCAGGGACCAGTTCTGATTGTTGCGGGCGAAGTGCGGTGAATTGGTGCGGCCTTTGCCGATAATATAGACAGGCTGACCGGGACCTATTTTATCGAGTTTGACCCATGCCTCCAAAGTAATGGCATCGCCATTGGTGAAATCGAACCCGCTCTGCGGTCCCGGATCTTTGATTTCGAAACGGGAACCTTTTCCTTTTAATTGAACCGCCGTGTTATTGGCTTCAAACCCGGGAAACTCCGGTGGACGGGGGCCGGCCTGATCCCGGACCACATTGCCGACCGGAATTAGTGGAACTGATTCTTCCATGCCGAAATCGAGTTGGAGTACCGGTTTGGAATCGTCCGCAGAGATCACGCCGCTAAATAAAAGGGAAACAATAGCTAGAGAAATCCGTATTTTCATAACGCAAAAAATCAATTAGCTGGTGGCACCCTTGACGAGACCTTCGTGGACGTGGCCTTCGTTCATATCGACGCGCTCGGGGCGGCCTTTGTGGGTGTAGATAACTTTGGTGTGGTCCATTCCCATCAAAGCCATCACGGTGGCGTGGATATCGTGAACATGTAGTTTGTCCTCGGTAGCGTAGAGGCCCAGTTCATCGGTCGCCCCTATGGTTTGTCCGCCTTTCACTCCACCGCCTGCCATCCACATCGTGAAACCGGTGGAATTGTGGTCCCGGCCGTTGCCTTTTTCACTCATCGGAGTGCGTCCAAATTCGCCGCCCCAAATTACCAGCGTTTCATCGAGCAGGCCGCGTTGTTTGAGATCGGTCAGTAACCCAACGATGGGTTGATCCACCTGATTACAGAGTTTGGAGTGATTGCCTTCGATATTACTGTGGCTGTCCCATTTGCTACCGGCGCCGTGGTATAGTTGGATAAACCGAACGCCGCGCTCCACGAGTCGTCTCGCGAGTAGGCATTGCCTGCCGTAGGTTTTGGTTTCGGCCTGGTCGAGACCATATAGAGATTTGATCGATTCCGATTCGGATTCCAGATCAATCGCCTCCGGAGCGGTCGCCTGCATGCGGAAGGCGAGTTCATAACTTTTGATCCGCGCTTCGAGATCACTGTGAGATGAGCGGGTTTTGAGGTGGTCCCGGTTCATCTCCGCCAGAAAAGCCAGCTTCTGCTTCTGAACCTCCGTCGAAACCGAGGCGGGATTGTTGAGGTTGGCAATCGGGGGATCGTTCGATTCCAACAGAACGCCCTGATGGGTCGAAGGAATAAAACCCGATCCCCATGACCTAACTCCGTTCACCACCATCGAATTGCTGTCTTTGAGAACGACAAAATCGGGCAAATTGCGGGACTCCGACCCCAAGCCGTAGGAAACCCAGGAACCGAGCGAGGGACGTCCTCCGAAAACAGCACCGGTATTCATTTGGCACATTCCACCGGCGTGGTTAATGCCATCGGTCACGCAGGAGCGAATCACACATAGATCGTCGGCGATAGCGGAATGTTTCGGTAACCAGTCGGAAATCCACAGTCCGCTTTCACCATGCTGCGCCCATTTGCGTTTGTCGGGCAGCAGAGGTGAGTAGACCTCCCCCGCAGCGGTGACCGGCGTTTCGAAACTATCCGGCAGTTTTTGCCCGGCGAGTTTTCGCAGAAGCGGTTTGGGATCAAATAAATCGAGGTGACTCGGCCCGCCTTCCATAAAAAGGAAGATGACGCTTTTTGCTTTGCCGAAGTGGTGGGGGATTTTTTGTGAAGCGGAACCGGCAACGAGATTCTGCCCCGTTAGAGCGGACAGCGCCACGGATCCGAATCCGGCTCCCGCAGTGGACAGGAAGTTGCGACGCGTAGTTTTGAAAGTTGAATTCTGAGGTGACATAACTTTGCAGGTTCAATTAGAAGTTAATCAATAGAGATAGAGAAACTCATTGGAATTAAATAGTAAGTGGCAGAAATCAGTCACTGAGTCCTGCAGGGAATCCGAAGCTCCGCGGCCATACCAACTCGCATTGGGTGCGGGGGATCTATCAGTCGATTTCGAAAAATTCAGATCAAGGATCCGCTTTAGCCCGGGTGCCGGTTGGTGTAGTAAGAGTTGTTCTTTGGGTAGTTGGTTTTCCGACAGGGTAAGGCGGGAGACCTGTCCGTCCCAAAGATGACCTACCTGACTCCGCCCTCCGATCACGACGGGGAAGGTGGAATCATTGAGCTTTCCGATTACGGAATGACTGACTGTAACGGTTTCCATTTTTGCTTTGGAATCCGACAGGTCTTTCAGATAAAAAGTAACCTCGCCCTGCTTTGCGCCTTTTGAAATTGGATGGGCCGCAACCGATGCTCCGATATAGACAGCTTTCCCGACAGGAACCCGTAAATTTGAAACCACCACTTCGTATTTTGGCTGCCCTTCGTAATCCACTCCATTTAAAACGAGGAGAAGGTTTCGTGGTTGGTAGCGGGATTTGGTGCTGGTGACACAGAGAAACCAGCCTGAGCTGCTGCGGCTGTCATCCCACCGTGAAACGAGGGTATTAACGGTGCCATTGGGATAAATCGAATCGAGGTGTGCAACCGCTTCTATCGTGAAGGCATCGTGTTCCGGTCCGAGAGTCGAATCGATTTCCAGTTGTTCAAAGCGCGAGCCGCGCTGGAGATTCAGTGCCTGACTTCCCAACTCGATATCCTTTACTGATTTGAATTTTTCCGAATTGGAACGAAACCCGAGTTTGGTAATTTCTTTACTTTGGTCATCGTCGCCCCGGAGCGAAGTCAGAGTCTGGATAAAGTGTTTGGCTTTATCGATTTCCGTTTCACCGGGCTGTCGTCCCAATGCCCGTTGATAGGCAGAGGTGATATTCTTTCGCCAATCCCCGTTCTCTGTAAACTGAAGCGATTTGGCAAATGCCTTGGCCCGGTCCAGTGGCCACGAATCGTTGATCATGAGAAGTGACTGAGTCGGGGTAGTGGTTTCGGGACGCTGCGGAGCGGATTGAAAGCCCATGGGTGCATCAAAACAATTGAGTAGCTCATCGGGTTTGTTACGCTGCTTTTTCACATAGATACTTCGATAGGGACTGGAGCCCGGTACCGAGCCCGGTCGGTCGGTGGTGGGAAAGCGAATCTCTCCGGAAGCCACTAACATGGTGTCACGAATTTCTTCAGATGAGAGTCTCCGGGGCGGAAAGCGCCACAGCAGCCGGTTCCCCGGATCAGTCAGCGATTCAGTGGAAGTCGGCTCCTGCCTGGCCGTCATCCGATAGGTGGCACTCATCATGATCAATTTGTGTAGTTGCTTCATTTTCCAACCGCCTTTGACAAATCGGGTTGTCAGCCAATCCAGCAACTCGGGGTGACTGGGCGCTTCCCCAAGATTGCCAAAATCGTTCGGTGTCGCCACCAGCCCGGTTCCGAAGTGCCCCTGCCAAATCCGGTTGGTGATGACCCGGGTGGAAAGAGGGTTTTCCTCCGAAGCAATCCAGTCGGCGAGGGCGAGGCGTCGCCCGGAATTGGTATCGGTAGGCTGGATCGCCGGGGCAGGTTGATTAAGCAGAGTCAAAAAGGCCGGTTCTACCGGAAATTTCCCGCCACGTTTTTCGATCATGGGAACCACCGGTGCGGCGCTCACATCGGTAGCCACAAATCCTTTAGGTAGTGGAGTCGGTTTGAGGTGATCAAAAGCCTTCAGTTGTTCGTTGAGACTTTTCCATTTCTCCAGTTTTTCGGGATGTTTCTCAAAGGACTTCTGAAAATTTATCCGGACAGTTTGGTAGTCGATCTGTCGTTGCACTAACATCACCATTTGCTGTTCGAAAGAAGTTCGGGCGTCCGCCGGTTTGTGATACATCGCTTGGATATCTTCCGGGAACATCTTCACCTCAGTTTTCCGCTTCGCTTCCTCCTGATCGAATTTCAGCTCTGCTAATTGCGCCCGAATCTCTTTGGTCGCCTCTTTCCAAACGGCTTCTTTCTGTTGGAATTCTGCGAGTTGCTCCGGGGTCGCCAGAGGCACATCGGTGGGCCATGCGGTGGTCGAGAGAAAGGCCTGAAGTGCGAAGTAGTCTTTTTGCAGGATCGGATCAAATTTGTGATCATGACACTGAGCACAACCTATACTGATTCCTAGAAACGCTTCGCCGGTTACGTTGGTCATATCGGTCATAATGATATCCCAGTGCATCCTGACGTTGTGGTTGTTGTATTCGTAGATACCCTGCCGGAGAAATGAAGTTCCGATCAGTACGTCGGGATCTCCGGGGGCAATAATATCTCCAGCCAATTGTTCACGAACAAACTGAGGGTAGGATTTGTCTTCGTTAAATGATCGAATGATGTAGTTGCGATAGTCTTTAGCCCCGGGGCGATAGGCGTCCTGCCGGTATCCGTCGCTCTCCGCATATCTGACCACATCCAGCCAATACTGACCCCAGCGTTCGCCATAGCGAGGACTGGAAAGTAGCTGATCGATTAACTCACTGAGAGCGGTTTCCGGATTCTGACTATAAGCCGCCACAAAATCATCCACCTGTTCAGGAACAGGTGGGAGGCCATGAAGATCGAAGTAAATTCGATGCACTAATTCGAGAGCCGTCGCTTCCCGGGCAGGATGGAGATGATTTTCTGCCAGTCCACGAAATATAAAGTGATCAATTTCATTGCGGGCCCAATCTTTACCGGACTCAGACGGCACGACAGGATCGACTACCGGCTGCACAGCCCACCAGTCGCGCTCTTCGGCCGTAAACACTTTTTCATCGGCCAGTACAGAATTCGCACTAAGCAGAAGCAGCGCAAGGAAGTAGAGAAAAAATTTCATCGTGATGTATTTGGCAGCCCCCGGATAATGATTGGATCGACGTGATTTTTATCATCATTGGCGTCTTGAAAAAATAAGCCGGTTGCTTGCTCGCCGTCTTGATATCCGAGATCCGAAAGATCAATCCCCACGGCGAGGGCTTTGGAATTCAACGGCGATGGCTTGCTGGAGAATTTGGCGGTCTCAAGAATCGCTGTGGAGTGAATCGATTCGTCGGGAAAATAGAGATGGTAATGTTTCATCGGCAGTGCCTCCGAAGCAGTCATCATCAAATCGTATTGGCGAATCGTGTGGGACTTTTTGCCCTCTGACCAGACAAGCGGACTGACATGAAAGGCATCGCCTTCCGGTGGATTCATCGGATTCTGCACTTCGAAAAATACCAGATCCGGACCGGGACCATTTGTAACCGGACGAAGAAATTGAATGCCGAATCCGGGAGTCGTCTCAAAATCGAACGGCCCTTTTAATGGTGCATCACTACCTCCGGGATTGATGATGCCGCCATTCAAATTCAAATCTTCGACCAGCGAAGCCCGCCGAACCGGCAGGGGGTATTCACCGAAAACATGTAGTTCCTCTAAATTGCTGCCGGGATTGAATGAAACCAGTTTTACCGGAATCAAATCCCGGGCTGCATAGTTTTGAATTTTCCCGCCCCGTTGCACGGTTACACTGAGCAGTTCCTTCGCCCGGCCATTTGAGTCTTTTGTCGCGTCGTAGGAAATTACGCGGTCCGGCACCTGACTTCGATAGGACTGAGCGGAAAAATCAACCGCAACGAGCCCTTTGTTGCC
>JARGOZ010000115.1:0-21918 GCA_029213025.1 Verrucomicrobiales bacterium
GAAGTATGTATCGGATCTGTTTCCCCATGTCGGTACCTGTGTCGATGATATCGCTTTTCTTCATTCGATGACGGCGGACTCCCCGATTCACGGGTCTGCTTTGTTGATGATGAATTCCGGCAGTCTGATCAGCGGTCGCCCCTCGCTCGGTTCCTGGTTGAACTACGGTCTGGGTTCCTCCAATGAGAATCTTCCCGGTTATGTGGTAATGCTTGATAAAAGTGGCGGGCCGATTTCGGGCGCGAAGAACTGGACCTCGGGGTTTATGCCGGCGAGTTACCAGGGCACAGTTTTCCGGTCCAAAGGCGATCCGATTTTGAACCTGAAACATGTTGATGCAATGCCGGCGACGGAACAGAGAATGCTGATCGATTCTCTGAATCATCTCAATGCCGGTCATCTCAGTTCACGATACGACAACAGCAACCTCGCGGCACGGATCGCCAGTTACGAACTGGCTTACAAAATGCAGGCGACTGCGCCCGAAGCAATTGATCTCGAGTCTGAGTCGGAGGATACAAAATCTCTCTATGGATTGGATGATACCAAAACGGAGGATTTCGGTAGGAAATGTCTCATGGCGCGCCGGCTTGTGGAACGTGGAGTTCGATATATACAAATCTATTCCGGCGGGGCCCACAATGATGACAACTGGGATGCGCATGGTGATCTCGAAAAGAACCACAATCTTCATGCCGGGGAAACCGATAAACCTATTGCCGGACTGATCAAAGACCTCAAAAGGCGCGGTATGCTGGATGATACACTCATTGTCTGGGGCGGCGAATTCGGGCGTCAACCGACTGCAGAATACGCCAAAGGAACCGGTCGCGACCACAACAGTTACGGCTTTACCATGTGGATGGCCGGTGGCGGCGTCAAAGGCGGGGTCTCGGTCGGACAAACCGATGAACTGGGGTCAATGGCGGTAGAGAATCGCTACCATGTAAAACATCTCCATGCGACGATTCAGGCTCTTATGGGGCTCGATCCCAACAATCTGACTTTCTTCTACGGCGGCCTCGATCACAAACTGGTAGGGGTGGAAGGAGCCGAACCGATCCGTGAAGTTATGGCGTAGTGACTTCACTCTCCGGCTTATCCGGTTGGCGAATTGCCATAGTTTGTTCTCTATACTCTGTTTCGATTGTAGGATCTCCCCATTCTTTGATATTAGGTAAACAAAGATAGAGGATCCGGTGGAAGACGGGGCGGGGAAGAACTCTTCGGAGAAAGCCGAAAAGGTGGGCATCGGGAGTCGCCGGAACCCGCAGGGGCGGGTTTTTCGAGCGCATCACCCGCTCAATTTTCGCCGCTACCGATTCGGGCGAAGCCAGAGCGTTATTCATAAACCGGCTGATCAGTCTATCCATATGAAAATAGTGGGCATGGTAGGGATTGTCGACGTCATCATACGATTCTTTGCTCGCCTGTGTCATTCGCGTGTTTTGGAATGAATTCGACCGGATAAAACCGGGCTGGACGATTGAGACATGAATATTCCAGGGGCGCATTTCGTACCAAAGTGCTTCGCTGACTCCTTCGAGCGCCCATTTTGAGGCGGAGTAAGGAGTCATGGTCGGCATGGCCATGATTCCTCCCACAGAAGAGACATTAATAATTCGCCCGCGTTTTTTTCTCCTCATCGAGGGCAGAACAAGTCGGATCAACTGCAGCGGTGCGGAAAAATTAATTTCCATTTGGCGGTCAATCTCTTCACTTTTGAGATGCTCGAGGACAGCCCGGTAAGCGACACCGGCGTTATTGATCAGGATATCGACTCCTCCCCAGCGGTCCTCCACCTCCCGGACGACTTCCCGCCGTTCAGTGTCGGTATTTACCCGCAAAGGGCGAAGATGGACATTTTCATTGCCTTCGAGGCCGAGTTCTTCGAACCGTCCGAGAGAGGCTTCGCGGGCAGTTAAAATCAGCCGGAGATCGCTGTGTGGAATCAGGCGCCGGGCCAAAGCGAGACCCAACCCGGTGCTCGCTCCGGTAATAAGAACGTTCTGGAGGTTTTCGCTTTGATTGGGCCCTGCCATAGATATCAGCCGGTCAGTTTGACTGTCGAAAGAAGATAGTAACTGATTTTCGCCTTCGAAAGCAAGACGGTTTCCCGGACCAGGGGAGAACAAAATCTTCGCTTCGCAGGGAGATTATGCCTAGACTGGCAGTTTCGAATATGAATGACCTTTGGGATATCTTGCGTTCTCTATTGATGCCGATGATCGGCGGATTGATCGGCGGCTTCTTCGTGTCGTGGCAGGCCAAAAAGAGGATCGAAAAGAGGGAGTTTTTGGACCGGGTGAATTTCTCTCTCAATATGATCAAAGAGGAGCAACTGCGATTTCGCACCCTGTTGGAGAAACCCGGAGCAGAGGTTTTTTTGAATCCGGAGATTACCAAAATGGTCAACAGAGCGGCAAAGTTGACCACTGGAGACGATTCTCTTCTGCCGATTCCGAAGAAAGATTACTGGCTGTGCCTGAATGCCTTGCTCAATGAAGTTTCCGAAAAATTCGCTTCGGGTTTCCTGAAGATTGATATGGACTGCTCTTCCTGCTCGACCACCTACGTGATGTGTCTGACCTGCGAGGTATCCGATGATATCAAAACGAGAAAAATCCGCGCGATGTTGATGAAAAAATCTTTGATCGAGAATCTACCGGCGCAGGATCCGCAAGTAGAACGTCCCTCGCATAAAGTTCGTGTAGTAACTCTTCGACAGCTTGCGGCGGCCTACCAAGATCCCGCGCGCAATCATTGCTTCGTCGAGGTCGAGTTGTGCGTCTGAAAAGTCTCAAGACCACTGCGCGACCTGCTCGGGAAACGGGCAGTTTTGGCAATCGGAGGAGTCTTCGAGGCAAAAGTCGTGGTAGATCTGGAGTAGCGCCTGTTGCTGGAAATACTTTTTCGCAAACTGGCCGGCCCGCTCTGAATCGCTGCCAAATAATCGCAGCTGAGCCCGGCGGAGTTTTTCATTGGAATCTACCCCTTTCATTTCCATAAACACCGGCCAGAGTTCTTCGTGCCTGCCCAGGCTCCAGGGAAAAATGACATTACCGAGGATATCGCGCTGGCGGTCTGTTCCGATCAGCTTCATCGGATTTTTTGAAGCTTTGGAGCTCAACGTGTAGTGGTTTTGCCAGTAGTCGTGCTCCAGTTCATCGCAGCGGGTTTGCCATTTTTTCTCGAGGTCTTCTCCGGGGCGTTCCCATACTACTGTGAGATAATTCCAGCGCTTCAAAATGGCGGCGATCGCACCGACCCTTCGCTGGGGGTGATTCAGGGGACGGGTTCCGGAAAGTTTCCAGCGGATTTCGCGGTCCTCGATTTCCGGCTCAAGAGCGGGGCGGATTTTCCACCAGTGCGCCCAGAGCTTCTTCAGGTAGTCAGTTGCATCGGATGACAGGGACGGATCGTAAATCTCGGTTTCCATAAAACCCGCCGTCCCGAACAGACGGGCTTCTCTTTCGGCCGGTTGCAGTGCGAGCAAATCGGAAAGGGGATTTCGCTGGGCGAGGACCGCCATAGCCGTTTTGTTGTGACGGAATCCAAGCGCTTCGCAAATCGCCTGAAAGATCGTCTGCCTTGCCGAGGTGGATTCTGCCATGGCTTTGAGCCGGTCAAATTTTCGCATCGCGCGGAATTGCGCGGCTGACTCGATAAGAGACTCAACGGCTTCGTCGGTCATTTCGCTCAACGGGGCAAGACAACGGCCGGGAAAAGCCTCCGGCAAATCCCGGACGGTAGCGTTTCCGAGAGCCTCCTGATCCAGTTTGATTTGCGGGATGGATTCGTGCCGGGAGTTGCGCGTGTAAAATTTCTGCCGACTATCGTGGAGAAAGACGTGAAGCACGACATCATCAAAAGCGGGATTGGAACCATGGCCATGTTGCTCCCAACTGGTGGAGTCGATCTCGATTTCAATCGACCCTTTGCGAATCTCTCCGTTTATAGAAATCGCTGTTTCGGTGAAATCGGGTCCGGCACTGTGGTTCCAGTGACCGAATTGCAGAATTTCAATTTGCTCTCCCTCCGTCCCGGAATAACTGCGTCCGAACTCTCCGCCGAACCACATCGCCTGGAGATCCATTTCGGGGATGACCGGAGTAACGGGTTCCCGGACGACGGGGGATACCCGGAGGATGGATTCTCTGAAGCTTTGGTATTTCTCGGCTCCGTGCGGAAAGGGGACGGTCATTGTGTCAGTTCGAAGCCCGCAGATAGATCTTCAGTTTTTGCTGGTCGCGAAGATGATACCAAATGTTGAGCCCATCGAGGTGATAGACATTTACGATCCCGTCTTCGTCTTTGGTTTTAATTGTATTGCGGCCCGGGCGGGCGATAATTTCGTAGGTTTTTTTCTGGCCGTCGTAGTTGCCGACTTTTT
Organism: Verrucomicrobiales bacterium; assembly: GCA_029213025.1. Classification (GTDB taxonomy): domain Bacteria; phylum Verrucomicrobiota; class Verrucomicrobiia; order Verrucomicrobiales; family DEV007; genus Arctic95D-9. The sequence continues at coordinate 4,394 of JARGOZ010000115.1, forward strand.
CGCTGTATTCCGTTTCGGTGAATGTGTATTTCACATTGTCGAACGGGGTGATCAATTTTTCCGCAGTTTTCTGAACCGCTACAGCCGCCATCTTTCCTGCGAGGCTTTCCCGTTCACCAATCAAACTTTCGGTAAGAGCTTCCATGGTTTTTTCCCGGTCCATTATCCAGGTGCCGAGCAGGAAATTCCGGTTGGTATCCGTTTCGATATCGGGCAGCCGGTCACATCCGGTGATGAGCAGCGGAAGTAATGCAGAAAAGAAGAGCCATCGGTTCATCGGAGCCATGCTAAAACGGAATTGGCCGGGTAGCAAGTTCGAGGAGGAAAACCAAGGATCAGAGATTTTCCGTTTAGCTCTACACAGGGCTGTCCTCGATGAAGTAATGGAAAGGTCTGGTATTCAATGTGTAACACGCTTTACTGGTTTTTGTAATGAGATTTGGCGACGAAATTGAAGTGCTTCCGGATGGCCTGATCATTAGTGCAAAATCACTGGAACCTCTTGGCATTGAGGACGGTTCCACCTGTTGGGGATATTGGGTTCGGGGACGTCCTCCACGAAACAGCCAAAAGCGACCTTCCACCCCTCCGCATTTGATCATTTCATCGATTCATCCGGAGAGCTGGTGCACATCTTTTAATCTACATCTACTCTTGCGCGATGCTCCGGGAACTCTGTACCAATTTTGTGAAGCGGTTACCGGAAAAGGAGTGAATATATTAACCGCGCAAGCTTCTTTTGCGGGCTACGACCATACGGTAATGAATGCGACATGTGATTTTGTCGCTATGCGAAACTGGCGGGAGGAATTTATTTCTCTGGTCGAAAAAGATCTCAGGAAATCGAAGAAAAACAGTGGAAAAAAGGTGGGTTTTATCGAGAACTGGACCCGTCATCTCGAAACGGAGATGCGAAGAGAAAAACGGAAATTCAAAGCGGCAAAGTGTGTCATGCCGGGAACATTGCTTGATCAGGTCCGCACGGCGTTGCATGTAACTCCACTCCCTGTGAACCGCAGTACAGAGTTATGGGAGTCGCACCTCCATGAGTTGATAAGAAGATATGCGATCGAATTTCTGGGGCGACAGATGCTCGCCAGATTAACTTTGTTGTGGGTGAGCATCCGGATTAAGGAATACGAACTATATGATAAGGCTGTTTCGAAGTCCGGGAAAAAGAAGAAGATCGACCCGGACGGTGACTATTTCTTTACCAGTAAAGTGATCCAGACAGGCCGAAGACCGTGGAACCTCCAACTACCGTTTCCGGCCAGTTGGGAGATGCCGATTGATTATTGGTCGGTGCCGTACGACAAAAAATCCCGCGAGCCTGACTTAAATCGTCTGAATCAATTTTTTGAAGAGCAGGAGGGGCAGTATGATAAACTCCCGGGCATCCTCGGCGATTTTTTTGCCCGGTCACCGGGGGGATCGAAAAAGGAGCGACAATTCAAAAAAGATCTGGATCAGCTGTTCGAATCTATCCTCAAGACCGAAGACAAAGAGTGGAAAGAGCGAACCGGATTTTTACGATACAGCAGGGAAGCGTTTCTGGCATGGGAACAAAAACTGAAGGGTAAAAACGGAAAGAAAGAAAAGGCCCGGTTCAGGTGGGTTCACACAATTGTGGAGCGGATTCTCAGGCATCATTGGCTTATGCCTGTCACTTCGCAGGCATTGTATGAATTGGCGTATTCGTCAATTTGGCGGTATCCGATCGAACCGATTGAATTCAAATACGATGCCGGAAAAACCCAACTCACGACACAGGAAAACGGTATAAGTGACAGTCTTCGTGCGGTGTCGCAACAGTTCGGTGAACTGGATAAAAAATATGTAAAAAACAATCCGAGGTTTGCTATAGCATCATTTAATGTCGATGAGAGATTTGTCAGACTCAATTTTATTCCCGATAAGGCAGCGAAACGGATCGTAAGGGCGGTGGTGAAATACCATCTGGCCAGGCCCAGTTCCGATGAAGATCAAAGCGGATTTGAAGGGCCTGATGATGCTGATACTGATAAGATTTCAGAACCGATACCCGAACCTACGACCCAAGGATTGCTGAAGGCACTGTGCGCGGTTTGTTTTGATCGCAGGATGAATTTGCTTCGGGTTCGCTACCGTGTGGAAGCCCGCTTTTCGCTGGATGATAATCGCGATGTTCTGGAGAGAGGGACAATCATTATCATCGCTAAACGGGAGAAAGAGTTTGATGATGATTCCAATGAGCGTCTGGAGGCGGATTTAAACAATGTAATGAAAACGGCGTCAACAATGGTGCCGTTTCGCGAACAGATAAAGGTAAAGGCCCGTGTGTTACCCTATGAAACAACAAGTTTGTTTCTATCCACGGTATTCGGCCACAGCCGGGAAGACGAGTTGAGATCTATCGTTCAGTCGTCCGCCGGCAAGTTTGGTTTTAAAACGATCGATGTGAAAAATAAACTGCGACCGACAACCGATGAGATTCGGCATTCTATCGATTCGGTAGATGCGGTTTTGCAGATCGTATGTTTGCGGGAAGAGGACAAATCCCGCGCGGTGGAACCCGGACTGTGGTATCCGGAATATACCTGGCTGCATACCGAATATGCCATTGCGACAACTCTTGGGAAACCTACCATCAGAATAATTGACAACTCGATGCCTGGCCATGTGCAGGAGCTGTTTCAAAAAGTTGACAGGGACAAGGTATGTGAATCGATAGACCTTCGCTCTTCGCCTGATGATTTGGAGCGAATTATCTCGGAAGCTGTTCGGGAGTTGCGCTCCAGTGTCACCGGTAAAACCTCTATTTATTAGCCGATCTATAGTTACAGCCGAGGTTCATGAAACGGCGTCTCCGGTATCTTTCCGCTGGCCTTTTTGCGCAGCCGTTTCTGTAGATCTTTTATAATTGCCGCTGTCGTTGCGTCGGGATTGATTGCGAGGTTGCGGAATTCCTCCGGATCGGAATGATAGTCATATAGTTCGACTCCATCGTTGCCGTCGGCCCATTCGGTATATCTCCAGCGTGGCGTTCTGATACTGCAGCCCATGACGGGTTGGGGCAAACGGTGATCAGAGGGACGTAGTATTTGTGTTATCGCTTCTTCATTTTTCCACTCCGCCAGAGGGTCTTTCAGTAAGGGTAGAAGGCTGCGGCCTGCGCAATGTTCCGGAATTTTCTGACCGCCGGCTTCAGCTACCGTGGGGTAGATGTCGACAAATTCGACGATCTTCCGGCAAATTTGTCCGTTTCCTTTTGCTCCCGGAACGCTGATAATCATCGGTGCCGATGAGCATGGTTCGAAAAGGGTCCGCTTCTGCCAGATTCCTCCGTGTTCGCCGAGGTGATAGCCGTGATCGCTCCAGAAAACTATGACGGTGTTTTCGAGTAATCCCTGTTCCTCCAGCGATGCCATGATTCGGCCAATCTGCGCATCGACAAAAGACACTGTCGCGTAGTATGCCTGGATGGCTTTGAGAAGTACCGGCTTTTCCAAATTGTAATTCGGCACCGGGCAATTGTGGGCAAAAGCGGCAGTGGGAATATCGTCGCGATCATTCTCCGGAGCGTAGGGGAGGTGCAGCGACTCGACCGGATACCAGTCGAAATATTTTTTCGGCGCTACATAAGGGGTATGCGGCCGGAAAAAACCGACGCCGAGGAAAAACGGTTTGTTTTTGTTTTCCCCAATCCATTGGGTTGCCTGAGTAGCAATCATCCCGTCAGTTTGTTCTTCATCGGTGCCGTCGGCTGCAAGCCAGCTCAGGGCTGCGCTGATTTTTCGGTGCGGTTCGGCATTGAAAATCAAAGCTTCGTCAGTTTTGTCCCGCCCGTAGGGGTTGAAGGTTTCTTGCCAGGATGGCGGATCGTCGAAACCGTCAGTTCCAATCGAGGCGGGCACATTGTAGTGATAGATTTTGCCTACCCGGGCGGTGCGGTGTCCGGCGTTTTTGAACAGCTGGGAAAGAGTCACTACATCGGGGACTTCTTCGCGGAAATGACGGTCGAGGTCGTAGACTTTGATTTGATCGGGGCGAAGCCCGGTCATCACCGACGCACGCGAAGGATTGCAGAGAGGGATCTGGTTGTAGGCGTTTGTAAAAAGAACCCCGCGCGCGGCGAGGCGGTCAATGTGCGGAGTTTTGGCTATCGGATCGCCGTAGCATCCCAGTGTTGCCGCCAAGTCATCCACCGCGATAAAAACAACATTCCGGTGCGCATCCTGCGCGGTAAGCGTGCCCAAATAGCAGGCCGAAAATAGAACGAAAAAACGAATCATGACCGAATCCTGAGTGAAACGAATGCTGCGTGCAAGACGATAAAAAATTGGTTGGAACTTTCCCGGATCACGGGGTTCTATCAAGTTGGTATGAAAAAGTTTTTTGCTCCTGTTCTGTGTCTCGGCCTGCTTTTGTCCGGTTGTGCCGAAAATCCTGCTGATAACGTCGAAAAGGCGAATGTGGAAAATGTAACCGAAACCAGCGAAGCCCTCGCACCGGCATCCACTGAACCGGCTGAGAAAAAGATCTTCGTGCTTGCCAATTCTTCGAAGATTAACTGGACCGGTTCCAAAGTTACCGGCAGCCATACCGGCGGCTTTGCCAACTTTGTCGGTAAATTTGAGGTCGCCGATTCCCAACTGGTTCCGGGAGGAAAACATTTTGTGACGGTCGACATGGCCTCGGTTCACTCCGATAACGAAAAATTGACGGCCCATTTAAAAACAGAGGACTTTTTCGATGTGGAAAAATACCCTATTGCGCGATTTCAACTGAGGGAGGCGAAACTGATCGAGGGCAACAACTATGAGATTTCCGGTATCCTCGACATGCACGGAAACGCGAAGAAAATCACCTTTCCCGCGACCATCAACATCAGTGAAAAAGAAACACTTCTCGATATGGCGGCAGAGTTTTCGATCAACCGCAAGGATTTCGGCATTTCCTACCCCGGGAAGCCGGATGATTTGATCCGTGACGAGGTGGTAATGAATTTTCAAGTCAGTGCGATTCCCGGTGAGCCGCAGGAGCTGGTACTACTTGATAAAACCGCTGAGGCCGAAGAAAACGGTCGCGGACCGGGGCGGGGCGGAAGAGACGGCAAAGGCCGGGGCGGAAAAGGCGGCAAAGGTGACTGGCGGAATATGAGCGAAGAGGAACGCGAGGAGCGCCGCAAACAGTTCATCGCTGAAATCGATAAGAACAACGACGGTCAACTCGGCAAAGACGAGATGCCGGAGCGGATGTGGAATTTTATGGGCCGGGCGGATAAAGACGGCGATGACAAACTTTCCGAGCAGGAGAGATCGGATTTTCGCGCACAAATGGCGGCGGAACGGGAGCTTCGCGAGATCACCGGTGAAGGTGGGTCCGGGTTCCCGGGAAGGAGGCCGCCCGGCGGAAAAGGCGGCCGGGATCAATAGATGTGCCGGTAAACAGGGTACAGTCTCAGACCTAACAGGGTACAGTGCTCCATTGAACAGGGTACAGTCTGTTAACTTTTCCAAATAATCACTTGGTTCCGGAATCAAGTTGCGACATGGTCCAGGGATGGCGAAAACTTACTCTGTCGCAGTGCTCCCGGCGAGGTGGGGTTCGACCCGGTTTCCGGGCAAACCTCTGCATCTCATTGCCGGCAAACCTCTCATTCAACATGTCTGGGAGCGTTGCAAATTGTGCAAAAATATCGATCAAATTATCGTCGCTACAGATGATGAACGGATCGCGACCGGAGTAGAGGCTTTCGGAGGCGAAGTAATGATGACTCGCGACGACCACCCGAGCGGAACGGATCGAATCGCTGAAGTGGCGGAGCAAATTCCCGAAGCCACTCACATTGTTAACGTCCAGGGCGACGAACCTTTGATTTGCCCTGAGTTGATTGACGAACTGGTCACCGCCATGATCGAAGAGCCTGATTTACCGATGATCACAGCGGCCAATCCGATGGCGGCGGATGATCCGGCTGTCGACGATCCGAATGTGGTAAAGGTCGTGATCGACAGCTATGGATGGGCACTGTATTTTTCCCGAAGCCGGATCCCGTTCGCCCGGGAAAAGGTTGATGATCTTACTTTTTACCGGCACAAAGGGATCTACGGATTCCGTCGCGATTTTCTGCTCCAGTTTGTAGACTGGCCACCGTCCATGCTGGAGCAAACAGAGTGCCTCGAACAGCTTCGTGCCCTGGAAAACGGGGCGGGGATTAAAGTGATCCTAACAGATGACCAAAGCCCCGGCATTGACACACCTGAACAGGCGGCGATACTGGACCAAAATTTACAAAGCACATGAAGTACATCTTCGTTACCGGAGGCGTCGTGAGTTCCCTTGGAAAGGGGCTTGCAGCCGCTTCACTAGGCACATTGCTCGAACACAGAGGCTATCGGGTCCTGATCCAGAAATTCGATCCTTATTTGAATGTTGATCCGGGAACAATGAGTCCGTTTCAGCACGGGGAAGTCTATGTTCTGGACGATGGAGCGGAAACGGATCTGGATCTCGGCCACTACGAACGCTTTACCAGCGGTCGACTGTCGAAACTGAATAACTTAACGAGTGGTCAGGTCTACGAAACGGTGATTCAAAACGAGAGGGCCGGTAAGTATCTCGGCTCCACTGTGCAGGTGATTCCGCACGTTACCGATGTGATCAAAGAACGAATCCACGAGGTTTCAGAAAAGATGAAACCGGATATTTTGATCACCGAGATTGGCGGCACGACCGGTGATATTGAAGGGCTTCCGTTTCTCGAAGGTCTTCGCCAGTTTAAGGATGAAGTGGGCCACGAAAATGTCGCTTTTATCCACGCGACATTGATTCCCTACATCAAAGCCGCCGAGGAGCTGAAAACCAAACCGACCCAGCAGAGCGTAGCTAAATTGCGCGAAATCGGTATCGCCCCGGATGTGCTGGTATGTCGATCCGAATACCCGATTGACGACGACATCAAACACAAGCTCGCGATGTTCTGTAACGTGCAGAAAGAAGCGGTGATACCTTTTGTTGACGTCAACGGCACCATTTACGAGGCACCGCTAAAACTGTATGAAGAGGGGCTGGATCGCATTGTCTGCGAACGTCTCGGCCTCAAAAGTGAAAAGCCGGATCTCGTTGCGTGGCGGAATATGGTCGACCGAATCGTCAATCCCACACACCGGGTCAGAATTGCTGTAGTGGGGAAATACATTGAGTTGCAGGACGCCTATAAATCGATCTACGAAGCACTCACTCATGCCGGTGCGGCTAATGATACCAAAGTGAGAGTCGACAGAATTGATTCCTCCGATATTGAGAAAGAAGGGGCCGCTGAATTTTTGCAGAAGGCCAATGGCATTTTGATTCCGGGAGGTTTTGGAGAACGGGGAATCGAAGGCAAAGTGCTTGCCGCGGAATACGCACGGGAAAACGGGATTCCGTTCTTCGGGATTTGTCTGGGGATGCAGATCGCCACGATCGAATTTGCCAGAAATGTATGCCATTTGGAAGGGGCCCACAGTCAGGAGTTTCAGGATGATACACCTCATCCGGTGATTCATCTGCTGGAAGACCAGAAGTCAGTGACGAAGAAAGGTGGCAGTATGAGGCTCGGACTCTGGGATACAAAACTGAGACCGGGCAGTAAGGTTCGGGAATTGTACGGCAAAGACAACATCAGCGAACGGCATCGTCATCGCTATGAGTTTAATCAGGATTACCGCGAGCAGTTTGAAAAAGCGGGTCTGGTTCTCGCCGGGACTTCGCTGGAAGGTGACCTCGGCGAAATTGTCGAAATTCCCAATCATCCTTTCTTCATCGCTGTGCAGTTTCACCCGGAATTTTTGAGCAAACCGACAGCTCCACATCCTCTTTTCCGGGGATTTGTCGAAGCTGCGTTGAAATACAGAAAAAAGGAAGTGTAGTCGCTACTCCTCCATATACTGTCGCAGACTTTCCTTGAGCTGCGAGCGGGCCCGGAAAAGCAGGCTTTTCACAGCTGGAACTGTGATGTCGAGAACTTTGCCGATCTCCTCGTACGGCATTTCTTCATAGCGGCGCAAAACAACGGCCATCCGCTGCTTTTCCGGCAGGTCGGCCACCGCTTTGTCGATCGCTTCTTCCAGCTCGGACTGAAGGGCGGAATCATCAGGTGAAATGGTCGTATGGTCCGCTTCAATGAGGTAGAATTCCTCCTCCCGCTCCTCCATAGAGACAGAAGGTTTGCGCTTCCGCCGACGAACTTCGTTGAATACCAGATTTCGGGTAATGGTAAACAGCCAGGTGGTGAATTTCGCCTGTGGTTCGTAGCGCCCGGCCGACTTCCATACCCTGACAAAGACTTGTTGAGCGATGTCCTCCGCTTCGGCCGGATTGCCGAGCATTTTCGCTACGGTTCCGATTACGCTGCTTTGATGAATTTCCACTAACTCCTCGAACGCAGCCATATCGCCGCTTTTCACCTTCATCATCAACGCGACACTATGGCGGTCCATCTCAATTTTTTCATCCTCGGAAGGCGATGAATTGAGAGTTTCGAAATCGGTCATCACTGGTCAAAAAGGCAATTGGAAAAAGGAAGCTACTAAGAAGGGTGCATAAAGGAAAACTGCCAGTGAATTTTAACCCTGTGCATGGTATTAAGTTACAGAAAAGGCGTTTTTTGAAGGTCTCGACACCGGGTATCGTATGCGCGTGGAATCACGAAAATTAAAATCATAAATTGTAAAGTTTCCTAAACTAAAACTCGACTTTGGATTCGGTATGGCTTAAGTCGCGTTTTACGAGTTCGTCAAAATGCCCTCCAGTCGACACTATTATGCGATATGGGTGCTCACCTTGCTGATCCCATTTTACACCGCCTCTGCTCAGGACCGGGGGCATTTTGTCTTGGACCCCGGGCATGGCGGAAAAGATCCCGGCAGCCAGCGGGACGGGATGAATGAAAAGAATCTCACCCTCGATTTGGCCAAACGCATCAGGAAGGTGCTCGCCGGTCGGGGGCATTCCGTCACACTAACCCGCGAGAAAGACGTTTATGTCGGGCTCGAAGACCGGGCGGCTGTCGCAAACCGGATCCCGGGGTGCATTTTTGTCAGTCTGCATTTCAATTCCCACGCCAACCGAAGCGTCTCCGGAATTGAAACGTTTTACTGGCCGGGAAGTATTGAAGGTCAGCGCCTGGCCAGTTATGTGCAGGGCGAGTTGGGGCGCCGAATCGTTACCAGAAACCGGGGTTGTAAACCGGAACAGCTGAAAGTTCTCGAGGCAACACAGGGGCCGGCTGTGCTGGTGGAATGCGGCTTTATCTCTAACCGCTGGGAATTTCAAAGATGCTGTTCCTCCTGGTTTAAACAGGTGTTGGCCGAGGAAATCGCCCAGGCCCTGATCCGGTACCAGAAGCTGCCCAAAAACCAAATTCCAGGAAAACCGGCTATCATCGCGATTCCCGTTTCCCCGGTCAGTTCTGATTTGTAAGAGTCAATAGTAATAAATTCTATATTTATCCGAATTATTTGTATTTCAGTATTTACCAAGTCTTACGCGCGTGATATATTTTGAAAGGATTAGATAAATGATATCCTAATCACTGTAAAATCATCGAAACCAAATGATCCAGTCGCCAGAAGACAGAACCCTTGAGTTAGCCTGCACAGTAGGTTCCATCGACAACGCCCTCGAGGCGATTGAAGAGGGGGCTGATGTGAACTTTCAAGGAGGTGCACCGCTATTTCTAGCCATCGTGAACCGCAACCGGGCCATTATAAACATGCTTCTCGATCACGGTGCGATCCCCGACGCGTTTCTGCCGAGGAAAAAGATGAGACTGATAAAAGGCCGGGATACACTTGTGGAAGAGTTGATTGCATCCGCTCCGAGTAACCCGCGCGACATCAAACCGGATCAAATCGAAGAAATCGATCAGGCAATCCGGGATGAAGGAGTTTCCTATCTGCTGTCCAATGTCGATTGGGACAGAGCCACTTTGTTCCGCGATTCGCTGGATGCGATCGGTGCCGGTCAAACGCACCGCTGTGTGGCGGAGTTTTTGCAGTGGGCGCGGGCTGAACACGGCCTGGAGCGGGAAGGATTGAATGAATTTATCCAGGGCCACGCCCCGACGGTCGACGAATACCGGGATCGTTATCTATCCAGTGGCGAGGATCTGGTTACTCTTGCCAAAGATTACCTCAACGCCTAGTCGGGTCGTTTTTCCGCTTTATAGCGTTGCAGGAAGTTTCCTTTCTCCTCATCCACGGGACAGGAAACGGGAACCGGTTTGGTGTCAAAATCTCCACCGAGGGCGAGGTACAGATCGACGCGATTAAAAAGCCTCAGCAGTCTGGTAGACAGCAGGCTGCTCTCCGCGTCTAAAAGATTTCGCTGACTTTGCAGAAGGGTGATGATGTCGATAATGCCTTTTTCGTAGTCCGCGAGGCTTAGTTCCTCGGCCAGACGGGCTTCCCTGACATTGTCTTCGAGAGCTGCGACTTGCTCGTTAAAGAATTTTTCGGCAGCGAGGGCGATTTCGATTTCCTGAAAAGCAGTCAGCACGGTGTTGGAATAGTCCGCAATCAGCTGATCCCGGAGATATTCGGATAACTTGATTTCGGAACGGATTCGTCCCGCCTGAAAAACGGGTTGAGTCAGATTTTGGCCGACATTCCACATCAAATTGTTCAGGTTAAAAAGATCCTTAAACACATCGGATGTGGTGGTTCCGATCCCGCTGGTTAGGCGGAAACTGGGCAGCAATTGCTTTTCTGCGGCCGATACATCATACAGCGCGCTGTTGATATTCATTTCCGCCTGCAGAATATCCGGGCGACGAATCAACAGATCGGATGGAAGGCCTACCGGAATGCTGCGCTTCGGATCAGGCAGGGTTCTCAGTCCGGAAATAATGCCCGAGGGATAGCGTCCCAGAAGAGCTTCTAAAGCGCGTTTAGCACCGTCCCGATCACGTTTCTCTGCAGCGAGTGCCGCCCGTGATCGGGCAATATCCGCCCGGCTCAGCGCGATTTCGAGAGCGGTTCGATCATCCCCGTCGCCGGCTTCCAGTTTGGCATCGAGGATATCGAGGTTGGTTTGAAGTGATTTTAGGTTTTTTAACAGGGTTTTGATTTGTTCTTCCGATTCGATTAATTCGAAAGCCGCCTTAACCACACTCGCCACGAGAGAAAGGCGGGCCGATTGATAGGCATGGAATTGCGCATCCATCGTCGCCACTTCGGACTTTTTCAGATCCCGGAGACGACCCCAGAGATCAACCTCCCACGAGGAATCGAGAGAAAAGCTGTGCGAAGTGGAGCGGTCAAAACCTTCCCGGGGCGGAGCGCTGGGATTTTGTCTTCGCGTCGAATCCAGGCCTGACTCAATTTGGGGAAATAACGCCGCCCGTGAAATCCTCGCCCGTTCTTCTGCCTGGAAAACCCGCTGCAGGGCGGAAGCGATGGTAAAATTGCCGCACACAGCTTCGTTGGCCAGTTTCACGAGTAGTGGTTCGTTGAAATCATGAACCCAACCGACAACCGAAGTGTCTTTGATTCGGTGATTTCCCCGGGAAGTCCAGGTTTCCGGAGTTCCCTTGATCGGAGCACAGCACTCGAACTCCTCGATCTGCATCATGGCACATCCGGTGAATAAAAGGGGCAGCAATGCACACCATCGAATGCCGAATGGTCGTCTTGGATTCGCAAATTCAGGTTTCAATGTTGTGTCCCTTTCCAGAAATTAAGCAGTGTTTTCGACTGTAGCACCAAACGACAGCATGACCACGGCTGGAAAATGGTTAACAAATGTTAAATAGTTGGTCAAGGAGTAGTTTGTTAGTTTGGTGATTCATTCGAAGATAAATTGACTCACGGGGCACCCGTTTGTTTAGTCGGCCCCGAACCACAGAGGGTAATTTTATGGCAGAATCAGAATTTTTCGCAGGTCTAGATATCGGGGGAACCACCGTTAAAACCGTGCTCGTTGATCATCGTGGCGAGGTGGCGGGTGATATGATCGAGGTGCGCAGTCATGTGAAAGACGGTTTCGAGGCGACTTTTGGTCAGCTTGAATCAGCTCTCGATCGATTGACTTCCGCGATTGGGATTTCCCGGTCTCAAGTCAGAGGTATTGGCATGGATGTCCCGGCGCCTTCGTGTGACGGCGTGATTTGGGGCAAAGCCAATCTTCACGAAAACTGGGTGGGTACCAATATTCGGGACAAATTCTCTGCGCGCATAGGCGGAACACCGGTCTACATGACCAACGACGGCAACGCGGCAGCTCTCGGGGAATACGCGGTGCGCAGAAAACATCACGGCGGCTTACTTCTCGTGGCTCCCGGAACCGGTCTCGGAGGCGGTCTCGTATTGCCAGGCGGACGCGCTTACGAGGGAAGCAACGGTTTGGCTCTCGAAGTCGGCCATATTTCCTCGCCTCACCGCGAAGACGACGGGACCCTGCCGACTTGTTCCTGCGGGAAAGACGGTTGTTTAGAGGCGTGGGTTTCGCTGGTGGCTCTCCGGCGCAGAATCGGCATTGAGCTGGCCAGGCCGGAGAATGAAAGTCATCCGCTGAACGATGGTAGTCCGGTCGAGGAAAAGGCCTTTAAGTTGCGTGATTTTGCCCAACAAGGCGATGAAATGGCGATTGGGATCTTCCGTCAACAGGGGCAAATCCTCGGCTACGGTCTGGCCGATCTTGTGCGGGTTTTTGATCCCGGGCTGGTCGTGATCGGTGGGGGACTGGCTGAAACGGTAGGTTTCCGTGATGATTACATGGACTGGATCAAGCAGGGCTTCGCGGAGCGGGCCTGGCCGATGTATATGAAGAGTCCGATTGATCCCGCGAAAACCACCACCAGGTTTGAATGGGCCATCGGAGGTGATTCATCAGCCGCCCTCGGCGTGGCATTTTCCGCCCGGGAAATGTTCCGCAGCTAAAAAATCAGCAAATACACAGCGCGAATTGTTTGAATCCGCGCCGGACAATGGAGCGAGAACGCACTGGAGTACAATTCGGATTTTGGAGGAGTAACTATTATTCTTCAACAATCGGAATCTCCAGCGGTTGCCGCTTAAGTTGGCTAGGATTCCGGGAATTCCTCAAGTGGTCGAAAATATCCTTTTATGCAACTCCGGTTCCGAATGCAAATTTGGACGTGGGTTTTTTGAAGAAAACCGGCACCGGGATAGACTGGAACCCCTTCCTGGAAAAGACCCTTTACCGAGTCAAACTCCGGAAATTCGGAAGCCTCCTGCAACGCATGAATATACTGAACGACGATACAGTCCCGGCGGCGCAGTAGCTTGTCCGGGCCGACTTGGTTCTCGGGAAGGTCATCGCCGTATTTCTGCTTCGCAATCATAAACGCTTCTCCCAGCAGGCTAATGTGGTCCTGCTGCATGAAATTGAGGCAGTGCCCCATGTCAATGATCGCGCCAATGGCGTAAGGATCTTTGATTTTTGAGTCTGGAAAGGCCATCCTTTCGACTGCCCAGGATCGAGCCCGGTGAAGGTCGTTCTCCCAGAAGTAGATACCGTGCCCGAGCCAATCATAGTCGTTCTCACTGGCGTAAAGATCTGAATTGCCGGCGAGAACATCCTCCGCTAGGGCCCTGTCGCAACCATGGAAACCAAGGACAAATGAAGTGTTCCTGGTGTAGAGGCTCACAGCGTAAAGGGATCACGAAGGAGATTTTTCGAGTACTTTCTCACTTCTCTCTTTCGGTGAGAACTCTTCCTTTTCTGTGAGAGGTCTGCGTTCCGCGAGCTTGTAGATTCGTGCCGCCAGTTCATGGTCACCCTGTTCGATTCGTTCCCGAATCTTTCGGAGAGACTTTTTGAAGTTTTGGATATCTTCCCGTTGTCCGTTATCGCTCACGATGTCAGCTTATCACATTTTCTGAGAGAACAAAACATTTGTGAGGAGGGAGTTTCTGTTCCGGGTAGACTCATTTGAACAAGTGTAGTCGCCGAATTCCCTAGTGTTCAGGTCTAGGAGCCTGTTGGATTGTTGCATGGGATGGGTTACAAAAATGGCTAACAGGTCCGAAATTCGATTAATTTCAGCTACTATTGTGGATCGTTGCTGGAACCACTGTTTTTCAAATTCTTGATAACTAAGGAAAGGCCATATCCGGAGGCTCCTAAATAGAAAGCTCCGGAGCTACGGGTAATTCGTCATTAACTCAGAGGCACACTTATAGTAACAACAGTCAAATGTCTTCCCGGCTTACCTTTGGATTTATTTTGCATCAAACTGGATTAAAAAATGGATGAAACGTCGTGAAAATCAGTTATTATCCGCCTCCCAACTCCCGCTTTTCAGGCGGATCCGGGCCTGTAGCTCAGTGGTTAGAGCAGGGGACTCATAATCCCTTGGTCGTCGGTTCGAACCCGACCGGGCCCACTCTTCATCCGGGGTAGCTTTTGTCCCCTTCCTGAAATCAAAGGGCACGAAACAAGAAAGCTGTAATTTCATCAATCATCCGTACTTCGTGACTGGTTTTAACGAGGAGATTTTCTGCCGTTTGTCTTTGAGATCGGACCTGGGCCGCCTGATGAAACCTCTTTATTTTATCTCAAACTGTTCCCGGTATTGCCGCATCTCTTTCCAGATCGCGTGGTCCTTTGCCTGTGGCGATACGGTGAAGTATAGAACCGGTTGATCAGCGTTTTTCCATTGGTGAACTTCGATGTGTAGATTTTGTGCCTTTTGGGTCGCGAACGGTTCGATCCAGTCGAGAGTCGCTGTCCAGGTAGAGAGATATTTCTTGTTGTCTTCGACTGGATCGGCTTTCAGATCCAGTTGGAAATTTCCGGTGTCGACCGGAATTCCCCGGCCTCCCATCACTGCTTTAGCGAGGCCCCGGTAGTACGTTAAAATCTGATCGTGCAGAGCTTTTTCGGAGACGTCGTCGTCTTTGCTGAGCAGAAATACAAGCACATAGGAAAAGAACGATTCCGACCCGGGCTTGAACATTCCCGGTGCGAATTTGATACTTTCGATGCCGTGCCATTCCAGATCGGGGGCAAAGCGCGGCGGCAACTTGATGACTTCGCCGCGCCAACTCTCCGGGGTGTGAAAATTGAACCTCGCCGCCATTTGCGCGTCCTGCGCCTGTAAGGTGGCGAAAAATAACAGGCAAACCGAAAAGATGATTGATGGTTTCATGCGCTGCTAACATCGGAAACAGATTTGGAACCTTCAAGCCTTCATGGTAATTATTCCCGTAATGGTCAAATATCTGTTCCTGGTTCTGATGTCGATTTCTCTCTGCGCAATAGGGGACGAAAACTGGCCGCAGTTTCGCGGTCCGTCAGCATCGGGTCTTGCTCCGGACGGGCAAAATTTGCCGCTGAAATGGGATGTAAAAACCGGGGAGGGGATTCTTTTCAAAGTCAAAATCCCCGGCCTCGCGCATTCCAGCCCGATCATCCATGGCAACCGTATTTATCTGACCAGTGCGGTGAACACAGCGGGAAAGTCTTCATTTCGACCGGGGCTCTACGGGGCCGGTGACGCGGCGGCCGACCGGTCCGAAGATCACGACTGGCAACTGTTCTGCCTGGATAAGAAGACCGGCGACATGATTTGGCAGAGAACAGCAGTGAGTGGTAAGCCGATCGACAAACGTCATGTGAAGGGGACTTACGCCAACTCTACACCGGTTACCGATGGCAGATATGTGGTCGCCTTTTTTGGTTCACAGGGGCTTTTTGCCTATTCGGTGGAAGGCGAAATGCTGTGGCAGAAAGACCTCGGTCGTCTCGATGTCGGGGCGTATGATTTGCCGGATTACGAGTGGGGTTCGGCGAGTTCTCCTGTTATTTGGGAGGGTAAGGTTATTGTTCAGTGTGATACGCAGGGTGAGTCTTTCATCGCGGCTTTCGATATTGCCACCGGTGAGCAAATGTGGCGGACAGTTCGCGATGAATTGCCGTCGTGGGGCACTCCCACGGTTTATCCGGGCAAAGATCGGACCGAGCTGATTACAAATGGTTCAAACTTTATTCGTGCCTACGATCCTGCGACCGGCAAAGAGTTGTGGAAACTGGGAGGCAGTTCTAAAATCACCGCTCCAACACCAATCTTTGCCAACGGTCTGATTGTCGTCACCAGCGGTCGTGCTCCGGAACGGCCGGTATTCGTTATCAAACCGGGTGGGACCGGCGAACTTGGTCCGGAGCATCTCGCGTGGTCGGTCACAAGACGCGGTCCCTACATGCCAACTCCGATTATCGTAAAAGGAAAGCTGTTTGTCCTGAACAACAGCGGTCCATTTGCCTGTTACGATCTGATGACCGGGGAAGAGCATTTCTATCTACGTCTGCCTCATGCCGGTGCCGGGTTCAGTGCTTCACCGGTTGCAGCGGATGGAAAAATATACTTCAGCGGAGAAGCGGGGAATGTCTTCGTCGTAGAGGCGAGTACCGAGTTTACACTTCTTGCTACCAATTCCCTCGACGAGCCGCTGATGGCTACCCCGGCGATTTCCGATCAAATGATGTATATTCGCGGGGCCACGCATCTTTTTGGAATTGGTAAAAGTATCCGCTCCCGATGAGGACCCGGAATCTACCAGGGGGGAATCCATTCGAGCCCGGGCGTGTAGGGGCTAATTGCAGGAATCGGTTGCTGTAGTTTGAAAAACACGGGAAGCTTATGAATCATGAAGTCCTCCCCGACACCGCTACCCGATCTTGAAAATCGTGAGGACATTAACCGGCTTGTTCACGACTTTTATGGTCGGGTCAGGGCGGATGATCTACTCGGCCCGGTGTTCGATGATATCGCGGGCGTTGATTGGGATACTCATATACCGAAGATTGCCGATTTCTGGGAGACTGCTTTGTTTCGGACCGGGAACTACAAAGGCAATCCCCTTCGCCCGCATCTTCTGTTGAGCCTGCAAACTACGATGGACCGGGAAAAATTTCAGCGTTGGCTGGAGTTATTCTTTGAAACGGTCGATTCACATTTCCAGGGAGAAAATGCCGGTCATATCAAACGCATTGCCGCGGACATGGCCGAAGTGATGCAAGCCCGAATTGCTTCATTCGGTGGATGAAATAAGGCGGCAGCTCAAAACATCTCCAGCTGCACCTCGTCAGCTTCGTCTTCCGGGACAAAGCGTACTCCGGCGCCGATGAGCCGAACGGATTTTCCGTTGCCGCGATTCCAGGCTTCCCGGAGGAGGGTTCGGTAAGTTTCAGGGTCGGGATTTGTCATCGGAACCTGAGCGCTGGTAATGGTGAAATCGTTGAATTTCAGTTTCACAAATCCTTCGCGGATAGTTCGATCTTTGTGTTTTTGTAGATCGACAAACAGTTCGCCGATCAATTCGTCAAGGCGCAGAAGTCCTTCGTCGACATGTTCAATATTTTCCCGGAAAGTGCGTTCGTTACTGACCGATTTCCTCTCCCGGTGTGGATTTACTTCGCGATCATCCTGACCGCGGCTGAGTCGGTATAGTTCGCTACCGAATCTACCGAAGCACCGATGCAGGTCGATCTCGCTCCATTTTTGCAAATCCCCGCAGGTCTTGATTCCGCGCCGGTGG
>JARGOZ010000115.1:21928-22174 GCA_029213025.1 Verrucomicrobiales bacterium
TCAGCGGTTCGTTTGCCGACACCCCAAATCTTTTCGATGGGAAGCGTTTCGACAAAGTCGGGAATTGATTCCGCAGTCACCTCGTATTGCCCGTCGGGTTTTCGCCAGTCGCTGGCGACTTTTGCGAGAAATTTGTTCGGAGCGATCCCGGCCGACGCCGTGAGCTGAGTGGTTTCCCTGATGCGATCCCGGATTTCAGCAGCGATGTGGGCGGGATTGGAGTTCAGATGGGAAACATCGAGATAG
>JARGOZ010000333.1 GCA_029213025.1 Verrucomicrobiales bacterium
GTTTCATTTGCTCGAAGACAACGCCCGTCAGTTCCGGAATCACCGTACTGTCCTGCTCACCGTGAAACGCCCACACCGGAACGTGTTTGAATGTTTCCGGATCGTGCCAGGGAACGAGACCGCCGGCACTCGGAATGGCCGCAGCAAAGCGGTTCGGTTGTCTGGCTATACTTTCAAAGGTTCCAAAGCCACCCATAGAGTGACCCAATACATAGACACGGTCTACATCTACAGGATAGGTCTCCGCGATCTGATCCAATAGATCAAAAACAATACCGAGAACTCCATCATCGGATTTGGCCACGAACCCGGCTCTCTTTTCCATGACCTGTTTCCAAACCGGAGGAAAAGTCGCCACCAGTTCCGCAGTCAGATCAGGGTCTTTTCCCGCCACCCGCCACGGTCCTGCCGACTGAGGCGCGACGATAAAGCAGGGATACTTTTTCTGTAGTTCAGGCTCGGCGAGAGTGCCGTTCCATGGCTTCAGATTTTTGCGGTTGTCGCGCCCCTTCCCTCCGGCACCGTGCAGACTCAGGACGAGAGGATACTTTTCCCCCTCTTTGATCTCCGGCTCGAAGAAACGGAACGGCATGCCGCGAAAATCGCGGGCTTCGTATAGCTCTGCCAACTCCTCAATCGGGTAACGTTTCGCCGGGGAGTCAGGTTGTTTGCGGGTAGAGGTTTTGTCTCCGCGCATTTTCTTTCGGTACGCAAGCGCCTCCTCCATTGTGAGTTTCCCGTCCGCGTCGCTGTCAGCCGCGGGAAATTTGGCGAGGAACTTTGTCAGCCGGGTGTCGGGAGATTGAGCAAATGCGGAAACCGAAATCCCCATAACAAGGCAACCTGCAACAAATGAAAATTTCATGAGAGAGGAAACCCCGGACACCGGTGGAAGTTTCTATTTCCTTACCGGAGCCAGCGGTAGCAGGATATGCGAAGGATATTGCTTCGAATGATGAACCGTGTTAACCGCCGTGATCATTCTGCGGTAGTCATTGGCCGGTTCACCGGTATTGGGATTCACATCAAAACGGGGAAAGTTGCTACTGGAAATATCGACCCGGATTCGATGTCCTTTTTTAAATACATTGCTGCAGGGATCGAGCTTAATTTCAAACGGATAAATCTCACCCGGAGTCATGAATTTTTCCTCTTTGTCTGATTCGCGATAGCGCGCCCGGATAATGCCGTCCCCGGTGATCAAATCAAATCCGGCCGGAAAATCAGAACTCGAAGGATACACATCGATCAATTTCGCGGTGAAGTCAGTATCCACTGCCGAAGAGGACGCCCAGAGCTTTACCCGGATCGGCCCGATCACTTCCACATCTTCTTCGAGAGGAGCAGTCATAAAAACGACAACGTCGTTTCGCATCGAGAGCGGCATTTCCTCTTTGGCATTCCAAATGTGAGAACCTCCCCACTGGTTCCAGGCACCGGCATTCGATCCAACTATGCAGCCACCAATCGTCGGCACCGGGTTTTTCGGATCAAATTCATAGGTGGTAGCAGAGTCCTTCAACTGGACTTTACCCGGCGACAAGCCGCCGCCGGGTTGCAGGTAATAAGGTGTATCTACAGCATCCGGTATCGGATAATCTGCTTCGTCGCGCCAATAGCCACCGTGATACAATTTGCCGTCCTCTGTTTTGTGTCCATCGCCGGTTCCGCCGACGAACAGCCTGGCAGGTTTTCGGAACGGAGCGTCTTTCCCGAAAGTAGCTTCATCATCTTTCAGCCAGCGGTCAAACCACGCGCGATTGATTGCGGACATACTTAGATTCGCGTCCGGGCCGAAGTCTACATCAGCATGAGAACGTTTGTGCGCACAATGCGGCCACGGCCCCATGATGAGATGAACCGGTGATTTCGACTTTTGCTTCAGCGCCATATAGGTTTCGCTGGTACTGCTGCTGAATAAATCATACCAGCCGCCGACCATAAACACCGGCAGATCTTTGTGTTCATCTACATAGTCGATGATATTGCTGAACCTCCAGAATTCATCATTTCTCCTGTGCTCCAGCATATCGATAAGCATAGTTTCATACTCCGGAACCATTTTCAGAGGAGTCAGCCCCCGCCGGACAGGTTGATGTGTGAGGTAATATTTCTTATACCCGCTTTGCTGGTCGAGGGCCGCTTTGAAAGAAGGCTCCCTGGCCAATACACTCCCTTTCGCCGCGTTCCCCACGATCCAGTCGACAATACGAAGCCGGAAAGCACCGCCGTAAATGATGCTGCCGATGCCGTGATTAATGGAGGGACTGGATGGGATAATCGTTGTCAAATGGGGAGGGCGCGCCATCGCAGCGAGATGCTGGGTAGCCCCGACATACGAACAACCCGTCATTCCGATCCGACCGTTCGACCACGGCTGCTGAGCGATCCATTCCACCGTATCGTAACCGTCCTGCGGGTCCGTCGTCATCCATGTCCATTGACCGCCCGAATTGCCCCTCCCCCGGGTGTCTTGCACAACCACAGCATAGCCATGAGGAACGTAGGCCCTGGCCAGTTTATCGCCTGATTTCCCGTAAGGAGTGCGCGACAGAATAACCGGAAACTTCCCTTCTTCTGCGGGAAGGTGGATATTTGCCGTCAAATCCACACCGTCCCGCATCGGGATTTTCACATCGGTTCGTGAAACAAACGGTTCCGCCCGCAGAGCACCGGCGGTGAACATAGATATCAGGACAATGGCAATGGAAACGCGGCAATAAACATTCATAAAACGAAAGGCAATAGGAATCCGTCGGGAGAGTAGTCAAAACCGCAATGCTGCATTTGACCCGAATCTTCGACTCAGCGAGGTAAGGGGATTACAACAGAATCATCATGCACCGCCTGACACGCTTTCCGGTTTTCCTTTTTTGCCTGTACCTGCTCCCTAACCTATCAGCAAACGAGCGACCGAATGTGTTGTTCATCGCTGTGGATGACCTCCGGGTTGAGTTGGGTTGTTACGGCCAGGACCATGTCCTTTCGCCGAACATCGACCGACTCGCAGAAGAGGGGCTTCTCTTTG
>JARGOZ010000116.1:0-4768 GCA_029213025.1 Verrucomicrobiales bacterium
GGCACCGCATACGTACCCTCCACCTTCGGCGGAGAGTCGTCCTGTGTCCCTCGCGACTACGGAAGTCAGCGGAACATCGCCCTTCAAAGGAACAGAAGTGCTGGATCTCATACCGCGCCCGGTGAAGACGGTTCCCCTGGGATCGAGGATGGGGACATATATTGTTCAGCCCGGAGATACGGTGCGTAGTATCAGTAAAGATTTCAGCGTAAATTTCTGGGATCTTAGAAAGCTGAATAAGATCGAGTTTAAAAAGATCTATCCCGGTCTGGAGTTGCAAATTCCGGGAAGAGCCGGCCGCACAAGGGCAATTAAGGTCAAGCCGACGCGGTAGGAGTTTTTTCTGCCGTTGTTAATGTCGGACCGCCGCTCAATCTGGATCGTATGGCTGCCTTCTTTGGCGGGAGTGATCAGTCTTGTATTGATCTGGAAAACGAACCTGGGCGAATTTTCCGGTATTCCGTTTCTGATCTCCCTGGCGCTGCCTGTTTACCTGCTTGCGATTACAATTATCCGGTTACTGCAGAAACGTTATGACGAAGTGAGAAATTCGTTCCTTATGGCCGTTCTGTTAGGGGGTGGGTTTATTTCTGTATTAACTGCGTCGCTCGATGAAAAGTTGTTTGGTTCCGGTTCTGATGGCTTTGTAGAGGATCTTTCTTTGCCGGAGGGTGTGCAGCTGCTTGATCCCGCAGCGCCTGCCTCAATAGAGAAAGCCGGTCAAATTGATGCTTTTCAAACGCTGATAAAAAACAGCCTATCACAACCCGCCGCCGGTCCAGGCTTCTTCACGGCTGAGGTTGCCAATTTTCAATTTCTGGCGGAAAAAGATCCGGAACGGTTGACTCGCTATCTCGCTGCAAATCCCGCGTGGCGGGTTTTCGAAGAGCGCGGGGCGGTTTACGCCAATCGCCGCTGGAAAATCAGGGGTCGCTGGCATTTTGTGACACACGGGTTTTACTCGCAGGAAGACATCGATTCTGCGCCGGAACCATTTCAAACCCGTTTTACCATTGGTTTGGAGGGGACCCCCTGGTCGGGTGGCATAGGTGGCGAAACCCGCTTGCAACCGGGGCAAACGATTGAGGTGAAAACCAGTCGCTACCGGGGTTTGCATGAAAGTCATATTTTGGTGGATGCGGCCCCGATGATTATCGAGTGTTTCGAGCGCAGCAAAGGTGAGCAGCGTCGAATCACTCGTGCATCGTTTTCTCTAGTGGAATCCGAATTGGCTGAGTTGGCAAAAATACCGGATGCAGATGCGCTTTTTGAGCTTTTACCTCCCGGTTCGATTCGCGAAGGTGACCCGCAATTCAATCTGTCAGGTTCCCGCGGTATCTATAGTTCGGAGATATGGATAAATCCCGGCGAACCGGGGACGGTATATCTGAAAGCTTTCGAAATTACGACCGGCAAAGCCTTGTCGCCGAAAAGACTTCGCGAAAAATCGAATGAAAAAGTCGGCTGGTCGGACGATCCGCTGCAAAAGTTTTTATCCCAAACGCAGTTCACGATATATGAAGGTGGGCGTGGGCAATTCTACGGAGCGCGATTCGAAGTCTGGTTCGCGCCCGACAGCGGAAACCCGGAGCGGAAACTACTGGAGCAGAATTACCGGATTGCAGGAAGTAAAAGGGCCTGACCGGAAATCCGCTCAGGCCCTGATGGAGGGAGGAATAGCGTGTGCATCACGCTTTCCCTGGTTGAAAGATTAACTGTCCGCCAAATCGAAGCGGTCGAGGTTCATCACCTTTGTCCAGGCGGCGGCGAAATCATCGATAAACTTCTTCTCTGCATCGGCGCTGCCGTACACTTCAGCGATCGCGCGGAGTTGAGAATTGGAACCGAAGATGAGGTCGACGGAAGTGGCGGTCCACTTCACTTTGCCGGTCTCGAGATCCCTGCCTTCGAAGAAATGTTCGCAGACCGGTGATTTCTTCCACTCCAATCCCATATCGAGAAGGTTAACGAAGAAATCGTTGGTCAATGCGCCACGCTGGTCGGTGAAGACACCAAGGTTGGGGTCACCCACGTTGGTTTCCAGCACGCGCATACCACCGACCAGAACTGCCATCTCAGGAGCAGTAAGAGTCAGTTTCTGTGCCCGGTCGACGAGGTTCTCCGGAGCCGGTCTGTCGAGCTCATGCCCGAGGTAGTTCCGGAACCCGTCGGATTTCGGCTCGAGATAAGCGATCGAATCGACCTCTGTCATTTCTGAGGTCGCATCAGTGCGGCCGGCATAGAACGGCATTTCGATTTCGTGACCGGCCTTTTTCGCAGCGGCTTCGACGCCCGCAGTTCCTCCGAGAACAATCAGATCAGCCATCGATACCTTTTTGTTCCCGGACTGTGAACCGTTGAATTCGGTCTGAATTTTTTCAAGAGTGCCGAGAACTTTGGCAAGTTCATCCGGCTTGTTTATCTCCCAGTCTTTCTGCGGGGCGAGACGGATGCGGGCACCGTTGGCACCACCGCGCTTGTCGGATCCGCGGAATGTCGCAGCGGATGCCCAGGCTGTGGAAACGAGTTGGGGAACGCTGAGTCCGGACTCCAAAATTTTACCTTTAAGTGCTGCGATGTCTGCAGCGTCGACCAGTTCGTGATCAACAGCCGGAACGGGATCCTGCCAAATGAGTTGTTCTTTGGGAACTTCGGGCCCCAGGTAGCGGGACAGCGGCCCCATGTCGCGGTGGGTGAGTTTGAACCAGGCTTTGGCGAAAGATTCATCAAACTCGTTCGGGTTATCAAGGAAGCGTTTGGAGATTTTGTTATAGGCCGGGTCCTCTTTCAGAGCAATGTCGGTAGTGAACATCATCGGCGCGTGGCGTTTCGTTTTATCGTGCGCATCCGGAACCATACCTTTGCCGACTCCTCCTTTTGGAGTCCACTGCTGGGCTCCCGCAGGGCTTTTGGTTAGCTCCCATTCGAATTCGAAAAGATTGGCAAAATACTGGTGCGACCATCTGGCGGGGGTGCTGGTCCAGGCACCTTCGAGGCCACTGGTGATGGTGTCGCCCGCGTTACCGGTGCCGTGTTTGTTCTTCCAGCCGAGGCCCTGTTCTTCGATTGAAGCGCCTTCCGGATCTGCACCTACATTGTCCGCACTGGCTGCGCCGTGTGCTTTTCCGAAAGTGTGTCCCCCGGCGATGAGAGCCACAGTTTCTTCGTCGTTCATCGCCATCCGGGCAAAGGTGGATCGAATGTCTTTGGCGGCGGCAAGCGGATCGGCATTTCCATTCGGGCCTTCAGGATTTACATAAATTAATCCCATCTGCACAGCGGCGAGCGGATTGGAGAGTTCTCTGTCTCCGCTGTAGCGCTTGTCGCCGAGCCATTCACTTTCAGGACCCCAGAAAATGTCTTCCTGTGGTTCCCACACATCGTCACGACCGCCGGCGAAGCCGAAGGTTTTGAATCCCATGGATTCGAGCGCGCAGTTCCCGGTGAGCACCATGAGGTCGGCCCAGGAGATCTTCTGGCCGTATTTTTGTTTGATCGGCCAGAGCAGACGACGCGCTTTGTCGAGGTTGGCATTATCCGGCCAGCTGTTGAGCGGCGCAAATCTCTGCGTGCCGTAGGAGGCTCCGCCACGACCGTCGGTAACCCGGTAGGTTCCCGCACTGTGCCAGGCCATCCGGATAAACAGAGGTCCGTAGTGGCCGAAGTCGGCCGGCCACCAGTCCTGCGACGTTGTCATCAGATCTTTGATGTCCTTTTTCAAGGCATTCAGATCCAGTTTGGCGAATTCTTCGGCGTAATCGAATTCGCCGCCGAGCGGATTCCCCTTCGTCGAGTTTTGATGGAGGATATTGAGGTTAAGTTGATTGGGCCACCAGTCGCGATTCGACATGGCTCCCGCAGAAGTGTGGCGGTTGGGACCGGCCGGGGTACCCATAACCGGACATTTGCCGGTAATTTTTACGTCCTCGGCGGAAGCGGTGTGGAATCCTGCACAACAGCAGAGAGCCACCGTTGCCAACCAAAGGGATTTTCCTGTAGTAGTGTATAAGGTGTGAATTTTCATTTCAACTCAACGTGAATCGGGTGCGGCGTTTAATCCAATGCATTAGGCGAATGCTTGCGATGCACCAAATGCATGCCAATTTTTCACCATGTTTCCCGATCTCGAATTTCACCATCTCCATGGATTCGTTGCCGTGGCGAGGACTGGGAATTTTACGAAAGCAGCCGAAGAGTTGGGTTTGAATCAATCTTCACTGAGCCGGTCGATTCAAAAACTGGAACTGCAAATTGGTCACCCGCTGTTTGATCGTAATCCGCGGCAGGTCACGCTCACCCATGTCGGGCAAATTTTTTACCGCAGAGCTCTGGAGATTCTCACCCTGGTGGAAAACACCTTTCACGAAGTTTGCGAAGCGGAGGAAGGCGGGCACATCCGTCTGGCGGCGATTCCTACGATTGCCCCGTATTTTCTCCCGGAAATCCTGCGGGAATTTTCGACCCAATTTCCCAAAATCAAAGTGTCGGTCACAGAGGAGCCGAGCGAATCCATCGTTAAACGCTGTCGTCAGGGGGAAATCGATGCCGCTATTATCGCCCTACCGTATGCGATTGAAAATCTCGACAGCATTCCGCTATTCGAGGAGGAACTGTTTCTCGTTCTGCCTGCGGGCCATCCTCTCAGCACTCGGGCGGAAATTTCGGTTCAGGATATCCACGATATTCCGTTTGTGATGCTTAGCGCCGAGCACTGTTTATCCGATCAAATCGAGTCATTTTGTCGAATGGAATCGATGCAGCCCATTTC
>JARGOZ010000116.1:4833-22117 GCA_029213025.1 Verrucomicrobiales bacterium
GACCACCGTGCAGGAGTTGGTATCGCTGGAACACGGCATTTCGATCGTTCCGGCGATGGCCCGGAACCTCGACAGCAGCGAAAAGCGGGTTTACCGGCGATTTGTCGCTCCGCAGCCGAAACGGACCATCGCTCTGGTTCTCAATCCGGAAAGATTCAAAAGTCGGGCTCTTGCCTCGTTTATCGGGTTTTTCGAACAGTATCCGGAATTTTCATCTTTGACGTAGGCGAAGGGAGACGCTGGAGGATATTCTGCGGCTGGAGGCTTAGGTTTTGTACCCTGTTGAATCCAGCCCTGTACCCTGTTAAACCCGGCTCAAAACGTTGGCCGTGACGAACAAATTTCGTGATTTGAAAGCGGGAGGCGATTCCTTTAGCAAGAAAATTCGACCACTGCGACTTTGATAGGCAAAAGCCGGCTTTTCTAAATACAAATCCTCGGCGAAAATCCATTCGCCGGGTCGGCAATGATACTGGCGCGCTAAATGCTCGGCAACGGCAGCCAAATAGACATCTTTGCGGTGCCCGGATTCCACTTTCCCTGCCATACGAAGAGGAGCATCTATCAAGGCGGCACTGGAAGGTTCGGTGTAAAATTCGTCGAGGAAATCGGCAAGTTCGAGTCGGAATTCCGAGCCTTCCATGGTTCGCTTTGCAACGGTGGCGAGGTTTTTGGGGCGTGATGTCATTTTATCCGGGTTTCGAGTTCTTCGATGAAAAAGCTGGAATTGGACGACAGTTCCTCATCAGGATAATAGTCCATCACAATCGAGGTGATGGCGTTCTTGTCCCGGATTTTAAGGTGACGGCACAACCAAAGGGCATCGGACAAATCGGGCGAAGGCTCTTCGTCGGTTCCGGATCGAGCCGCGAGGCATTTCATCGCAAGAAGGTATTCAGGTCTCGGGAAAAGAATTTTTAGATGGGATAACGGCTCAAAATCAGCTGCAGCCACGAATTCTGACTTCTTTGTCGAAAGAAAACCGGCGACATCATCATTGATCCAATTCCAATCCCAACCGTTGGCAATTCCGACTTCAAAAATGGCTTTTCTCACTTTGTCGGCCGGTTGAAATACCGCATCGACATCTTTGGTAGAAGTTCGAGCCGAATACGCGAGACACATGCAGGCACCGTCGAAAATACAAAGCTCTCCCTCAATATCCTGCTCTTTGAGATATTGGTTAATTTGGTTAAGGCCCCGCAAGATTTCGTCCCGGATTAACTGTGCTTTGGGGTCGGAAACCCTTCAAAGTAACCGGAATGTAGATGCCTGCTAATTCTTTTGGAGGCCATAGCCAATCCGGGTGACGCCCCCTGGGAATCAACGCGTGTAAATTCAGGGTGAAACCGGCGACCGTATTTTGTCTTTGGGCGGCACCGACTAAACAGGGTACAGTTTAGGACCTAACCGGGTACAATCGCATACGCAAGAGGGTACAGCGCACTCAATCTACATCAAAGATGAAAATTCCGGATACTGTTCGAAAAATCCGATAAAGGAAGCGAGGGCCTGACTTTTGTATCGTTCCGGACTGAGTAACGGAGTGAACGATTCCCCGTTTGACAACCCTTTATCATTTGGTTATTGTGCCAAATACTCAAGCAACAGACGAGAATTGTGAAACCCGAAGACAAACCGATGTACGATGCCAAAGCGAAGGTGTTAAAAGCGCTGGCTCATCCGACCCGACTGTGGATGACGGAACAACTGGCCAATGGCGAGCGTTGTGTCTGTGAGTTTGTCGATGCTGTCGATGCCGATTTCTCCACGATCTCAAAACACCTCGCGGTCCTGAAACAGGTAGGCATTGTCGAGGATGATAAACGCGGCAAACAGGTTTTCTACAAATTGAAGGTGCCTTGTATCCTGAATTTCATGAGCTGTGTGGAAGGGGTTATTGAATCTCAGGTCAATGCTCAGGCCGCTTTGCTGAAAAAATAATTTTTTTACCTTTTATTTGGTCATTTGGTCAAATATGCACGTAATAAGTGAATAGATATGAACTGGAAAACGGAATGGAAAGTATTGGCCGCAATCGCCGGGGTTTTTCTGGCATTCTTCTATCTGCCGGTTGGGACGGAGCGATTTGATAATGCCGTGCTGGAGGCGCTCTACCTCGCCAAATGGTATGCCCGGGAGCATGTGCTGCTTTGCCTGATCCCCGCTTTTTTTATTGCCGGGGCCATCGCGGTTTTTGTCAGCCAGGCATCGGTCATGAAATACCTGGGAGCCAGGGCTAATAAGATTCTGGCTTATGCGGTTGCTGCGGTATCAGGAACGATTCTGGCGGTCTGTTCCTGCACCGTTCTGCCGTTGTTTGCCGGAATTTACCGAATGGGCGCAGGGCTCGGCCCGGCTTCGGCATTTCTCTACTCCGGCCCAGCAGTTAATGTGCTGGCCATCGTTCTGACCGCCCGGGTCCTTGGTATAGAACTCGGAATCGCCCGGGCGATCGGGGCGATTATTTTCAGTGTGGTTATCGGTGTCCTGATGCACGTGATCTTTCGCAAAGAAGAGAGTCAAAAGGCGGCGGCACAGATGGCGCTTCCGGAAGAAGAAGTGAAACGGCCGCTCTGGCAGAACGGTCTCTATTTTGCATCGATGGTTGGCATACTGGTGTTTGCCAACTGGGGGAAGCCTGGTGAAGCAACGGGAATTTGGGCGGCGATATACCATTCAAAATGGGTGGTGACATCTCTGTTCGCCGCATCGTTGGGCACAATGCTGGTGCTGTGGTTTGCCATCAAATGGTGGAAAGTGGCACTGACCGCACTGCCAACCGTAGCGCTGGCTTTCATCTTCCCGGAACAGCCGATGGTCGCTTTCGCCGCCGCCGTGATCGGGCTTTCATGGTTCACCAGTACCGATAAAGGCGAGGCCGGTGAATGGTTTAGTTCGTCCTGGGGGTTTGCCAAACAGATTATGCCACTGCTGCTTATTGGCGTCCTTGTCGCGGGAGCCCTGCTGGGACGCGTCGGACAGGAAGGCTTGCTCCCTTCTGAATGGGTTTCGAGAGCGGTCGGTGGCAATTCTCTATCCGCCAATTTCTTCGCATCCTTTGCCGGCGCTTTTATGTATTTCGCCACGTTGACCGAGGTTCCGATACTACAGGGACTGATCGGAAACGGTATGGGCAAAGGGCCGTCACTGGCACTGTTACTGGCGGGGCCCGCTTTAAGCCTGCCGAATATGCTGGTGATCCGCAGTGTACTCGGAACCAAAAAAACTATCGTCTTTATCAGCCTGGTGATCGTGATGGCCACTTTCAGCGGGATGGTATTTGGAACTCTTTTCGGATAAACAAACCAACAAAAAAACAACCAACTATGGAAATACAAATACTAGGCACAGGATGCCCCAAATGCAAAAAACTGGCTGAAGCCGCTGAGGCCGCTGCCAAAGAACTCAAGCTGGATTACCAGCTGAATAAAGTGACGGACATCAATGAGATCATGGCATTCGGAGTCATGCTGACTCCCGCCCTCGCGGTTGATGGTGATGTCAAAGTGGCCGGTAAGGTTCCGTCCGCCGAAGAACTTAAACAATTATTGAAGTAATGATGAAGAAAAATCTATTTCTCTATATAGGTATCTGTTTGTTCGCTTTCCCTGCCTTTGGCGAAGATTCCGGAGCCGTTCAGAAACTACCGAAGCTGCTCGATCTGGGCGCTCACAAATGCATCCCCTGCAAAAAGATGACACCGATCCTCGATGAATTGACCAGAGAATACAAAGGCGTTTTTGACGTTGAGTTCATCGACGTCTGGCAGCCGGAAAATAAAGAAAAAGCCCATGCCCATGGGATCCAATCCATTCCCACTCAAATTTTCTTTGACGCCACCGGCAAAGAATTGTGGCGGCATGAAGGGTTTATCTCCAGGAAAGACATTCTGAAAAAATGGAAGCAACTCGGATTCAAATTTCAAGCCGTGGAAAGTGAGTAAGCCGGTATGGAACGATACAAAAAGATTCTGACCCAATGTCTACTGAGCTTTGCCCTGATCAGCATCGGCTTTGCAATGGGTAAACACAGCGTAAAGCCCACAGCGCGGACAGGCAATCTGCCGGGCGGAAACGGAGATCAGGTGGCGGTCTACTACCTCCACTCGAGCTTTCGATGTGTAACCTGCAATTCGATAGAGAAGATGGCCCGGGAGCTGGTGAACCAATCCTACAGCAACCAGCTCGCTTCGGGTGAAATTGTGTGGATCGAGGATGATTTTCAGGAAAACGAAGCATTGGCCAAACAGTTCGAACTGGCGTCCAGCTCTGTGGTAGTGGCCCGGATAAACAATGGTGAAGTCACCGACTTCAAGCGACTGGATGACGTCTGGATCCTCGTCGACGAGCCTGACTCCTTTAATCAATACATCAGCGATGCCATCGATGGCTATCTGAAAACGAGTGAAGACAAGTCATGATCCTGACACTCTCCCTGTCCGCCCTGTGGCTGGGTATACTGACCGCGATCAGTCCCTGCCCGCTGGCAACCAACATCGCGGCTATTTCGTTTATCGGGCGAAAAGCCGGACAGAAGAATCACGTCATCAGTTCCGGGCTTCTCTATTCCGCCGGTCGAACGATTGCCTATGTCCTTGTGGGTGGCGTCATCACCGCCGGAATGCTCGGCAGCGCAGAAGTTTCCCGTTTTTTGCAGAAATACATGAATGAAGCCCTCGGGCCAATTCTGATTCTGCTGGGACAGGTGCTTCTCGGGTGGATCGGTTCCGGAGTATCAATGCAACTCGGTGGCGAAAAACTCCAGGAGAAAGCCAAAGAAAACGGTTTGCTTTGGGCAGCTCCGATAGGATTTTTGTTTGCGCTCTCTTTTTGTCCCGTTTCAGCGGGCCTGTTCTTCGGCGGGCTCCTGCCGCTGGCGCTCAAGCATCAATCGTCCGTCATGTTACCGATGGTCTACGGCATTGGCACATCATTGCCAGTGGTACTGTTTGCCCTCCTGATGGCATTTGGTTCAGCCTATGTAGGCAAAGCGTTTAACCGGCTGACCCAAATTGAACTATGGATCAGGCGGCTTGCCGGGACCGCATTCATTTTCGCAGGCCTCTATTACTGCCTGTCACACATATACGGAATCCATGTTTGAAAACTCAATCCCCGAACTAGATCATACAATAAAACGTGAAGTAAAGTAAGACGATGCCGGTTGAAAGTTCACGGAAGTGAAAAGGAGAGTTTATCACTCCCGGATCGACTTCCTCGCTCAGAATAACATTTTGACCCGCGGAATGAGCCTGAATTGCGTTGTACCCTGTTGAATCAGCCACTGTACCCTGTTGAATCGTCCGATTTGCGGCAAAACGCCTCTGGAACGAGAGAACATGAAAGCTTCCAGCGGTAGCGCAGGGAATCGAGACAACATTCTAAGGAACTTTGTGCCCCGGACGGCGATTTTTGCATGGCATCGTGTCATTCCTCTGAAATTCCATTCCGGCTCAATAGATCTCGACTTTTTGACGAAAAATCGATGAAATCGGTGTATAAATAGAGCGCAGCCACACTTCCGTTCCCTGGACTCAGCTAACGCGCCAGTGAGTTGCTCCTTGATTTTTGGCCTTGAAAAAGCAATTCCATCAATTTATTTCCTATCAATTCGTTGAAAGCTATTCTTACCAGTGTTGAAAATGGAGAGGTCTCAGACCTGCAGGGCGTCTCTTTTCTTGGTCGATCTAACGAGTGCAATGTGCTGGTTGATGACCCGAAGGTGAGTCGTCGCCACGCGATGATCAGGCAACAGGATGATGGTTTCTGGATGTTTGATCTGGGGAGTTTCAACGGCAGCTATTTAAACGGGTCCCGGGTTACTGCCGCCAAACTGCTCAAAGACGGAGATATTCTGGATATCGCCGATCACGAATTTCGATTTGGCCAAACCGGTGTCGTCGCCACTGAGGAGGTAGTTAGTGAGACTGACCGTTCGACAGTTGCTCTGATTCGTTCGAAATCTGTGGTGATTTTGGTGAGTGACATTCAGGGTTTTACGGCTCTTTCTGAGCAGCTTTCACCGGATGATCTGGCTCAGGTTATCGGGAGCTGGTATGCCGACTGCGAACTGATTATGGACAAATATGGAGCCACCGTGGACAAATTCATCGGGGACTGTGTTTTGGCCTACTGGACAGAGGTTAATGAGACGACTCTGACCAATTCTATCCTGGCGGCGAAGGATCTGGTTGATTCCTGTAATAAGATTTACGATCAAAAAAAGGAAGTTTTTGATTCCGCCGGCAAGACATTCGGTGTGGGAGTCGCGGTACACACCGGTAGAGTAGCCTATGGTGGCATGAGTTCGGGAGAATTCACGTTGGTGGGGGATCATGTCAATCTCACCTTTCGAATCGAATCTTTGACCCGGGAAGTCGGAAAAGAAGTTCTGGTCTCAGGCGATTTTGTTGAAGCGGCACCTTTTATGAGGGATTTGGCTGAAGATCTTGGGATTCAGCAGGTGAAAGGCCGGGTTGTTCCCGTTGAAATCTGGGGGGTTCATACGTTCCCGGAGCCTGATCAAGGGTGAATCCGTTAAACCCCAAAAAAAGCTCAAAGAGCTGATCGAAAAAAACCCGGCAACGCCCTGGGCCTTGTCTGGCCACCTGAAGACTTGAAATTCCGGGCCAACTCACTATGTTCGTTATGGTTATGAAGAGAATCAAGTTACCCCGCCCTAAATTGCCCATGCGAAGATTTATCTTACTTCTCTTTCTTTCAGGAACAATGGGCATTCCAACCAGTGCTGCTCCCGACAAATCAGATCCCGAAGTGAATTTTGAGGCTTTCTGGAGCAAGTTTGAACAGAAGTATCCTTTTTTTGAAACTCGCGGCATTGACTGGCAGCAACAATACGACAAATTCCGACCGCTCGTCACAGGAAGAACCGGAAATCAGCAGTTGTTTGAAATACTTTCCGATATGGTTCAGCCTCTGGAAGACGGCCACGTTAGCCTTTCAAAAAACGGCAACAAATATTGCCCGGGCGACGGAACCTTGTATTTTTATCGCGAATTTGATGATGACAGCGTAAAAGATTTGCGCCGCGTGACGGAAGAAACTCTCAGAAGCAAAGGTTTTGGCAAGACAGAGAAGCTGGGGCCCATTCTCCAATATTCGAAATCCGATCACTTTGGTTACCTGCGAATTATCGAGTTTGAAGGAGTAAAGAGGAGCAAACTGAACAAAAAACTCGATCAATTGATGGTTAGTTTTTCAGATTGTGAGGGAGTGATCATCGATATTCGAGCCAACCCCGGCGGCTATGACTCGTTTGCCGTTGATATAGCGAATCGTTTCACCGATCAGCGCCGCCTCGGTTATATAAGAGAAACTCAGCAATCGCCCGGTAAGTTCAAAGCCCCGCAAAAACACTATCTCGAACCCGTGAAAGGCCGCGCTTTCAAAAGTCCTGTCATACTTCTTACCAACGATGCGTCAGCCAGTGCCGCTGAGGTTTTCGCGATGTCCATGAAGGAGTTGCCACATGTTACGATCGTGGGAGACCGGACCGAAGGTATTTTTTCCGATATGATGGAAACAAAACTACCAAATGGCTGGCGCTACACGCTCCCGCACCAGGTGTATTGGACACCCGATGGTAAATGTTATGAGGATATAGGTGTGCCCGCTGATGTGAAAGTGATCAATAAGCGCGCTGATCTGGAAAGCCGCATCGATCCCTTGATAATCACCGCGATGGAAAGATTACAAATCAATTCCGGTAGCTGAGACATTGTAGTTGCTGATCCGCACAGGGGAACACCGCTTAGAAATCAGCAATTTCGGGGCGAAACACTGTAGCCGCTCTCGCAAAGAGAGTGGAGTTTCATCGCGTACTTGCGCCTCAATTGAGATTCAATAATTTTTTATGGCCGCGAAACTGGGTTTTTACCTGAATATTACCATTACCATACTATCCTTTTCTATGGCCCATGCACAGCTGACCCCGGAAATGCAGCGCAAAGATCTGGACCAGCTGAATTCGGCTCTGATTTCGATGCACCCGGGAATTCATCGCTACACTTCAGTTGATGATCTCGCGGACGCCCGCATGAAACTTGAATCGAGTCTCGATCGGCCACGGAGCCCACTCGAATTTTACCGATTGGTCGCGCCCTACGTTAGTATGCTGCGCTGTGACCACACATCGCTTCAGCCACCCAAGTCGGTAACTCGCGAGATGAAAGATGGCAGGAATCTGTTTCCGCTGCGCATTCGTCGGCTTGGTGAACGCTGGTGGGTTGTGCAGGATTTTCATAAGCAAACGACCATAGAGCCAGGCACCGAGTTGCTGTCAATTAACGGGCGTCCCATGTGCGAAATTGAACAAAGCATCCTGCCCGCGCTTTCGACCGACGGGTTTATCGAAACCGGGGCGCTATACAACCTGCAAAAATCGTTTCCCGTTCTATATGCTCTACACATTGAATTTGCGCCGAACTCATTCGCCTTGATACTTGCGGACGACAAAGGAAAGCAATTCGGCCGTGAAGTTACAGGGCTTTCCCGGGAGGAAATAGGTGATCGAGATTCAAAAAAACGCTCACCCTATAACTGTTCCTATCTGGATGAAGGCAAACACGCGCTGATCGATATTCGCAACTTTGAAACAAAAGGCTTTCGTTCTTTTGTAAAATCCACGTTCGCCGGGATTCAGCAGCGAAAGATAGACACAGTCACTCTCGACTTGCGGGGAAATGGTGGTGGAACCGACGAGTGGGGCGCACTGCTCTGTAGTTATTTTTTGAAACACCCGTTCGGATATTACAATCGAATCGAAGTGACGGATGACTACCGGAGCAAAAAGCAAGGTGTCAAAACCATCGACGGCTTACGCCAGGTAACAAAGCCGGAAGGGCTATCCCTCCAGGCTCCCGCAACCAACGTGTTTACCGGTCGGGTTTTCGTACTGATCGACGGCGGGACATTCTCCACCGCTGCGGACGTCGCCTCAGTCTTGCATTCAAACGGTGTAGGCACATTCATCGGGGAAGAATCGGGTGGGGGATACTATGGCAATACCAGTGGCGACAGTAGCAAATTAAAACTGGCTGAGAGTGGCATAAAACTGGAACTGCAGAAATGGATGTATACCACGGCCATCGGTGATCGCGGAGCGGAAGTGGAACCAGGCAGGGGCGTTCCAGTGGAGCATAAAGTGGCACCAACTATATCCGAATTGCTGAATGGAGAAGATGTAGGACTTCGTAAAGTTCGCGATCTACTCAGCGTGAGCGAAGCTGAGGTTTCATTTATTGACCATTCAAAGAATCGGGACTGATCGGGACCAGGCCAGCTGCTGGTGGAGCTGCAGAAACTGGAATTTGGAAAGTTGAGAGCACCTGTTTCGAGCGGAAACACGGCATAGTCGGTCGAGTCGCCCGAGGGAATCGCACCCTCGGGCTCTCACAGAACCGTGCGTGAGTCACGGGATCGATGCTATCTGCAGGCTAACGGAGTCTTTTGCACGACTGATCATTTCCCCTTCCAATCTGATCGTTTGGGGAGAAACAAATGCCGACTGATACCATTTAATCAGTTATTTCGGTATTATCGTTTTTTCAGGAAGCGTTTACTTGATCGAGCATCCATCCATCGCCGATCAAAGATCTTATGAGAAACCTGTTGTTCCAATAGGATCCCAAAGGGGTGGTGAGTGCTTCTTCCAGTTCGTCGAGATTATCGAACAGGGTACCCAAAGACGAAGTTGGGCACATTGGAATCGGAGGAGTGGAAGGTAAGGCAGCTAAACTGCTCCCTCAAATTCTATCGTCGGTAGTCTCGGCCTAAGAAAGGATCCTGCAAACCGGGTCGAAAGTCAATATTATCTACCTGCCCCCTTTTGCTGCCCCCTTTTTGTACCTTTTGCATGATGTGGATACGAAAAACAAACAGCACGATCAAGCACAAGGCAATGCCTGCACATTTTGCAATCGGTTTCATACCTTCAAACTTTTTGATTAAAACGTTCATGTGATTCGAATGGATTTGGACTTTTAACACCTATCTTGCCACCTGGACGGGAAGCCGTCTAAAAGTGCATTCACCGAGTGCACTTTTCACTTTAAGAATTAAATTTCAAATCTCAAGGATTACGGTAAACTCCTCACAGCAAAGCTTCCGAATATGTTCAATGAAGACTCCCGAGTTAAGATTCCTTCGATCATCCACTTAACTCGTCTCGGGTATCAATACTGTTCATTAAAGCATATGGAATGGGACGAATCTTCCAACATCGTTCCGGCTTTATTTACGGAAGCCATCAGTCGAATCAATCCTGACGCAACAGCCGAGGACATCGAACGAACCTTGATGGAAATAAGCTTCATGCTTGATAATGAAGACCTCGGGAAGAAATTCTACGAACGCCTCACTAATCCATCAGGCCTGAGATTAATCGATTTTGACGACTTCGACCAAAACTCGTTCCACGTCGTCACTGAGTTCACCTGTAAGAACGAGGACGAGGAATTCCGCCCAGACATCACACTCCTGATTAATGGCCTCCCGTTAGTCTTTATCGAAGTCAAAAAGCCGAATAACCGCGACGGCATTCTCGCTGAGCGAAAACGAATGGTCCGGCGCCATCAGAACTCCAAGTTTCGCAGATTCATCAATATCACTCAGATCATGGTGTTCTCGAACAACATGGAGTACGACGATGAGTCGCCCGAACCGCTTGAGGGAGCCTTTTACGCTTCCACCGCATACTCGGAGCCAAAGTTGAACTACTTCCGCGAAGAGGAAGATTTAAACTTGGCCCAACTCCTCGCCCCGGAAAGCAGTGAAATTGAAGATCTGGTACTCAGTGATAACAATTTGAACAGCATCAAGCATGCTCCAGAGTTTGCGCTAAACAAACAACCGACCACTCCCACCAATCGCCTTTCCACTTCTCTATTCTCTCGAGACAGGCTCAAGTTCCTTCTGCAATTTGGTATCGCTTACGTAAAAACGGGAAACGGCTTCGAAAAACACATCATGCGGTATCCCCAGATTTTCGCGAGCAAAGCGATTTCGAAGAAACTCGACGAAGGAGTTAAAAAAGGAATCATCTGGCACACCCAGGGTAGTGGAAAGACCGCTCTCGCTTTCTACAATGTTCACTACCTCACCGACTACTACCGGCGTATCGGTGTCATTCCAAAATTCTACTTCATTGTCGATCGCATCGACTTGTTCGATCAAGCATGTCGCGAGTTTCGGAATCGCGGCCTCTACGTTCACAACGTCAATTCCCGTGAAGAATTCGCGGGAGCTATAAAATCGAACCTGGCAGTTCACAACAACGACGGGAAGCCAGAGATCACCGTTGTTAATATTCAAAAATTCCAGGACGACCCGGATGTGGTTCGATCGAACGATTACGCGATCGACATTCAACGAGTTTACTTCCTCGACGAAGTTCACCGTAGCTACAACCCCGAGGGCAGCTTCCTAGCCAACCTCACGCTATCCGATCCCAATGCTGTTCGAATTGGCCTAACCGGAACTCCACTGCTGAACGCCTTCATTCGCCGCGACAATCCAAATGCAGGCGAAGGAGAGCCCCAAACCACAAGAGTCGAGTACGACTCAAAAACCCTTTTCGGCACTTATATCCATAAATATTACTACAATCGTTCCGTCGCAGACGGTTACACGTTGCGCCTCATTCGGGAAGAGATCGAAACGCAGTATCGGATGGAACTCGCTGAAGCGCTGAAAGAGATTGAGGTGCTTAAAAACTCCAAAAACCGGACCATTCTTTATGCTCACGAAAAATTCGTCGAGCCGATGCTCAAGTACGTCGTGAATGATTTCGAAAACGCCCGCATCCTTCACAACGACCAATCCATCGGCGCGATGGTCATTTGCGATTCAGCGGATCAGGCCAGAGAAATGGCCAAAGTATTCGAGAGCAAATATGAACTCTATACACCTGAACCGGTTTCGCCCGGCTCAGCTATGGTTGCAGAGCCATCTCTATCGGCTGTCCCCTCACGCTCCGTCACATCGTATGCTCTGATCCTCCACGACGTTGGCACCAAAAAAGAGCGAAAAGACAAGGTCGAAGCCTTCAAGGAAGGAAAGATCGACATCCTCTTTGTGTTCAACATGCTGCTCACCGGTTTCGATGCACATCGGCTCAAGAAGCTTTATCTGGGCCGTGTCATCAAAGATCACAACCTATTGCAGGCACTGACTCGAGTGAATCGACCATATAAATCATACCGCTACGGCAACGTTGTAGATTTCGTCAACATCACAACTGAGTTCGAAAAAGCGAATCGCAATTACTTCGATGAACTTCAGGAAATACTCGGTGACGAGATGGAAAGCTACTCGGATCTCTTCAAGACCGAAGAAGAAATCACGGCCGATATCGAAGCGATCAAAGACACCCTGTTTCATTACGACACTCAGAACGCGGAAGTCTTCTCCCAACAAATTTCCGAGATCAACGAGCGACCCGTAATGCAGGCCATTATCAAGGCGTTGAATTCAGCTAAATCACTCTACAACATGATCCGCCTCTCCGGGCAGTTCGAGCTGCTGGAAAAGCTCGATTTCCGCATGCTCAGCAAACTTTCGATCATGGCCAGCGACCGCCTCGCCCTGATCAATCAGAAGGAAGCTCTCGAATCGCACGACACCGAGATCAATCTACTCAACGTGGCATTGGAGGATGTAATCTTCGCTTTCGCGAAAATCAGCGAAGCCGAGATGGTCATCGCCGATCAACTCAAAGAAACCTTACGCCGCACTCGGGAAGGCCT
Source organism: Verrucomicrobiales bacterium (assembly GCA_029213025.1). Lineage (GTDB taxonomy): Bacteria > Verrucomicrobiota > Verrucomicrobiia > Verrucomicrobiales > DEV007 > Arctic95D-9. The sequence continues at coordinate 17,600 of JARGOZ010000116.1, forward strand.
CGGTGGAACAATTGATCCCGGTGATCCCCAATTCCTCAGCCTCAAAGAAGAATTGGAGCGCCTCTTCAAGAAAAAGAATCTCACCGAGATTTCCCAGGAGGAAATGCTGGCAAACATCGCCGCTCTGGATAGCATCCACGAGCGTGGCCAAGAGCTGGAGCGAAAAAACCGCCTCCTTCAGGCCAAATACGAGAACGACGCCAAATACGCCCGCCTTCACAAACGGCTCCTCGAAAAAGGCGAGCCCACCGACAACGAGCGAAAACTTTGCGAGGCTCTCAATGCCCTCAAGAAAAAAGCCGATGAAACCATCGCTCAAAACTCCCAAATCCTTGAAAACGAACACTTTGCGAAGGCGGAAATGGCCCGCCTGATCATTCACGAGTTCAAAACTGAACACAATCTGCCCTTATCTGCGGCAATGGCGCAAGAGATTAATTCGCTTGTCTTAAAGGAATATTTGGCGGAATACAACGGTATTCAAGCCGCCTAAATGACCAGCCAGGAATTCAAAGAAAAAGCCACCACCCTCATCGACGACCTCAAGGCCGTCTGCGCCAACGCAGGCCTTGGAAACGACGGTAATGAGTTCAAAATCATCACCCAGGTTTTCCTGTACAAATTCCTCAACGACAAGTTCGCTTACGAGATCAAAAAACTCGACCCGAAGCTGAAAAAGAGCAAGTCGTGGGAGGAAGACCTGAAAGCGATGGATAAGGATGACTACGATCTCCTTCTCATGCAGCTGCCTCCGGGAACCGCCAAGCTTGAGCCTTCACATTTTGTTTCCCATCTCTTTGGCCAACAAAACAAAAAGAACTTTGCCAAACTGTTTGATTCCACGCTCCTAAAGATTGCGGAGATTAATTCGGACATTTTTTCGGTGCAAACAAACGATGGAGAGAAAATTGTTCTCTTCAACGAAGTCACTCAATTTGTGGCGAGTGAACGTGATAAGTTTGCGAAAGCGATCATCAACAAGCTGGGTGATAGCCTGAGTTTCGAGAAAATCTTTTCAGAGAAGTTCGACTTTTACGCAACCCTGTTCGAATACCTGATCAAAGACTACAACAAGGACGGAGGCGGAAAGTATGCGGAGTATTACACTCCCCACGCCGTGTCTAAAATTATGGCAGCATGCTTAGTCACTAAAAAAGTTAAGAACGTCAGTTGCTATGATCCGTCAGCTGGTTCGGGTACCCTTCTCATGAATCTCGCGCACGCCATTGGCGAAGATAGATGCGCACTATATACTCAGGATATTTCGCAAAAATCATCCAGCCTGCTTCGACTCAACTTAATCTTAAATAATCTAGTTCATTCCATACCTAACGTGATCCAAGGAAACACCATTTTGGAGCCGTATCACAAAGATGGTACCGCTCTTAAAAAGTTTGATTACATCGTTTCTAATCCACCATTCAAGTTGGATTTTTCAGACTTCCGAAACCAACTGGATTGCAAAGCGAATAAAGACCGCTTTTTTGCCGGAATTCCAAATATCCCAAACAAGGCGAAGGATAAAATGGCGATTTACAGCCTATTCCTGCAACATATTATTAAATCCCTCGGACCTAAAGGAAAGGCAGCAGTGGTGGTTCCCACCGGTTTTATAACAGCATTGTCCGGTATTGATAAAGGCATTCGGAAGCACTTGGTTGAAAACCGAATGCTGGGGGGGGTTGTATCAATGCCGAGTAACATTTTTGCAACGACGGGAACAAATGTGTCAATCCTTTTTATCGATTCAACGAACAAAGATAAAGTAATACTCATTGATGCCTCAGGACTTGGTGAAAAAGTAAAAGAAGGAAAAAATCAAAAAACACTTTTGTCTTTCGATGACGAGCAAATCATCATCGACACTTTCAATTCAAAAGAAAGTATCGAAGATTTTTCCGTCGCGGTAAACTATGAAGACATTGAAGCGAAAAGCTTTTCATTAAGCGCCGGTCAATATTTTGACGTAAATATCGAACATGTCGAGATTTCCCAAACAGAGTTTGGAGAAAAAATCTTAAGTAGCAAAGAGAAACTGAAAACTTTATCTTCGCTAGGGAAAAAACTGGATACCGAAATTCTCAACCTTCTTGATCGTCTCGAATTATGAAGGATTGGAAAGTAAAGCGACTAGGGGAAATCGCGGAAATGTGTTTAGGCAAAATGCTCGATAAGGAAAAGAATCGAGGCGATTACCGACCATACCTTGCAAATTTCAACGTTCGATGGGGAGGATTCGATCTTTCGGCTCTCAATAAAATGAGGTTTGAGGACCATGAGGATGAACGATATGGACTAAAGGACGGAGACTTAATTATTTGCGAAGGCGGGGAACCGGGGCGGTGTGCGATTTGGAGAAACCAAGTGCCTGGTATGAAAATTCAAAAAGCCCTACATCGAGTACGGGTAAGGTCTGGGTACAATTCCGAATATTTATATTACAGAATGCTACTTGCAGGAAGGATTGGCGAACTAGACCGGCATTTTATTGGCTCAACTATAAAACACCTAACTGGTAAAGGATTAGGAGATGTTGAGTTTGCATTTCCGGACGAAGCCTACCAAGAGAAGATTATAAGGATTCTCTCGTCGATCGACGAAAAAATCGACATCAACAACCAAATCAACGCAGAGTTAGAGCAACTCGCAAAACTCATCTACGATTACTGGTTTGTTCAGTTCGATTTCCCGATTTCGGCAGAACTTGCCTCCAAATTAGGAAACAAGAAGTTGGAAGGAAAACCCTACCGCCAATCTGGCGGTCCGATGGCATATAATGATGCACTAAAAAAAGAAATCCCTGAAGGCTGGGCTACATCAGATTTAGGAACTTCTGTGAATCAGATTATCGATCATAGAGGGAAAACCCCAACAAAACTTGACGGTGATTGGTCAAGCAATCCAGAGGATATTATTGCACTTTCAGCAAAGGTTGTAAAAGGTGGCAAGTTGATCGGCCTCCAAAACGCAAATCGGGTTAGTCGTGACCTATATGAAAAATGGATGCCTACTAAACTTGAAGAGGGCGACATCTTAATGACATCTGAGGCACCCGCAGGAGAATTTTTTCTTATCTATGGGAAAACCGAATTCTGCTTAAGCCAAAGATTATTTGGCATCCGAGCCGATAAGGCAAAGGTTCAACCCTCATACCTGTATCACGAACTGTCGCATGGGTATGGGTACCACAACATAATGGGTAGCCTAAGTGGAAGCACTGTTTTTGGCATACGCCAAGACAACTTACGCGCAGTCAATATTTTAGTCCCAGATCAATCAGTGCAAACAAGTTTTGAAGAAATCGCGGTACCTTTGTATAAGCAAATCAGAACATTAGAGAGTCAGAACTCCGAGCTCAGTTCTTTGAGAGATTGGTTGCTGCCAATGTTGATGAATGGACAAGTCACCGTAACCGATTAATTCCCCGCAATGAAACTTCCAGTTTATCACCGACAACGATTTATCCTGTTCCTTCTCGAAATCGCGGGAGGAGAACTAAGTCGCATGGACCTGCAGAAGTTGATTTTCCTCCATGAGGAAGAACAAAATTCCGGTCACTTTAATTTCATCCCTTATCATTACGGTGCCTATTCCTTCCAATGTGCTGACGACTTGGATTTACTGGAAAAACGGGGCTGGATCTCCAAGGAAGGCGAACACAATATAGGTTTAGTGCAATCATTGCCCTCCGACCCTCGCGGCAACCAGGTACGCTCCGAACTACGCGAGTGGCTCCCCAGCCACAAAGAGCGCGGAAACAATTTGGTAAAGTATACCTATTTGAATTATCCCTGGTTCGCTCAAAACAGCCGAATGAAGGATTCATTGCTCAGCCGCAAAGAGCTAAACGCCATTCCTAACGCCACAACAAACGAGATTCCAACCGTGCAATCCATCGGCTACGAAGGCATCTCCTTCGAAGGCTACGTCAATCAGTTGATCCTCAACCAAACCGCAACACTCTGCGATGTGAGACGCAACCCCTTGAGCCGAAAATTTGGATTTTCCAAAGACTCCCTCGCCCGAATACTTCCTAAAATCGGTATCGAATATAAACACATACCGGAACTGGGTATCATTTCGGAGAAGCGCCGCGCCCTCGACACGCGTGCCGACTACGACGAACTGTTCGCTGAATACCGGGAGTCTCTCCCCAACCGGAGAGAAGCGCTGGAAAACCTCTGCGAAATCGTGAAACATGACGGAGCCGTTGCGCTGACTTGTTTCGAAGCTGATCCTACGTATTGCCATCGTCACTGTGTCACCGAATGGCTCGAAACCAACAAAGCCTTCCCCGTCCAACACCTATGATCCCCGAATGAAAGAGCGAATCCTCATCACCGTAAAAACCTACCCGACCCTTTCAACAAAATACGCCGAACTCGTCTGCACAGCCGGAGTCAACGAAAACGGAGAGTGGCGCAGAATCTACCCGATCCAATTCCGACAACTCGCAGACGACAGTGTCGGCGGTCGGTCAAACTGCACCACCGATGGTGGCTTGATCTGCACCACTTT
>JARGOZ010000117.1:0-5684 GCA_029213025.1 Verrucomicrobiales bacterium
CGAAACTACGACCCTTGATAGCTACGACTCAACGTGCCCTGGATTTTGTGCTTACCACTTTTTGATACTCACGATAATTCGATATCCATTCAAAAATACGCTGAGTATCTTAAGGGCGATGGCAAGCTTCCAGATGATTGGAACGAGAATTTCAATATCACACAGCTAAAAATGCCTGAGCTAAAAAGAGTTCGTAATCGATTAGTCGCTCACTCGGACCAATCGCAGTTTCGTCGAGATTATTTTGAAGAAGCTGATATATCCTTTAACGAATTTTCAGAGCTAACACGAACAACTTGGAAAATCACATCAGACCTTTTCTTCGCCGATATTGGAGAGCATGTAGTGTTCGATTTTTCACCTATACCAGATCTGAAACTTATATTCCCAAGGTTCGCCGACGGGGCGCCTTGGGACTAACCAAGGAATTGAATAGGCTGTTGATTTCACCTGATAACTATGGTCGGAAGTTATGAGTAAATTATGTATTAAGTGAAATAGGGGGATAGTTCATTGAATACTTGTTTCATTAGTTGTTCTAGCTCCCCATCAAATTTTTCACCTTTTTTGGTAATTCTATTCACACTCCCTCTTGCCTTAAATACACCAAGAGAATCCTGATCTACATCTGGAAAAAACTCGTTTAAAAACTCTCTAAGTTCTGAAAGACAAAGTCTCAATTCTTCTTCGTTGGTTGACTTTGATATATCACCACTATCCATATAAGCAGGGAAGCATTCCCCGTAGGCAAAACTTGCAAATTTGTCACCAGCTCCTTTTTGAAGATTGAACAAAGTTCGCATCATCCCTTCCATCAAAGTTTTCTTGTAACTCACAAGAGCATTTCTGTATTTCTCTTCATCCCCGTTAACTTTCAGCCTCTCAAGCCTCTTTCGTTTTAAAGTGAGTGAAACGCGACCCTTCAATGTCTTCATGATTAAGACAAGTGAAGCGATGATCAATAGGCCTCCATATAGAATTAATTCCCCCATGGCGCTCTGTGTTTATCGTTCAAATTTGCCGATCCAAACGTAAGAGTTGGCAATAGCCATGATCTCTTTTTCACTATACGTATGAACCGCTTTTATCTTGTCTTTGAACTTAAGAGGGCCACCGGTTGAGAACATCAGTTGAATCATGTCATTGCCGTTTATTGTGACGAAACTGGTTACGGTCATAAACAAACTTTGATCAATCCGTTCTTCCTCTGTTTCGAAACGGAGCAATCCTGAGGGTAGGCTTTCGAGCGTTATTTGTTTTGTAGTAGTTACCTTTGATCCTTTTGGAGCTTGAGATTTGAGGAAATCCGGGGTGAAAAGTTCCCGTAATTCTTCTTTCGAAAAGCGAGTGCTTTCAGGGATGTCCAATTGTTTTATGATAATCGAAGATATAGTAGGCCCTTTTCCATTATTGCTTTTAAACGATTGGATTATGTTCGGCCTTTTGCTTTCACTTCGTGTCCAGGTGTTTGGATATGAAATCGAAAAATTAGATAGCTTCGATTTCGGGTGATCTTTGCTTTTAAATTCTGTCCATCCTTCTAGTGTTTGTGAAAACGCGAAAAGTGGCATGCTGGATAAAATAGCCAGAATGAGTTTTTTTTGATTCATGGCCTAAACGTTTAGGATCAGTGATCGGGTAATCAACCAAAAAAGGCGTTGATCGACCCGATTTCGTCTTTTCCCGGATTCACAAATCCTGCGCAACATAATCCTCTTTTTGTTGCGGAAGGTTTTACGATGAAAGATCATCAGGCAGCAGATCAGCCAAAGGGACAGGTGGATTCTATCTTTTTGTGTGCAAAACTAAGCGGTTAAACCGCACCCCTCCAGAATAAAACTGTTTACTTCAAGAATCATGGATCCAAACTCAAAGGATGATCTCGCAAAGGTGGAAATCACCATGGCATTTTCCTTAAGCAGGCAGTGATTCACAAGCTCGTTGCGCTTGGTATCAACATTTTAGATGAAGAGCGCCCAGCAAATTTCGAAGGGCTGACTGGCTGTTAACCTTCATGAAGCTATATCAATAGCTGTCGAATCACCCCTGGTAGTGACTCTTTCGCAGGGTTTTTGTTGAATATAACGAGGATGCGCTGCTGGCGATGGCAGTCTATATTTCATTTGTCCTGTTCTCTGACCACGGCTCTTAAATTTTCGTCAAAACTAGTCGTTCAGGGGAGCGAAAAGCCTTTCGACTTCGGTTTGGGTCAGGGTGTCGAGGGAGTTGGTTTCTTCGCCGGAAAGAACGGCGGCGGCGAGGTCGGCTTTCCTTTCCTGTAGTTCGAGAATGCGTTCTTCAATACTTCCTTTGGTAACGAGGCGATAGACAAAGACGGGTTTATCCTGACCCAGTCGATGAGCACGTGCGGTTGCCTGTTCTTCGACGGCTGGATTCCACCAGGGATCGTAATGAATCACACAATCGGCAGCGGTGAGGTTCAATCCAAATCCCCCGGCTTTGAGGCTGATTAAAAAGACCGGGATGTCACTGGTTTGAAATGTCTCAATCACCTCTTTTCGTTTGGTGGTACTACCTGTCAGTTTGACGTGGCCGATGTTCATCTTATCGAGAGATTCTTCGAGTAGAGAAATCATCGAAGTGAATTGGGAAAAGACCAGTATCCTGCGGCCTGCCTCGACTTGTTTGGAGACTAACTCTTCGAAGGCTTCCAGCTTGGCGGATTTCTTTAGTTTTTTACCGGCTGCGGTGTTTAAGAGTCGAGGATCGCAACAAATCTGACGCAGCTTTAACAGGCCATCAAGAACCACGAGATGGGAGCGCCCCAATCCTTTTTCTTTCAGAGAATCGCGAACCTTCTGATCCATCTTTGAACGGACCGACTCATACAGGGTGGTCTGGCCCTGTTCGAGAATGATCTCCTGAACGATATCGGTGCGGGGAGGCAGTTCCTTCAGCACATCGTCCCTCGTTCGCCGGAGAAACAGAGGGGAGATCTTACTAATGAAACGCTCTCTGCGAAAGGTATCATTCTTTTTCTCGATAGGGATTTGCCAGTATTTCCTGAACTCATCATGTCGACCGACAAAGCCCGGTAACAGAAAGTGAAGAAGGCTCCATAGTTCGCCGAGATGATTCTCCAGCGGTGTTCCGGTAAGACAGAGTCGGTGTGTGGCTTTTAATTCAGAGGCGCTTTCGGCGACTTGTGATTTCGGGTTTTTGATGAGCTGAGCTTCATCGAGGATCGCATAATGATAGTTGATCTTTCGATGAATCCGGATGTCCCGGTTCAGAAGCGCGTAAGAGGTGATAACCAAGTCGTAATTCTCGATCGAGCCAAAGTCATTTTCCCGATCGGAGCCGTGAAGAAGTAACACTTTCAGAGATGGGGTAAACCGACTGGCTTCTGTCACCCAGTTGGAAAGAACACTCGTGGGAGCGACAATCAAAGCGGGACGGTTCATTCTCCCGCTGGATTTCTCTACCTGGATACTGGCGAGAGTTTGAATCGTTTTTCCAAGCCCCATATCGTCGGCGAGGATCCCGTTAATATCGTTTTCACGAAGGAATTGGAGCCAGTTTAGGCCTTCCAGCTGATAGGGTCGCAGGGTTGCTGATAACGCTTCCGGAGGAGTGATGTTCTGCGTGAGCTGGTCGCTTTTCAGGCTGGCCCCAAGTTCTGCGAGAGAGCGGGGCAGTTCCGAGTTGCCGAAAATATCAGGGCCTAAGTCGGCGATAAGTTGAGCGGCGCGAAGGGGGTGGACTTCGATTTGTCCGTATACGTATTCGAACAGTTCGGTAAACGAATAATAGATATGCCCGAGGTGACGTGCCGGGACATCGACGATCAAACCCGCCTCCTCGACATACAAAGGAATCGTTTTGTTTTCTGCTGCTGCGAGAAGGCTCCGCGGATCGAGAGGTTCGCTTCCGGTTTTGAGAGCATTGGCGAGGACCGGGATCATTCCAATGTTTCGTCCTTCAAATACGATACCGTAGTTGATGGATATCCAGTCCGTTCCGGCCCTGTCCTGTTTTTGGACCTCTCCAAACCACCGATCCGGAGTGACGAGGCGAAAATAGAAGCTATCGTCGATGACGACCTCCCAACCGCGCTGTTTCATCTCAGGTAGGTTCAAAGTAATGAAGCGGGCCCAGGCGTTGATATCAGACTCCGCAAAGCAGAAGGCGTTTTCCAGATCGGTGGAACCGAAAAATTTGCTGTAGGGGTGTTTGGTCAGGAAATCCAGACCGATCGAATGCAATTCGTTGTACAGGTCCTTTTCACGTTGTGGGTTCCTCGCCGGGGACGAGTCCGTGACCGGGTTTTCCACCGTGAAATCTCCATATTTGAAGCTGACAAACCCAACCGGGAATTTTGTGATCTCACCCTGTTGGTAAAACTGGTTATATTCGGCAAACGACGCCTTTCGACCGCCCCGACGCCCCGCGAGGTTAATCCTCTGCAGGGTCAGGATTCCCCGGGGTTCACTTTGGTCCGATTCGCTCGCGGCGCTCATAGCGCCTCCTTCAGGCTGAGCCGCCGGATCTTCAAACGTTTTTTTTGGCGAAGGCGGCTGGGGGACAGCCTGTCATCCGCTGGCACCCCCCGTATATCCGGCCATGAAGTGTGCAGAGAATCTCCGCGTTTAACAGGGTACAGTCGGTGACCTAAGAGGGTACAGTCTGCTGATCGGCGTCAACACGTGGTAGCTGAGTCCTGATCTTATGAGAACAGATCGGCTACGGAATCGATAATTTTCGCTCCCTGCGGAAGTTTGGTCTCGTAGCTGGGCTGATATTTTCCAGTCCGAACCTGAACAGCCTGCAATCCGCAATCGATAGCTCCAATGACGTCGGCTTCAAGGTCGTCCCCAATCATGAGGCATTCCGATGCGGGAAAACCGGTTGATTCGACGGCGGCGCGGTAGAAATCGGGCCCGGGTTTGCCGAGCACAATAGCTTCTGTGCCGGCGGCCCATTCCAGCCCGACGACAAACGCTCCCGAATCGAGCTGCAGATCTTCTTCCGTCTTAAAGTAGCGGTTTTTGCCGATGGCGAAAAGCGGGGCTCCATCGTGACAAAGCTGGAAAGCCCGGTTGAGACTTTCATAGTGAAGTCGTCCTCTGGCATCGCCGATGAGAACGGCATTTGGGTCGCGTCGGTTCAGTGTGCTGAATTCGTACTCAATTGCTTCATGGACGAGGCAGTATGGGCGATAATTGTGTTTTAGAAGATATTCCACCGCTGCCATTGGTGCAGAAAACACCTCGGATGGTTCCGCTCCAATGCCGAGTCTGTCGAGCTTATCGAGAATGTCCTCGCGGCTTTTCGTTGAGGTATTCGTCACAAAGCGCACCTCCAGCCCGTTGTTTCGCGCCAGTGCGACCGCATCAACAGCTCCCGGAACGACGGAACTGCCCTCGTAAAGTACTCCGGCGAGATCAAAGAGAACAGCTTTGCAATTTTCAAGCATAGTAAGGCAAAATAGCAGAATTACTGCCATGTGCGGAGGGCAAATTTATCAGATTTCCTAATCGGGTTTGTAAAATTTTTCTGCTCAAGGTTGCAGTTCCAGCCCATCCTCCCGCAGGAGCCGAAGATTATCGTAAAGGCTGCCGTGCATTTTCCGGTAGTGGTGATCTCCAGATCGCCATTATTGGCAAACGACATGTGGCGATCTGGAGATCTCCACTACCTGAAAACGAGTCATTTACCGGTGC
>JARGOZ010000117.1:5694-15759 GCA_029213025.1 Verrucomicrobiales bacterium
ATCACCACTACCGATTTCGCTGCGCATGAGCCTGGGGAAATATTCTCTTTCCTCATTGTGCTGGTCCATGGGACGCTCCCGTCCTTGTGGGAAACACACAAAATTTACTTCTCTGTTTTTCCGCCGGCTCTGGACAGGTAGATATCACCCAGGTCTGTGATTTCCTGAAGTCCCGAAACGGGGACGGGGACGAATTCCTTTTTGCCGGAAAACTGTATCTTACCGTTGAGAAATCCTCCAAGTTCCCAGTCTCCTGCCACGGGGACTCTTGTTTCGAAGCGGCCTTTCTCATCCAATTGAATCCCGGCCCCGCCGCTGGCATAACCGAGCCCGAATAGAGAAGAATTTTTCCTGCGCGAGGGAGAGAGAGACAGCACTGCCAAGTTTCCAAAGGCCTCCACAATCGAGCTGTGAGAGGCGGGGCTGCCATCGGCCATGAGTATTCTTCCCCGGACCGTGGTTCGACTCCTCGGGAGACCTTCCAGTTCGAGAAATGCTGTTTTACCCGGCAGCAAATCCAATCGCCGTCTCACTACAGAAAGAGACTCACGAGTCGATTCAGGTTCGATATCTCCGGCAAAATAGACAACCTCCGAGAACCGGTAGGGAACGGGTTCTCCTGAACCGATGGTTTTTGGAAGGAGAAAATCGAAGCGAAATGTTCCGTCTTCCGCTGTTTTTGTGAGGGCTTTGTGATGGACGATGACACCATCAAAACCGTCGATAGCACTGTTGCAGACTCTGGCGATCTCCAGTGGAATTCCACGAAGCGGGTTGCCTTCAGAATCGTGCAGCAGTCCCTCCAGGCGGGCCGGGGGATGCATATGTACCTGGATTGGCGCCCCGCCATCAACCGCAAATTTGTCTTTCGGAATCAAACCGATTCCTGTTTGATTCTGAATGGCGACACCTGCTTTCAGGGCTTTTTCCGGCAGCTGAACCTTGCCTTTCTTATCGGTGCGGAAGGAGGGCTGTTTTCTGGATTCAATCGGGAAAATCCAGTCGCCGCCGACTGTTACATCAGCCCCGGCAAGAGGACTGCGGGACTCCGAATCGACGAAAATCGCACTGACGCTCAGAGGACCGTAGCGGGAAGTTTCGCAAGTTCCCTGTTTCCATCCAAGTGACAGAAGAAGAATGAAAAGGGTTGTTTTCATACACTGGGCACCTTTCGGTCAATGTTGAATCGGTTGGAAAGAAATCCAGAGAAAGGTTCCCGGATACCTGAATCGGTTGGGGTTTTACGGTACCGGGAACACACCGGAAACGGGGGACAGGGCAGAATGAATCTTTACCTGAAGTCCGGGATGCCGTTGCGAAAAAAATGTAGTTTGTTTGTGGGATCGGGGGAATTGTTTCGTTTAAATCTGCGAAGAAGATTTCATGAAAGTATCTCTACCGTCCCGAAAACTGCAGTTTCCTGTAGAAATTGTTCTCGTAATCTCTGTTTGTTTGTTTGGTATATCCTGTTCGGATTCATCAAACTCACCGGGCGATTCCGCTTCTGAAACCAACGGCAAGCCAATCGTTTATGCGTCCAATTATCCGCTGACCTATTTCGCTGAGCGGATTGCGGGAGACGCAGTGGAAGTGCGCTTCCCGGCATCGGAAGAAGGAGATCCAGCCTTCTGGAAGCCGACAGATGAGGTTCTGCAATCAATGCAGAATGCGGACCTCATCCTTTTGAACGGAGCGACCTACGAAAAGTGGTTGGGTCAGGTCAGCCTGCCGGATAAAACGAAGATCGACACCTCCAGTGCATTCAAAGGCGAGTTCCTTTCTTCGGGTGAGATGGTAACACACAGCCACGGGAACGATGACGAACACTCCCACGGGGGAACGGCCTTTACGACCTGGATGGACTTTCAACAGGCGATCTGGCAGGCGGAGGAAGTGTGCAATGGTCTGGTTCTGCTCGTTCCGGATCGTGAATCTGAGTTCCGGGCGGCTTTCGAAACTCTGGCCGATGATATCGATGCTCTTCATCAGAGTTTCAAACAGGTAGGCAAAAAAATTGAAGGCGTTCCGCTGATGGCTTCTCACCCGGTTTATCAGTATTTTGCGAGGCGATACGGGCTGGATATCGAATCGGTCCTCTGGGAGCCGGAGACTGTGCCGGATGACAAGGCGATCAACCAGCTGAAAGAAAAGCTGAAGGAGCACCCGGCTAAATGGATGATCTGGGAGGGCGAACCCGCTCAAGAATCCGTAGAGCTACTGAGCGGGATGGGCATCAAAAGCGTAGTCGTCGCCCCTTGCGGGAATCGCCCGGAAGAAGGTGACTGGCTCTCGACCATGCAGGACAACATCCAAAATCTCAGCGGTATCACACCCTGAGGTTGGCTTACTGTTTCTTTTTCGCCTTCTCTTTTGCGGCACTTTTTGCTTCCGGTTTATCGGGGACAAATTTGAGTACAGCTCCGTTGATGCAGTAGCGTTGGTCGGTCGGGGTTTTGAAACCCTCACCCTCGAAGATGTGCCCGAGGTGGCCGTTACACTTTTTGCAGCGTACTTCCACGCGGACCATGCCGAATGAAGTGTCTTTTATCGTTTTGAGATTTTCGTGCTTTGACGCATCGAAGAAAGCCGGCCAGCCACAATGGGCGTCAAATTTCTCGCGGGACGAGAAGAGTTCCGCACCGCAGCCGGCACAATGATAGGTGCCTTTGCCCTGTTTTTTGAATTTATCATAGGTATCACTAAACGGGCGTTCGGTTCCGTGCTCTCTGAGAATTTTGTACTGCCCGGGTGTCAGTTGCTTTCTCCATTCTTCATCGGTTTTTTGCACTTCCGCTTTGGTTTCCTCCTGTTTCCCGGTTTCATCGCCTGCGACATTACAAACGGCGACAAACAGAGTGTTTGCCTGCGGCTTTCAGCGCTGCCACTGTGTCCATGTTCATGTCGATAATCACGGAGCCGATCGAGGCTTCCTCAAGGACGCGGTGGACCGTTCGGCCTACCGGGCCGTAGCCGACGAGGATCGCAAAAGGGCCTTTATCCGGGGGGCCGTCGTGAAGCTGGCCCCCTGCATCCGGATACCCGGCAGCGGCGCGGCGTTCCGCCCGCCTGTTGAGCAGATGCCAGAGCCGGGGGTGGCCTTTCAGCCAGGACTCGATTCCGGGCAGGTTTCGAAAAAGGATCGGATTCAACGTGATGGAGATAATGGCAGAGGCGACGAGCACATTGTGACCCGACTCGGGCATTAGCCCGTGGATTTTGGCGAGGTCCGAGAGGATGAAAGAAAACTCGCCGATCTGAGCCAGCCCCAGCGCTACGGTCAGGGCGGTTCGCACGGAATAACCCAGCACGCCGACGATGATCAACGCCACGACAGGTTTTACCACCAGGATCACCCCGAGGGCGGCCAGTACCATTAGCGGCTCCTCGATCAGAAATCGCGGATCGAACAGCATCCCCACAGAGACAAAGAAAAGCACCGCGAAGGCGTCGCGCATGGGGAGGGCATCGGCTGCGGCCTGGTTACTCACCGGCGACTGTGCCACCACCATGCCGGCAAGGAAGGCGCCGAGAGCCATCGAGGCACCGAAGAAAAAATAGGAAGCCGCCGCCACGGCGACGGAAAAAACGAGAACGGTGAGGGTAAACAATTCCCGGGAGCGAAGGCGCGCCACCTGCACGAGCAATCGGGGAATGATCCGCGAGCCGACCCACATAACCACAAAAACGAGGATGGCGAGTTTTCCTAGCGCTATTCCCAGGGTCCACCAAACCGGTTCGCCGGCATGCCCCCCTCCGTGACCGGCTGCCGCCGCCGCATGCGCCACAGCCTCTGCGCCATGGCTGCTGCCAAGCACGGGGATAAGAACCAGGAGGATGACAGTGAAGATATCCTCGACGATAAGCCAACCCACAGCGACGTGGCCCTCGGGTGCGTTGAGGGAGTTCGCGTCCATAAGGACCCGCATCAGCACCACTGTGCTTGCTACGGCCATGGCCATTCCGATAACCGCTCCGGTCAACAGAGGCATGCCGAAAAGATGAAAAAGCCCCATTGCCGCCACCGTCGCGACTGCGCTCTGAACCACCGCACCCGGAATCGCCACCCTTCTCACTGCGACGAGATCTTTGAGGTGAAAATGCAGCCCTACCCCGAACATCAGGAGGATCACTCCGACCTCCGCCAGCTGCGTCGCGATTCCGACATCCCCGACAAAACCCGGTGTGTGCGGTCCGATGAGGACCCCGGCAATGAGGTAGCCGACGATGGGCGAGAGCCGCAGCCATTGCGTGAGCAGGCCGAGCAGCCAGGCGGCCGTGAACCCGGCTGCGATGGTGGAGATCAGGGAGAGGTCGTGCATGTGTGCTTAGTCACGGCACAGTAGCCGGGCATCCGGAGGAAGGTATACAAATGTTTCCGCATTGCAATTTTTCCGGTACCAATGTTAGGGATCTTGCTGCCCGTCGGAATCACCGGAATGGCTCGCTACAAAACCGGCTCGACCAGAATCCGGGAAGCGGCCTTTTCGCCAATTTGAATGTGGGAGCGGTTTTTCGGGACCAATATTTCCATCACCCCGGCAATGCTGTCGCGGGAGATGATTTCATACTCGCGGCCGGGTAACAATTGGTGGCTCTGAAGCCAGTCGAGCAGGTCGGAATCGGAGTCGTCCACGCGGAGCAGCCGGAATCGCCCGGAGGTTACTTCCGCGAGCGGTTGCAAATCACCCGGGTCGGCGTACTCCCCGTTTTCGTTGGGAATGGGGTCGCCGTGGGGATCATAGCGGGGGTAGCCGAGCATTTCATCCATGCGCGCTAAAAGCCGACCGGAGACGACGTGTTCGAGAACTTCGGCTTCTTCGTGAACCTCCGCCCAGTCCAATCCCATCACTTGAACGAGAAAGGTTTCGATCAACCGGTGGCGTCGCACCACTTGAAGCGCCTGGCGTTTGCCTTTCGCGGTCAAAGCAACGCTGCGACGCGGAACGTAATCCACCAGTTTTTCGTCGGAAAGATGCTTCATCATCGCCGAAACCGTTCCCGGTGTGACGGTTAGGTTTTTGGCGATTGAACCAACCGAAATAGTGGCCGCTTCATCTTCGGCAAGGTGAAGAATTGCTTTCAGGTAATTTTCTACGGTGCTCGTGGCCATTTCTCGAAGGGGCAAAGAATGAGGCCGGTTTACCGCTTTGTCCAGATCGTATGAGAGTCCCGTAATTGGAATCTCACCTGTAAAAGAATATTATCTTGACTTCTCAAGATAAAAAAGTAGAGTCGGCATTATATGAATAATGCTAACTCAAATAAAATGCATCAATCCGTCTGCGTAACGCTCAAACGGCGCTCATTTCAATCCGCCGTCCCCGCTTCTCTAAACTGCCAATGACCACACTATCGCTACGACAGATTGCGTTCTGTTTTATTACCACCGGATTCGCCGGTATGATCCACGCCGGCGAACCCTGTCCTCTACCTGTCGAGGCAAAGCAGACCGTTTCTGCCGACAAATCCGGCTACACATTGTTTCATCCCACGCCCCGGTCACAGTGGCGGGAATTGTCCCCGGACCGTCCGGATGCGACGGAAAGTCCACTTACTGTGGATGCCGGTGCGATGGTGGTGGAAGCGAGCTATTTTGACTGGAGGCACGACAACGGTGAAAACAGTTACACCGTTATGGCAACCAATCTCAAGCTCGGTCTGACCAATTGTACGGATTTGCAGTTTGTATTTGATTCCTACACCCGGGAAGACGGCGGTGCCGAAGGTTTCGGAGACGTGCAGCTTCGCCTGAAATATAATGTCCGGGGGAATGACGGGGGAGATACCGCGTTTGCGATTTTTCCATTCATCAAAATTCCCACCGGCTCGGAGTTGAGTAACGGGGAAGTGGAGGGCGGATTGATTCTTCCGTTTGGAATGGATCTCACCGAAACGATCGGCCTCGGCTTGATGGCGGAGTTTGACGCGGCTTACGATGAGGACTCAGGGGACCACGAGGTGGAGTTTCTCCATTCCGCTGTTCTCGGTTTTGATCTGATCGAGCGCCTCGGATTGTTTACCGAATATATTGGGATCGCCGGTCCGGCCCCTTATCAATCCTACTTTGCCGGGGGATTCACTCTGAGCCTGTGTGAGGATTTGGTCCTCGACTGGGGAACTCAGGTCGGGCTCAATGAGGACTCCGAAGACCTCGGAGTGTTTGGCGGGTTCACCAAACGATTCTAAAGCGGATTTGTTTTGTTCCCATCAGCTTCACTACCTTCTGATGACCATGCTTGGGGTCACGACTGTGACGGCGTCTGAGGCGGTGGGCCGCATCATTGTGATTGCGAATTGATCGTGCCTCCAGCCACCGGGGTCGTCAAGCTGTGGCTGAATCCGAAAAAGGCCGGTCTGCGACCGCTGTAGAACTCTGATTCTTGCTCTTGCCTAAACGGAATTCGGGTAAGTTTGCTGCCGTTAAATATGGACATTCGCCGGAAAAAGAATTCAAGTTCCGGCTGTGCAACGGCGCTCCTTCGATTGACCTGAATATCGGAGCCGCTCTCTTTGCCGCAGGAACAGGGAGGCTTCTATTGTTTTCGTTACTGAACGTGATAATTTGAAGGAGATGAGTCTCAAAGAAGTTTTACCGACTTACACCATTGCTGATTACCTTCAGTGGGAAGGTGATTGGGAGCTTTGGGAGGGATATCCGGTTGCGATGGCACCATCGCCGACGCCGGAACATCAGAATACAGGCTCTAATCTCGTTTTTGGATTGATGTCTCAACTCAAAACAGAACCGTGTTCGAATCGGTGTCGTGTTTTCTACGAGTTGGACTGGCATGTGAACGAAACCACTGTGGTGCGGCCGGACGTCATGATTTATTGTCATGGTATGCCCGGGGGACAGTGGATCAGCAAGCCTCCCACTTTAATTGCGGAGATTTTATCGCCGTCGACGCGTGATCGTGATTTGATTGCGAAAAAGACGCTTTACGCGGGCAACGGGGTAAAATACTACTTGATCACCGATCCGGAGTCGAGATCTGTAGAGCTTTTCCAGCTTTCAGATAATTCGTATAGTGAGATTGAAGCATCTTCGCGACTTAAACTCATCGAAGACTGCGAAGTTACCGTGAATGTATCTGACATATTTCAGTGATCGACTCAACAATCGGGCGCAAAGTTACCCGTGAGGTTGATGAAGTGGAGTCTCCAGGAAGAAACGGAGTTCCGGTGTCGGCGCTAACTGAGCTATTCAGTAATATTGATCCCGAAGATATGGTCAGGCCCGGGAACGATTTCGTTCCAATTGCGAATTTCACTGCTCAGTCCGTTGCGGCCCCGGAGTGCTCCGTACCACTCGACTTTTCCGTCTGTTGTCTTCACCAAAACCGCCCCCGGGAACCCGGAGAAAACCCCGGCAACACCGGTCTTTTCCGCCGGAAAAGGATGACTGCGCAGTGGCCGCCCCCAATGGAGGACTCGACCATCATCGAGGAATGCGTAGTTCTCTCCGCCTGCCAAAACCTGCACAACCGACGCAGTCCCTATGTTGCTATTGGGAATGTCCACCCGACACTGCCCCTGAGTATTCATGCCCCAGGCGGCGAGTTTTCGGTTCTGCAGGACAACTACAGAATGATCGGCATTTACTTTCGCCAATTGGGCTACCGGTGGAAGATTGTCGGGAACTGTGGCCTGTCCTTTTTCGTTTGCGCCCCAGGCGACTACGGTTCCATCCGAAAGGAGGGCCAGTGAGTGGCGACAACCCGCTGAAACCTGGATCACGTCGTGCAGTTCCGCAGGGACATTGCACTGGCCGTTACTATTGTCTCCCCACGCCACAACCCCCCCGTCTATTGTCAGGGCCAGGCTGTGGCGATACCCGGCCGCCACTTGAACAGCTTCCGGAAGAGGCGGCGGACTTGCCTGGCCGAATTCGTTTTCCCCCCAACAGATGACTTCTCCATTCTTACGCAGGGCAACGACGTGCCCTCGATCCGTGAAACCGGAAGCGATCTCGACGAAATCGTCAGGCAGGTTCTTTGGGAAAGGGTTCCCTTTTTCCCTGATGCGCGAGACTGCAGCCAGGTTCCCCGACCGGTATACCTGAAGGTTTGCCTGTTGGGAGGCGGTCGACTGTGGGGCGGCAGACGAGGCACTTTCCGCAGGCATCGTATTCCACCAGGCCAGCGAGCCACCGGCAAAAAGAAGGGCTGCAACCCCTACAGCGACAATCCGTTTCTTTTGTGCCGCTGCTTTTCCCTGCTGCTTCTTCAACTCGCTGATTCCTGCCGCAGCCCCCCTGTGGTCGGGTTCGAGTTCGAGACACCTGCAAAACATTTCTGTGGCCCGTGGCCGGTTGGCAGTTTTGCCGGTCTCACCAAAAAGTTTTAGATGGGCTGTTCCACAATCAAAAAGCACATCCGCCCGGTATGGGGCAAGAATGATCGCCTGTTCCAGTTCTTCGACGGCATCCACATAGTTTGCAAATTGAAGAAAATTCCGCCCCTTTTCGAGATGTCCTTCGAGCCGGTCACCCAGCCTTTGCCAATCGGATTCAGACAACCCGCATTGAATCGCCAGTTTCTTTAATTCGTCCCCGGAAAGTTCCCTGTCCGGTTCCTCCAGCTCGATCTCAAGGGCTTTTTCGATAAAGGCGGACAGTTCTTTCGTACGCCGGTTGTTCTCATCCATGGCTTTCCGGGTATAAGATATTTTCGGGGTAAACAGTTATAGCAAGATCGATCTTCAATTCGGTCATACTCAAGAGAGTTTCGTGCGAAACAAAGTCATGAAAAGTTTGGCAATGATTGGCACCAATATATCCCGGATCGATCACCCGGGAGTCAGCCCTGTCCCACAGTTGCCGATTGGAGTTTTCGAGTTGCTTAATTGAATCACAAAAAGCTCCGATAAGTTGTGCTGCCGTCGGCATCTCTATCCCGACCGGATGAATTTCGAACGACGCGAAATATCCGTCGTTGATCTTTTCGCAACACATTTCAAAAAACAAATCGCCGAATTTCATGAAGTTGTCCCGTAGCGGAACCAGTGACCCGGTGGATTGGATTTCCAGATCCGCGTTTGCGAAGGTTATGGCTTCATTCATACAAGGAAAATGAACAAATGTTTTTTTGGTATACTTTTCGTACCTTTGTCAAAATCCACACTGCTGATAAGAGCCGCTATTTGCGAGTGCTTTTCTTTAGTTGGTTTTTCGCCGTCAATCCTATATGGGATACTACTACTGCGGGATGGGAATTCCCATTTTTTTCATCTCTTCAGTGAGGCTGACTCGATCTTCACTTTGCAGGAGTTCGCTTTGGTACAAGCGAGTGATTTCGCCGGGCCTGTTTTTAAGTTGCCAAAGCCAGACCAGATTGCTGAGGCATCTTCGGCGCAGGGTTTCATCGGTGAGGGCTGTGGTCCATTTGATTGCGTTTTCAGGATCGCGAAACCAGTTGGTTCCCGCCATTAATCCTGATACAACCCGGGATACGAATTTCTCGTGCTCAAAATCACGTGCGTAAGCCATTGCGGCATCTTCATCAATTTTTACCCATTCCTGCAGAATTCCCTGAAGGGCGCCACCATAGGCTTTGTCCTGATTTCTGAGTGTTTCCGCAAAGGCAAACCCCGGTTCAGCACTGCCATCTCTCATTACGATTCGCCGGGCCAATTGACGGGATACTTCCGTAAAGCGGAGTCGTTCCGGAGTGGACTCTGTATAGAAGTGAACTGCCCGATCCAAATCGCGATCAGCCATCACCATCGTTGCCTTTTGAATAGCTACCCATTGCCCGGGCCAGTGCCGCCTCTCCTCAATTATGGAAAAGATCTTATCCGGATGTTTTTCGGATACCATGGGAGCTACCGCCTGCATAAAGGTAACGAAATGTTCCCTTTTTTCGAGTCCCGTTCCAAAGGCCCACGCTGCTTCAAGGTCTTTTTCGACCCACCTTCTCGACAGTCCCTCCAGAGCCAAAAATTTAACGTCGCTTTCCGACATCGACAAAATCTGTTCCACCGTTTCTTTTCGTGCTCTGGAAAGACCTTCATTCCATTGATTCGCTGTCTTACTTTGCGGGCATTCTGTTTTGCCTGATGAGACCG
>JARGOZ010000117.1:15769-21831 GCA_029213025.1 Verrucomicrobiales bacterium
ATTCTTTTGAAACAGGCCCCCGAACTTTGATCGAGGCGTTGAGAATGACAGACATCAGTTCTCCGGTCAACCGGCGGCGGTCAGATCCGGGATCTGAATCCTCATCGAGAATTCTCCGAATCCGTCCCAGTAGAGAAAATTCACTTCCATTGGCTGCCATTGCGAGATTTGTCTGTCGTTGGGATTCCATATTTGCGAGAGCGTTTGCGTACGTCGTTCTGTCTTCATAGAGTCGGACTACATAATCGTCACAGGCATACTCCCTTTCTTTGCGCAGATCTTTCGAGATCAGCCATACTGCGGGATGAAAAAATAAACAGGATTCAGCCAGTGTTTGCACAAGATTCCATAGATAATCATTTCTCCTGATATGACTTAGTTCATGGGCAAGGACCAATTCGATTTGATCTCCCGGAAGTCCGGAAAGCGCCGACATCGGCATGATTATGACCGGTTTCCAAAAACCGAAAGTGATGGGAACTTTTATGGCTTCATGTAGCAGTAGCGTAATATTCCTCCTGAAATGGAACTTCGTTTTCAACTGCTCGAATTGACCGGCAACTTCGTCTTCGATATAGTTCCCCGGTTGCCGGAGCCGGTTCAGTTTCAGGAATCCCGGAATGAACCTTGAGAGGAGGCAAGAGGCTCCAATGATCCAAATCACACCGATTGAAATTTTCCAGACTGCCATCGATGACATTTCTCCTAAAGGTTTTTCGATATACCAAATTGTGAGTATGGGTAATACCAGCATCAATACAATCGCTGCGAGAGCGAGGCCCGCCCGCGTTGATGCTCGTCGAACAATAAAGCGGAGCAGGTAGTAGATGATTCCTGCCAGAGTTCCCTGCCATAAAAAGTGGAGGGCCACGGTCCCCAGTATTTCGAAGCTGTTTATGATTGTTTGACTAGTCCTGCTCATTCTGTTTCTCCAGACGGTTAATTAATTTACGGATCTCTTTCAGTTCTGTTTTTGAAACCTGTTCGTTCGACAGGGCGGACAGAACCAGTTTTGAAGCTGAGCCACCAAAAGCTTTCTGCATCAGATCCCGCAGCAACCCTTCTGTCGTCCTTTCCCGAATATGTTCTGCGGAATAGATATGACTCCTTTGAGATTCGTCCCGCTCAACCATACCATTCGCGTGCATGACCTGCATTTGCTTGAGAACACCGGTGTAGCCCGACTTGGTTCCCAGTCTTTCACGAACGTGCTTTACCGTAGAGGGCCCGTCCGCCCAGAGAATCTGAAGAATCTTCAGTTCGGCAGTGGTAGGATTTAATTTTTTCCCCATGGTATGATTTCAGTCATCCGGGATTGGATAGTAAATGCATTTTTACCGGGTGACCAATAAAGAGATATTACCGAGAATCAGGTTTCCGTCTTGTTTTAGTTTTTTCACGTTCCTCGAAGCCTTCAGTTCATCTGAAATGGCCCTTTTGTCAGGTTCTCTATCAAATTGCGCACGGATCTCGACTACCGATTCCCAGTTCTTTTCAGGCATCGCAAGAAGGTAGATTTCCCAGGGCTCACCAAAGGGATAGAGAGAAATGGTGAGTTCTGTGGGAAGCTTGCGTGTGTTGTACCCTGACATCAATTCCCGGTATTCCCCTTTACCCGATTGGGATACCGCGATAATTGCCCATTCGTGCCTTCGGGGCAGATTTTCGACATGAATCTCTACCGGAACAGTTGCTTTCGTTTTGGCGGTTTTTTCCTCAAATCGAATCGAGCCCTGCGGTGGGTTTAAAGGGTCTTCGGGACGATAACCGGGGCTTTGATTGATCCACGTGTTGCGTCCCCATTTTTTCGCATCCTTTACTGTCACAACATCAGGTTCTCTACTCTCTGCTGAAGGCTTTTCCTGATTTGTCGGGGTATCTTCAACGGGCGGAGTTGTAGCAATCAAAAACTCCTTTTTGATATTTCGAACCGTAACTGCCTCGGCGATCTTTCCTTCAGTCGTGAGCGCTTTGATCAGTTCGTCAATTTCCGAAATGATAGTGGGCGCAATTCTGTTTGTGTTTTCATCCCGTTTTTCACGAATGAGCTGCAGGTCGCGATCAAAGTAGTAACGGAGCTTTCGAAGTTCGAGACCTCTTGATGCATCCCGTGGATTGATTGATGGAGTTTGGTTCCCGGCCTCCCATTCCTCCCGCTCTTTGGTTACCTCCAGAACTTTGTCCAGATTTCCTGTCGCCGGGATTTTCTTTTCCAGAGCTTTTAAATCCGCAACGTATTTCTTAGTCCTCTGTTCGATTCCGCGTTGCCGTGATTGCTCGAATGTTTCGATACGAGCCAGTATTTGGGAGATCCCTGGGTCACCCCGGTCTGTGGGGATTTGCTCCTCTGCAAACAGCAATCCCGACAACAAGACAAGACAGAAAAATCGGACCATGACAAATCCTACGGAAAAAATCGTACATTATCAACGATAAAAATCGTACTTCTTTGAGCCCGGCTTTATTTCGGAAATTTTCCCCCCACAGAGATGCCCCTCAATCAGACGATTCGGGCTAAAGCAAACGAGGTGACGGAAATCTGCTGGCGGACCCACCGAACTCTCTTATTTTGAGCGATGAATATTCGAACCGTCAGTTTGCTTGCTGTCATATCCAGCATGGTTTTTGCTCAGTCAATCAA
Organism: Verrucomicrobiales bacterium; assembly: GCA_029213025.1. GTDB lineage: Bacteria > Verrucomicrobiota > Verrucomicrobiia > Verrucomicrobiales > DEV007 > Arctic95D-9. Next base: position 18,411 of record JARGOZ010000117.1, read on the forward strand.
AGCCGGGGGAAGCGTCAGTTTCGAAGAGGTTCGGGGAAAAATTCCGGGCGGCGTGGCCCGACACATCGAAGCCGGTTCTGCCGTTGCTGAAGTCGGAGAAGCTATTCGCCTCGGTCGCCATTTTACCCACCTCGGCGGCGCCCGGATCGGCCCCTATCGGTTCGAAGCCATCTCGAAAGCGGCGGGCGGAAGTTTCGAAATTACCATTGTGACCGAAGTTCAGTTTCTCGGTCAGGCGGGGAATGCCACGGATTCCCCGGAAGAGGCGGCAAAAGTATCGGAAACTTTTCTACACTACGAGGTTCGGCCGGGCGGGGACGGGGCTGCCGCTGAGCTTTCTGATCAGGAAAGGAAAAACGTCGTGGCGTTGGCTAAAAAGGTATATAATGAGGTATCGTCGAATCAGAATTTACGATACAGCCGGTCCGAATACGAAAGGGACGAAACCAGTGGCACACTTCGGCGTGGTTACGATCAAAACAACCATCTTCGGATGGTCGAGTTAAGTGTGGCGACCGGTGATCACGGAGGTTTCAAAGTAGAGATTTATTGCAACGAAACTTCGATACCCTCATTCGTTTTATGGGAGGACAGCTATTGGAGTTTTGATCCGGATAAACCCGGTGAGACAATCGATAATGTAGCGGAAAGAAGATTTTACTTTTCGTCGCAGGGGCAACTGGCGAGATCACTGGAAAAGGTATTTCAGGGGACCAGTCCCAAAGATCTCCTCGGCAACCGGGATCAAGCCAAAAATTACCAGTATGCAGCGGACCCTCATGGCGCGGTATTTTTCTTTAAGACCCTCAAAAACCTGACTCAAACTGGCAATCCCGATTGGGAGAAAGTGATCAACGATCTGCACGGGGCGCAGAACATGATGGACGGCCCGGATGGCGAGTAGGCGATACCTTCCGGAATTCAGTTGTTCTGGAAGGTCTTTAGCGGAAGTATCGAAAAAATAAGGAAGAGTTTCTTGACCGTCAGTTTGGCATTAAGGAACGCTAAATGATTGTTTATCAGTTGGGGGTGTTATGGGGGATGGTGCGATCCCGGGGCAAATCCGCATGGACATCGGGCACCGGATAGATAAGAATTCTTTACATGAGATCAATCTTTTGGGTTGGTCCTTAATTTCTTGTTTTTTATGCTTCGTCCCTATTTTTGTTCGATATCAAGTTCCGATCCGCTCTTCGCGGCGGTTACCTACGGGCTCATTATGTTTTTCTTTGCCCTGATCGGAAGGGGGCAGGAGGTTCCGGACACTGACGTGTTGAGGCTTTATGGAGGTTCGGGAACCATTGAGGTGATTTCGGAGGACGGGAAGGTGAGGGAGATTTCCACGGGAGAGCTTCGTGAAATAAGCAAGGTCGTGAGAAAGGGGGAGACGGTCCGGACGGGGAAAGACAGTTACGCGGTTATGCTCAAGGGGGAAAGGATCGGAATGCGGCTGGGCGTCGAAACGACAGTCGATACCAGGCCTGACGTCAAGGCGGGGCATTCGCTTTCCCTTCTCAGGGGGAAGTTGAATGTGAAGGTCCGTTCCTTAAAGGACAAAAAGCGCCGTCAGGAATTCCGTCTGAAGATGCCATCGACAGTTCTCGCGGTAAAAGGTACAAGTTTTTTCGGAGAAGTGACGGGGGAGCTTGAAACGGGAGGGGTGAACGATGGGGAGATCGAAGTGGTCCGCCTTATCAACGGGAACGAAAGAAAAGCGGCAGTGACCGGAGGAAATGCTCTGGATTTAAACCGGGAAGGCGTGGCTCGCATTCGAAAATTGTCCCGGGAGGAAATTGGTTATCAGCGGTTTTACGGGGGGGCTTGAAAAGGCGCTGGATAACAGGGAGAAGGCAAGCGAGAGAGGATTTGTCGAGTTGTGCCGCATTCCGGCAGGCAGGTTCCAGATGAGCGATGCAAAGATAGACGTGACTATTACAAAAGACTTCTGGATCGGCAAATACGAGGTGACCCAGAAGGAGTACGAGGAGATCATGGGGGCCAATCCGGCAAAGTTCAAGCAAGCGGGGAATATGGCTCCGGTGGAAACGGTCTCCTGGCTGGATGCGATGGAATTCTGCAGAAAACTGACGGAGCGGGAACAGCAAAACGGAACGCTGCCAGAGGGCTGGATCTACCACCTGCCGACGGAGGCGCAATGGGATTACGCCAGTCGGGCGGGAAGCAAAACGGCCTATTCATTTGGTGATGACCGTTCCCGGCTTGGTGAATTTGCCTGGTTCGAAGACAACGGAGGGGGGATGACTCATTCGGTTGGGAGAAAGAAACCCAATGAATGGGGGCTCCACGATGTTCATGGTAATGTGTGGGAGTGGTGCCGGGACTGGTTTGGCGACCTGTCCGGCGGTAAGGATCCTGAGGGTGCTGCCTCAGGTACGTTCCGGGTGACCCGCGGCGGGTGCTGGAAAAACAATGCGGCCTTTTGCCGTTCCGTGTCCCGTAACTGGACCCCTCCCGCTGAACGGAACAATATCCTTGGTTTCCGAGTCGCCCTGGTGCCCTCCGGGACAGTTGCAGGCAGCTCTGATCAGTAGCTGCCCCCTTTCCGAAAGCATTGCTTTCAGGAATCGTGTCATCAGGGGTAGTGAACTCTGATTCTTACCCTTGCCTAAACGGATTTTCGGGTAAGTTTGCTGCCGTTAAATATGGACTTAAAACACATCGTGGAGGCATTGATTTTTGCCGCTCCTGAACCGATTTCGGCTGCCGAAATCGCGAAGGCGATACGACGTGGTGCCGAGGACACCGGGCCGGTCCTCGACAGCGAGCCATATACTTCCGCGACCGAGGATTCGATATCCCGCGTCATCGATGAGCTGGGCGAGGAGTTCGCTCAACAAAACCGCCCGACGATGCTTCAGAAAAGTTCGCATGGCTGGCGAATTGTGACCCGCCCCGAGTTGGCCGAATGGATCCGCGCGCTGCTGCCCGAGATGCGGCCCGAAAAACTGAGTCCTCCGGCCCTGGAAACTCTCGCTCTGATCGCCTACCGCCAGCCCATCACTAAAGCGGACATCGAAGCGGTTCGCGGGGTAAACTGCGATGGCATGGTCCACAAATTGATGGAGCGAAATTTGATCGAAAGCGGCGGGCGGGCCGATTTGCCGGGGCGCCCGATGCTTTACAAAACCACCTCTCTTTTTCTCGAACATTTCGGGGTGACCGATATCGATGCTCTTCCGAACGCCACCGAGTTGCGCAATGTAAACCTGCCCACCGCTGAACCGGAGGAACCCGAAGCGGAGGAGGAGGAATCCGAAGAAGACACTCCTCCGGAACTAACCGAAATTCAGCTTGCAGAAGCTGCTCTCGAAGAGGAGGAAAAAGCCGCCGCTGCTACAGCGGAAGAAGAATAAATTTATGACTCTCGACGACCTTCGCAAAGAAATCGATCGTATCGACA
>JARGOZ010000334.1 GCA_029213025.1 Verrucomicrobiales bacterium
AGTGCCAGCGCTTCCTCGCGAACGGTTTCTGGCGTTGCAAATACATCTGCCAACCCCCAGTCAAAGGCTGTTTGGCCGTCGATACGGCGACCGGTCATAAACAGCAAATTAGCTTTCTGCTGACCGATCAGGCGGGGCAGGGTATGGGTTAGACCAAATCCCGGCGTAAAGCCTAGTTTGACGAAGTTGGCTGTCATTCGAGTGTTCTCGCAAACGACTCGAAAATCAGGCGGCGATTCTGCATGAAGTCAGAGAACGCGGTCCGGTGGGGCGAACGCGGATTGGTGAAATCTGTGGAATCCGAAAGGCGAGTGTTACTGATATCTGCCGGGATTTGATTGATCGGGGCGCTGTGGATGAGCGGGAGCCGGGCTTTTACCGGTCTGAAGTGGAGCTTTCTGCAAACTACTGGAAAGCCCTCGCGATTCTGGTTTCGCCGTCAGAGGTCACCGCGGCTGTGGTTGATCATACCGGTCTGATTGATACCCGGATAACGAAGAAAACGGGGAATCGAAACAGGCCGGAGTCTTATCGTTCTCTACTCCATGAATTACTGTCCGAAGTACTCGATTCTGTTCCTGATGTAGTTGTATCAGTATCGTAATTCCGGGGATGATCGACGTGGAACGCGGGATCTGTTTGTCAGCGGTGAATCTCGGGGAGTGGGAAAATGTTCCGCTGGTGGATGAATTGTCGAAACGTTTTCCCGGAATTGTATTGGAAAATGATGCGGCGGCCGGACTTCTGGCAAATCACTGGTTTCAGGATTTTGATCGGGTTCCGGCAGACTTCCTCTATGTCGCTCTGGGGCAGGGGATCGGTTGTGCCCAAATGAGTGGCGGCCGCCTCGTCCGTGGGCAGCATTTTTGCGCCGGGGAAATCGGACACCTCCCCGCCGGATCCGAAGGGCGACTCTGCTCCTGTGGAAAGACCGATTGTCTGCAGACCTGGTGCGGGGAAAGAGGTTTACTTAAAAGTATAGCTGATGCAGCGCCCCGGTACACCTCTATTTCTCTGGCTGAGGTAGGGGAGAGAGTGACCGGTGATGCTATACTTCATTCAGCTCTGAAATCGGCACTTCAGCCTTTGGCGGAAAAGGTGGCGACGATGGTAGCCCTGACGGATCCTGCGGCATTGATCGTGGCGTGCCGTGAGCCTTCTCTTGCAGAGATTGTTCCCGCCATGTTAAGCGCTACACTGGAAGAATTCGGCCTCCCGGTTGCGGTAATATCCGGGCTGTCTCCGGAAGAGGCTTCCCTCAAAGGCGGTGCCGTAGCGGTATTCAGAAAAGCTTTCAAGGCCGAGAATCTTCGACTCTGAAACGTCGGGAAACCGGTATAGGCCGTATTTTTTTAACACGAATAAGAGGTCGAATGAATGAGGTCTTTAAATGGACACGAATTAAAGAGGGCTCGGGCGAGAGCTTTTTGTTGGTTTTTTGGGGCCGCTGGTCTTTCGGCTTTGATGGTTGTGTGCAGCTCTACTTCAAAAAACGAAGATTTATCAATCGCAATCGTCAGGCTGCTGCGGATTGGCTTTCGCCAATCCACTTACCATGTCGAGCGTACTCGACGGTGCATCGGGTGCAAAAAATCCAGTATTGTATGCTCGGCCGCCTGCGGCAGTATCGAAGAGATATCATGACCGACGGAACCGCCCGGCGTGGACCTGAATGCCGGGTGGTGTGAGGGACGGGTTCAGACCTTGTGCCTCACCGATTCTGCATTTCGTTATTAACGATCCAAAGCAACGCGTGACCAAGTTCATTGCGCCAGCATTCATTGGAATGCCCGCCATGGTATTTGTGAAAATGAACCTTTCCGCCGATATCTTCGAGGACTCGCGTGGCAGTTTCGACTCCCTCGATCTGCGAGATCTTCTGTAGCAGACCTGTCGGCGGATGTTTGACACCAACATCGGTTTCCAAGTCGCCAACACTCAGCCAGAAACGGGCGTCTATGGGCGATTGGGACCGAGCCATCGCCACGAACCATTCGTGCTTCCACCAGTGAGAGCCGGACTGAGAGATGCAACCCGGGAAATACTGTGGGTACTGCAGAGTCAGGTAAACTGACATGAGGCCGCTCAGACTCAACCCGCAGATAGTGTGTCCGTAATCATTGAGACCGGAAACCTCCCTTTTCAACCATGGCATCACCGCATCTCCGATGAAATGAGCGTAGGATTCATTGCAGGTATAATCTTCGTGGCGCGCAGAACCGCTGACATGACCGACGAGAGCTATCGTCATAGGTGGAAGCTTCGCTTCTTCAATGAGTTCATTCAGCAATGGGATCACGTCCATATCGCGCCAATAGGATTCGCCGTCCAAAAAGAGGCAGAGACAATGGGGTTTATCACTCGGAGCACGTTGCAATCGGACTATGCGGTTGTAGCCGGTGTTAGGGTCGTCAATGAAGTGCTCCTCCAGTTTGATCAAAGTTCGTGGATTCGCTTTCTTCAGACGGAGACCTTCTCCCTCTTCTTGCGAATGGGTCCAACCAAGATGGAGAAAAAATCCGAGAGCATGCTCATGACTCTTGTCTGGGAGAGTAAGTTTTATCTCGTTCCAGCCGTGGGAAAAAAGCCAGGCTTCTGCCTGCCGCATCAATTCACCAGCAAGACCTTTGCCGGTAGCCTCCGGGACAACGGCGATAATCAATAGTCTACCGGCCTTCCTATCCGCAAGTGCGAACGCAATGGGCTTGTCGTCACTACAAGCAACCCATCCCGCAACAGGATCACTGAGGTCATTCTCACCCCCTCCAAACTGGAGCGAAACTGCGGCAAGAATTTCAGAGATAGTCGGAATATCGCTCGTGGTTGTCTGCCGAAAGGTGATCATGTATTTTGCAGGACGGTTTTATTCTGGAGCCCTTCGGAACACTATTCCGGAACCGCCTCCGGTTTTAGGAATTTTACAGGTTTTGTGGATATGTAAAAGCCGGGAAATGAAAATGTACCTCATTGTTTCATTGGAAGTGCGTGAAT